>NZ_JBHVQI010000020.1:0-81835 GCF_042886835.1 Paenarthrobacter sp. NPDC057981
CTGGCCGAACGCATCCGTGCTGCCGGGGCCGGTATCGGTGGCTTCTTCACTCCCACCGGGTATGGCACGACGCTGGCCGAGGGCAAGGAAACCCGCTTTCTGGACGGGAAGTGGCAGGTGTTCGAGACTCCGATCCACGCCGACGTCGCGCTGATCAAGGCGTTGAAGGCTGACGGCAAGGGCAACCTCGTGTACCGCAAGACCGCCCGGAACTTTGGCCCGATTATGGCCGCCGCGGCGAAGCGCACCGTTGTGCAGGTCTCAGAGATCGTGCCCACGGGTTCGCTGGATCCGGAGAACGTGGTGACTCCGGGGATTTACGTGAATTCGGTGGTCCGGGTTGGTTCAGCTGCTGGTTCTTCGAACGGAAAGGTGGCCTGAGCATGGGCACGCAAACAAGCACCCAAACGTCCGAAAAGCCGCTCGGCCGCGATGAACTGGCCCAGTTGGTGGCCCGCGATATCGCCCCGGGCTCGTTCGTGAACCTGGGCATCGGGCAGCCGACGCTGGTTTCGAACTACCTCACCGAGGACCAGAACATCACCCTCCACACGGAGAACGGGATGCTCGGCATGGGCCCTGTCGCCGAAGGGGATGCCGTTGATGGTGACTTGATCAACGCAGGGAAGATCCCCGTCACGGAACTGCCTGGAGCGTCCTACTTCCACCACGCCGACTCGTTCGCGATCATGCGCGGCGGGCACCTGGACATCTGCGTCCTCGGTGCGTTCCAGGTCTCCGCCACCGGTGACCTCGCGAACTGGCACACCGGCGCACCCGACGCGATTCCCGCCGTCGGAGGCGCCATGGACCTGGCCACCGGCGCGAAGGACGTGTTCGTGATGATGACCCTGCTGACCCGTGACGGCGCCTCAAAGCTGGTGGAACACTGCACCTACCCGCTGACCGGCGTCGGCTGCGTCACCCGCGTGTACACCGACAAAGCCGTGTTCCTCACCGGCCCCGAAGGCGTCACCGTCCGCGAAACGTTTGGCTGCACCTTCGAGGAGATCCAGGAACTCGTACCGCTGCCCCTCAAAAAGGCAGAGTAGGCCTCACAATGAGGTCCCTCCCGTTGTGAGGCCCGCTCTGCGCGTTATTTCCCCGGGAGAGCCCGCAGAGTAGGCCTCGCAATGAGGTCCCTCCCGTTGTGAGGCCCGTTCTGCGTCCCCACCGCCTCCCTAACCTCGCAAGCTCGGTCAGGGAACCCGGGCGGCGTGGGCCCAGTCATGGGAGAGCCCGCAGAGTAGGCCTCACAATGAGGTCCCTCCCGTTGTGAGGCCCGTTCTGCGCGTTATTTCCCCGGGAGAGCCCGCAGAGTAGGCCTCGCAATGAGGTCCCTCCCGTTGTGAGGCCCGCTCTGCGTCCCCACCGCCTCCCTAACCTCGCAAGCTCGGTCAGGGAACCCGGGCGGCGTGGGCCCTGTCATGGAAGAGCCCGCAGAGTAGGCCTCGCAACGGAGGATTCAACGACGCATCGTTACGCAATGCGCCCTCCTTTGACGCGCCGTTTCGCCCGGTAACGCCGCAAGACAACCCGTTTGTCCGCACGCAATGTACCGCCCTAGATTCGAGCCATAGGTCAAGAGTCAGCACACCAAGGACCGGCTCGTGCTGCGGCAACCCTCAGGCATTGAAGTGGCGGGGTGCTCCGGAAACAGACCTGGCCGCGCCTGCGGCAAGCGAATGTCGAGCCGGCTGTCTGCGGCCCCTGAAGCGGGAGGAACCGCGTGAGCGCGCCGCAAACAGCAGGAGAACCAGCAGCAGAACCAACCAACGTCAGCCTTTTCCAGCCCATCACCCTGGGCTCCCGCACGTTCAGGAACAGGCTTTGGCTTTCCCCGATGTGCCAGTACTCCGCGGAAGATGGCGTACCCGGCCAGTGGCATGTCGTTCATCTCGGCGCCAGGGCAAAGGGCGGTTTCGGCCTGATCTTCGCCGAAGCTACGGCGATCTCCCCTGAGGCTCGGATCTCGTTGGGCGATACCGGCCTCTGGAATGACTCCCAGGAGCAGGCCTGGCAGGACATTGTCGATTTCGTCCATGAACGCGGCGCCAGGATCGGCATCCAACTTTCCCACGCCGGCCGGAAAGCCTCCCTGCGCACTCCATGGCATACCGAACCCGGCGCCCTTCCGATCGAGGACGGCGGCTGGACTCCGCTCTCTGCCTCGCCCATAGCCTTCCCTGGGTCAACCGAGCCAACGCAGGCTACAGGCGCGCAACTGCAAAGAATCGTTGAAGATTTCGCCGCCAGTGCCGTGCGCGCCCGTGGTGCCGGGTTCGACGTCGTCGAAATCCAGGCCGGGCACGGCTTCCTCCTGCACTCCTTCCTCTCGCCGCTCTCCAACGAGCGCACGGACCACTACGGCGGTTCGCTCCCGAACCGGGCACGGCTGCTCCTGGACGTAGTGGACGCGGTGAAAGAGGTCCTGGGCGCCACGGGTCCGTCGTTGTTCGTCCGGCTCTCCGCCACGGATTGGCTGGAGCACGGCCTGACCGTCCATGACAGCGCCGAGATCAGCCAATGGTTGCGGGAGCGCGGCGTGGATCTGGTGGATGTTTCCAGCGGTGGGCTCCTTCCCGCCGAGATTCCATTGGGTTCCGGATATCAGGTCCCGCTCGCCCAGCACCTGCGCGCCAAAGCGGAAGTACCGGTCGCCGCCGTCGGACTCATCACGTCGCCGCAGGAAGCGGAAGAAATCGTCGCCTCGGGAACTGCCGACGCGGTTTTCGTCGGACGGGCGGGGCTGGCGGACCCCAGTTTTGGGCTGCGGGCCGCGCACGAACTCGGGCACCAAGCGGCAGAGCAGCTCTGGCAGAAGCAGTACGTACGCGCGATCTGGAAGTAGGGGATTTCCATGAGCAAGTTTGCACTCGGCATTGAACTGGACGGCGACGGGGCCCATCCCGCCGCGTGGCGCCAGGCCAAGCACCCACCGACGGAGCTGCTAACGCCCCGGCGGTTCGCCGCCGTCGCGTCCGCGGCAGAAGCTGCGGGTTTCACGTTCGCCACGTTCCGGGATGGCGCCGGGGCAGGCAGCCCGAACGTGACAGGCCGCCTGGACACTGTGGAAGTGGCGGCGTTCGTCGCAGCGTCGACGGACCGGCTCGGTCTGGTTCCCGCCGTCAACACCATCCACGCTGAGCCTTACCACCTCGCCAATCAGCTCAGCAGCCTGGATTGGGCGTCCAGGGGTCGCTCGGGCTGGCTGGCTGAAGCGCGTGAGTCGTCGGCGATTGCCGCAAGCTACGGTTCGGAGCCGGTCCTGGACCAGAGCGCGGTCCAGCGCGAGGGCGCCGAAGTGGTGGCCGCTACGCGCAGGCTGTGGGACACCTGGGAAGACGGCGTGTTCATTGCCGACGCCGCGAACAACCGCTTCCTTGACCTGGACAAGTTCCACTACGCCGACTTCAAGGGCGAGTTCTTCTCCATCAAAGGCCCGTCGATCACGCCCCGCCCACCGCAGGGCCAGCCCGTGGTGTTCGGCCGCCCTGGCGAGCTGGCCGAGGAACTGCCGGACGCCGTCGTCGTCAGTGCGGACAGCGTGGCGGGCATCGCCGCCGTTGCAAGGGAAGAACGACGGCGGGGCGTCCGTCGCGTCGTCGCGGACCTGGAGGTAGTGCTCGACGCCGGCGGCCCACCCGCGCAGCAGCGTCTCCACGCGTTGGACGCAGCTTCGCCGTGGCCGGCATCGCCGGACTTCTTGCGCTTTGTGGGGGACGCAGCGGAGTTGCGCGCCCTGCTGACTGAACTGTCCGGCGTCGTCGACGGGGTCAGGCTGCTTCCGGCGGTACTGGACGTCGAACTCGAAGTATTTGCGGAAGAGGTGATCCCGGGCCTTGTATCTGCCGGAGTGTTCGTCCCGCCGGCGCCCGGAAGCACACTGCGGGAATCCCTGGGCCTGCCCGCGCCCGTGAACGCCATCGCGACCAGCAAGGAGCCAGCATGAGCAGCAACGAGTACCCCCGTCCGGATGCCCGGATCCACCTGGCACTTTTCCAGCCCTTCAGCCCCAACTATGACTGGAGCACCACGGATCGCCTGGAGGACTATTACGACTTCGACAAGTACGCCGAGCTGGTCCAGAGCGCTGAGCGGGGTCTCTTCTCCACCGTCTTCCTCGGGGAAAGCCTGCGGCTGCGCGAGCACCTCGGGAAGCTGAACGACATCGCGATCACCGGCAGGCCTGACGCCCTGGTGCTTTACTCCTACCTGGCTGCGAAGACCAAGAACATCGGGCTGGTAGCAACGTTGAACACGACGTACTCGGACCCGGTGGACCTGGCGCGGCGCCTTGCGAGCGTCGACGTGCTGACCGCAGGCAGGGCCGGGTGGAACATCGTGACGACAGACAACGCCTGGACCGGGGAGAACTTCCGCCGCGGGGGCTTCCTGCCGAACACGGAGCGCTATACGCACGCCGAGGATTACGTCGCCGCAGTGCAGGATCTCTGGGACGGATTCGGTCCCATCGCCGGGAGCCGTGACGCCGAGTCCTGGTCCGCGGAGCCTCGTCAGGTCCGCCGCCAAGGGAAATTCCGCAGCATCGATGCCACGCCCCAGGTGCCCGGGAGCCCGCAAGGCCAGCCGGTGTATTTCCAGGCCGGGGATTCCGCTGAAGGCCGCGACTTCGCCGCACGGAGGGCCGAAGGAATCTTCACCCACCACATAGAATTCGACGACGCCGTGGCGTTCACGGCGGACATCCGTCGCCGCGCCCGTTCATACGGAAGGCCCGGGGACGACATCAAGATCTTCCCCGGCGCCAACCTCGTCGTGGCGGAAACGGACGCCGAAGCTGCCGAGAAGGCCGCGTATTACAAGGAGTTCGCCCTCAATGACCGCGCAGTGCGGCAAGCCATCGAGAGTGTGTGGGGCACCGACCTCTCGGCCGTTGACCTGGATGGTCCCCTGCCTTCCTTCGAGCCCGTAGCTTCCCGGCAAAGCCACACCCACGGCATTGTCCACACCGGCCACGAGCCCACGGTCAAGTCGCGGCAATGGCGTGCGCTGGCCGGCGAGCACAACTACAGCGTCCGGGAGCTGGTCCACCACCTGTCCGAACGGCGCGGGTTCATCGGCTCTGCATCCACAGTTGCGGATCAGTTGGCCCACTACGTCCGCTCGGATGCCTTCGACGGCCTCAATGTCACCCCGCATGCTTTCCCCGACGGGCTGGACGACGTCGTGGAACTGCTTGTCCCGGCGTTGCAGGAACGGGGGATTTACCCGTCCGAATATCCGGGAAGCACCTTGCGTGAAAACCTCGGCCTGCCCGAAACCGTGGCCCACCGCGTCCCCGAAGCCGCCGCCCTCAACCTGGAAGAAGCCTCATGAGCACCCTCAAATCCATCAGCTTCCTCACGCCCGGAAACTACCCGGACAACGATCCCCACCGCGGCCTGGAAGAAACCCTCCAACTCTTCGAACTCGGTGAGCGGCTCGGCTACAACGGAGGCTGGGTCCGGCAGCGCCATCTGGAACACGGCATCTCCTCGGCCACGGTCTTCCTCGCGGCAGCCTCACAGCGCACCTCACGGCTGGAGCTCGGCACAGGCGTCATTCCGATCGGCTACGAGAGCCCCTTCCGGCTGGCCGAGGACATCTCCACCGCTGATGTCCTCTCCGGCGGCCGCCTCCAGATCGGTCTGAGCGCCGGAACGCCGCCTCACGCGGAGCTTCTGGGGGACAAAGTGTTCGACGGCGACTGGCGCACCTTTGATTTGTCGCATCGCAGGATCGAACGCTTGCTGGAGAACCTGGAGGGCAACTTCCTGGGCGACCCGGACACCGTGATCCACTCACCAGGCAACGTCCAGCGTCCCCGTTTGCAGCCGTACAGCCCGGGCCTGCGGAGCAGGATCTGGTACGGATCGGGATCGGCCAAGTCCACCGAATGGGCCGCGGCGCAGGGTGTGAACCTGGTGGTGGGCAACATCGTGTCCGGGGAAGCCAGCGATGTGTTCACCGAAGCCCAAGGTGCGAATATCTCCCGGTACCTGGCCGGCTATCGTGGCACCCAGGCGCCGCGCGTCGTCGTCGGGCGTGTAGTAGTTTCGTTGGACGGAGCGGACGTCGCAACCCGGGAGCGCTACCGCGCCTATGGTGCGGGCCGCTTCGAACGAACCCTCAAACCGCACGGAGAACGCCGGACCCTCTTCGCGCCGGACCTGGTAGGCACGAGCCAGCAGATTGTCGAAGCACTCCTGGCCGACCCCGTGGTCGCCGAGGCCACCGAGCTTCAGATCAACCTGCCCTACGAGTTCTCCATTGAGGACTACGGGCAGATCATCACGGACTTTGCCAACAAGATTGCCCCCGAATTGGGTTGGCTTCCGCAATTCAAGGCTCCCGCCCTGGGGGTCAACGCCTGACTGCGGCCACTACGATTGGTAACCATGAGCGAACCCGCAACGACCCCGCAGGCCAGCGACCAGTACGTCCAGTCGTTGGCCCGGGGTCTTGCTGTGATCCGGGCCTTCGACGCGAACAACCCGGTCATGACCCTCAGCGAAGTCGCGGCCCGCACGGACCTGACCCGCGCCACGGCTCGACGCTTCCTGCACACGCTGGTGGAACTCGGCTACGTACGGACCGATGGCAAGACCTTCGCGCTCACGGCCAAGGTGCTGCAGTTGGGCTACTCGTACCTTTCGGCGCTGTCCTTGCCGCAGTTGGCGCAGCCGCACCTTGAGGAGCTGTCGCTGAAGCTGGGGGAGTCGACGTCGGCTGCGGTGTTGGACGGGCAGGACATCTTCTACGTTGCCCGGGTAGCCACCAAACGCATCATGAATGTCGGCATCACGGTGGGCACCCGTTTCCCCGCCTACGCCACCTCCATGGGCCGCGTCCTGCTGGCAGGCCTGCCGCCGGCAAAGCTGGATGCTTACCTTGAATGGGTCGAACTCAAGCCGCTTACCCCGCGGACTGTCACCAGCGTGCCCGACTTGAGGACCGCCGTCGAGCGTGTCCGGAAACAGGGTTGGTGCCTGCTGGACCAGGAACTGGAACTCGGTCTCATGTCCGTCGCGGCGCCGGTGCACAATCGCAACAACGGCGACACCGTCGCTGCGATCAACGTATCCCTGCAGGCACAGGCAGTCGCTGCGCAGCCGGAGGGGTATGTGGACTCAGTGCGGGAAGCCGTCGTGGCAACCGCGGACGCGATCTCCCAGGACGTCTCCGCCAAGCACTGAGTTTTTGTACTGTACAAAAACTACTTGCGGATCGCCGCCAGCCGCGTCTCCAGGATCCGGCGCACCATGGAGTCGGGCACGGGATTGTCCACGGAGAACCGCAGAGTCCCCGGCGACCACGAATATCCGCCCAGCTCTTCCGACATTTCAGGCAGGATCTGGCCGCTGAAAGGGTACAAGGCAAGGTGCTTCTTGGTTTCGAGCACGCTCACCAAGCCCTTGCCCTCCACCAGCAACGCAGGCATCCCGTAGCTGGTGCCTTCTTCGGCCTCGGGCGCCAGTTCCCGGGCAATCTCCACGATCCGCTCCAGGACGGGTCGGCTGGTGGCGCTGACGTTCTCCAAGTACTCCGTGACGGTTCCCATGGGCCAATGCTGCCGCACGCCCGTCCGGGAGGCCAGTAACTCAGCGCTCCGGAATCACCGCGATGCCCTGGATTTCGATCATGGCTTCCTTCTGCCAGAGGCGCGTGACTCCGATGCCCGCCATGGCCGGGTACTGGGAGCCGGCCATCTCACGCCAGATACGCCCGATCTCGCGGCCATTGGCCATGTAGTCGTCCACGTCGGTGAGGTAGATGGTCACGTTGACCAGGTCCTCGGGTTGTCCGCCGGCTTCGCGCAGCGTGGTGAGGACGTTGGAAAACGCCTGCGTGAACTGCTCCACGATGCCGCCGGGAACGATGTTCATGTCCTTGTCCAGCGCTGTCTGCCCGCCCAGGAACACGGTGTTTCCGGCGAGCATTCCGTGGGCAAATCCGGACGGCTTGGGCAGCGATTCCGGGTTGATGGTCTTGTGGCTCATGGTGGTCCTCCTCGGTTGTGGCAGTTGCGAAAACTTTTGAAAAGCCCCTATGCAGATCATTCCCGCCCTGCTACGTTGAGCATATGTGACGATCGTAAAAAAGTCGACACATCGAATAACTCGAAGGGAACCCAGCGATGAAACTAGCCACCCTGCGCACCTCGGGCGGACGTACGACGGCGGCACTCGCCACGGGCGACGGTACTTACGTCGCGCTTCCGGCCACTGATGTGGGCGCGTTCCTGCGCCAAGACAATTGGCGGGCCGTGGCTGAGGCAGCCGACGGCGGGGTCATCAGCAACCCGGACTTCGCACCCCTGCTGCCCAGTGCAGGCAAAGTAATCTGCTGTGGCCTGAACTACGGAGACCACATCCAGGAGATGGGCCGGGACCTCCCCGAATATCCGACACTGTTCGCCAAGTACGCGGATACCTTGGTCGGCGCGAACGATCCTGTAGAAGTCCACGGCAGCGGCCGCGTCGACTGGGAAGCCGAGCTGGCCGTCGTCGTGGGTTCCGAGCTGTACCAAGCGGACGAGAACCAGGCGCGCGAGGCAATAGCCGGCTACACCGTTGCCAACGACGTCTCCATGCGCGACTGGCAAAACCGGACGCTGCAGTGGTTCCAGGGCAAAGCCTGGGACCGGACCACTCCGGTAGGCCCGGTGCTGGTCACCGCGGACGAGGCTGGCGAGCATTTCCAGGTCAAGGGCTACGTGAACGGCGAGCTCGTCCAGAACGGCAACACCCGCACGCTCGTGTTCGGACCGGCCCAGCTGTTGTCCTACATCTCGCAGTTCACCATCCTGCGCCCTGGCGACCTCGTTCTCACCGGAACACCCGGGGGAGTGGGCATGGGCATGACCCCGCCACGTTTCCTGCGGGACGGCGACACGCTGGTCACCGAAATCGAAGGGATCGGCCGGTTGGAAAACCGCTTCGCGATCCACGCACCCGTCCACGCCTAAGAAGACAGCCTAAACAAGAGGAGAAACCCCATGAGCCAGGCCACCACCGAATACCGCCTCGAAGGCGACAACTCCATCTACGCCCAGCCGGACGGCAAGGTCGTCCCCGTCGTCACCCGGGCCGGCGCAGAGGACAGCAACACGGCACAGTCCGGCGACTGCATCCGAGTCTCCGGCGTCAGCATCCAGCACACCCCGGCAACCAAGATCTGGTTCGGCCAGGTCTCCAACACCCCCGGCTACCGCTCGCTCCCGCACCACCACGGCGAAGCAGAAACCGGCGGCTACGTTCTCCGCGGCCACGGACGCATCTACTTCGGCGAGAACTACAGCGAGTTCATCGACATGAAGGCCGGTGACTGGGTGTTCGTGCCCCCGTTCATGCCGCACGTTGAAGCGAACATGTCCGTCACCGAGGAACTTGTCTGGCTGACAGCCCGCACGCCGGAGAATCTCGTGGTCAACCTCGAGGACGTCCCGGACGAGACCCTCGCCGATTACCGCCGGGCGTAGCCATGATCACGGGAACCCTGACGTCGGAGACCTTCCTCCGGGCGGTTGAGCTGACGGAGACGGAACCCCAGGTCTTCGACGAAGCCTATGAGGCCACCACCCAGTACGTTCCGTGGCCCAAGGCTTACGGTGGAGACATGGTGGCCCAGGCCGCAGCAGCGATGATGCGCTCAGTGGATGCCGACCGGCAGCTCCACTCGATGCACAGCTACTTCATGCGCCCCGTCGATATCGGTTCCACGGTCCGCTATGAAGTCGAGCGCCTGCGCGATGGCCGCGGTTACTCCACCCGCACCGTCCGGGGGTTTCAGAACGGCAAGCCTGTGTATGCCGCGATGGGTTCTTTCCAGGTTCCCGAAGGCGGTCCAGACTTCCAGCCCAAGGCGCCTGCCGCCGTCGAGCCTGAATCGCTGCGTTCCGCAGCGGAGGCGCTCACTGAAAGCCAAGGCGCAGCCGCCGACTACTGGGCCACCGGCCGTAGTTTCGATATGCGGCATATTCCCGGCCCGTTATATGTCGAGCTGGAGGGTGGAACGGCCCCACAGCAGGCAATCTGGGTCAAAGCCTTCGACACCCTGCCTGATGACGCCAACCTGCAACGCACCGCACTGGCCTACGTGTGCGACTACACCATCCTCGAACCGCTGCTGCGGGTCAACGGTCTTAACTGGTCCAGCCCCGGGCTCGCCACCGCCAGCCTGGACCACTCCATGTGGTTCCACCGCGACGGCCGGGTGGACGACTGGGTGCTGTACGCCCAGGAAGCCATCTCCGGCCAAAGCAACCGCGGCCTCGCCATGGGCCGCTTCTTCGACCGTCAGGGAAGACTCCTCGCGACCGTCGCCCAAGAGGGCATGATCCGCGCCTGACACCATCATCCCCAGCCCCAACGACGCACCACTGAAAGGAACGGCCATGAGCATGTTGCCATCGGCCCACGTGGACACGTTCACTCGAGACCACCTGCCGTCCACCGATACCTGGCCGGCGTTCGAATTCACCCTCCCCGAACTGAACTACCCGGACCGGCTCAACGCCGCCGCCGTGCTGATCGACGACGCTGTCGCCCGGCACGGCACCGACCGCCCCGCCCTCCGCACCCCAGACGGCGTTGTCTGGACGTACGGCGAGCTCCAGACCCGCTCCAACCAGGTTGCCCAAGTACTCACCGAGGACCTTGGCGTGGTGCCCGGCAACCGCGTCCTGCTTCGCGGCCCGAACAACCCGTGGATCGTCGCGGCTTGGCTGGGCGTCCTGAAAGCCGGCGCCGTTGTGGTCACCACCATGCCCATGCTGCGCTCCACCGAAGTCTCCACGATCATCCAGCTCACCAAGCCGGTGGTCGCCATTTCGGACCACCGCTTCGTGGACGAGCTCGCGGTCGCGGCCGGTGATGACGTGACGGTCCTGACGTACGGAAAGAACGACGACGGCGACCTCACCACCCGCTGTTCCCGCAAGAGCGGCGAATTCACGGCAGTGGACACGTCCTCGGACGACGTTGCCCTGCTGGGACCCACGTCCGGAACCACGGGCGTGCCCAAGGTGACCATGCATTTCCACCGGGACATCCTGGCCAACGCGGACACCTTTGCGCGGTACATTTTGAAGCCCACCGCCGACGACGTCTTCGCGGGATCTCCTCCGCTGGCCTTCACCTTCGGCCTCGGCGGACTGGTGGTCTTCCCGTTGCGGTTCGGTGCGTCGGCTTTGCTGACAGAAAAAGCCGGTCCCGTGGAACTGGCCGAACGAGCAGCAGAGGCAGGAGCCACGGTGCTCTTCACTGCACCCACGGCCTACCGGGCCATCCTGAAGGAGAAGCGCGGCGACCTGCTTAGCGGCCTCCGGGTCGCCGTCTCTGCCGGCGAGCACCTGTCCAAGGAAACATGGGAAGCCGTCCACGAAGCTACTGGCCAGCGATTGGTCAACGGCATCGGGGCCACGGAAATGCTGCACGTGTTCATCTCGGCGGCCGGGGACGATATCCGTCCGGGTACCACGGGCAAGGCCGTGCCGGGCTACCGTGCCACGATTCTTGACGCCCAGGGCAACGAACTCGGGGCAGGACAAACCGGACGCCTCGCCATCATTGGGCCCACGGGCTGCCGGTACCTCGACGATCCCCGGCAGGCGAACTACGTGGTGAACGGCTGGAACGTCACGGGGGACACATTCTCCATGGACGAGGACGGCTACTTCACCTACCAGGCACGCTCGGACAACATGATCGTCTCCTCCGGGTACAACATCGGCGGACCCGAGGTTGAGGCGGCCATCGACCAGCACCCGGACGTGGTGGAAAACGCGGTCATCGGCATCCCGGACGAGGAACGCGGCAGCATCGTGTGCGCGTTCGTGGTCCTGCGCGAGGGCGTCACCGGAGACGCTGCCAAGCGCAAGGAGATCCAGGACTTCGTGAAGCAAACCATCGCCCCGTACAAATACCCCCGCGATGTCCGCTTCGTCACCGAACTTCCACGCAATCCCAGCGGCAAACTGCAGCACTTCAAGCTGCGCGACCGCGTCCTCGCGCAGGACATCCCCAGCACCAACGAACTTACCGCCGCAGGCCAGAGCCAGGCGTAGAAGGAGCAACACCATGAAGATCGCAATCGTCGGAGGTGGCCCGGGCGGCCTGTACTTCGCAGCACTGATGAAGCAGCTCGATCCGTCCCACGACATCACCCTCTGGGAACGCAACGCTGCCAGCGATACCTTCGGGTTCGGCGTCGTGTTTTCCGATGAGACGCTCGGGGGCATCGGCAACGCCGACCCGGTGGTGGCCGAGTACATGAGCCGCCGCTTCGCCCGCTGGTCCGACATCGACATCCACTTCCGCGGGGAAACCATCACCGTGGGTGGCCAGGGTTTCGCTGCCATGAGCCGCAAGGAATTGCTGGAACTGCTGCAGCGCCGCTGCATCGAACTGAACGTGGATGTACGGTTCAGCACCCTGGCCCCTGCCATCGAGGAACTGGAGGCCAACTACGATCTGGTACTTGCCGCAGATGGCATCAACTCGCAGATCCGCGCCAAGTACGCAGACTCCTTCAAGCCCAACCTGGACCCACGGACCAACAAGTTCATGTGGCTCGGCACCAACCAGGTTTTTGAAGCCTTCAAGTTCTTCGTGAAGGAAACCGAGTGGGGCGTCATGCAGATCCACGGCTACCCGTACTCGGATGAGGGTTCCACGTTCATCGTGGAAATGCACCAGGACGTCTGGCACGCTGCAGGCTTCGACGAGACCGCCAATGAAGTCTTCCCTCCGGGCGTCTCCGACGAGAAGTCGATCGCCAAGATCCGTGAGATTTTCGCCGAGGAACTGGACGGCTACGAGGTCCTCACCAACAACTCCAAGTGGATCAACTTCACCACGGTCCGCAACCAGAGCTGGCGCAAGGGCAACGTGGTCCTGCTGGGCGACGCCGCCCACACGGCCCACTTCTCGATCGGCTCCGGCACCAAGCTGGCCATGGAGGATTCCCTGGCGTTGGCAGCCTGCCTTCACGAGCACCCCACGGTGGAGGCCGCACTGGAGGCTTACGAAACCGAGCGCCGTCCTGTGGTCGCGTCCACCCAGCGTGCCGCTCAGGCCTCGCTGGAGTGGTTCGAGCGCATCGGCCAGTACAAGGACCAGGACCCGACCCAGTTCGCGTTCAACCTGCTCACCCGCAGCCGCCGCATCACCCAGGAAAACCTTCGCCTGCGCGACCCCGAATTCGCGGATGCAGTGGACAGGAACTTCGCCGAATCCCAGGGTCTCACCGAAGTTGCGCCGGCGATGTTCCAGCCCTTCAGCATCGGCGAACTCGAGCTCAAGAACCGCATCATCGTCTCGCCCATGGACATGTACTCCGCCACGGACGGCGTCCCCGGCGACTTCCACAAGGTCAACCTCGGTTCCAAGGCACTTGGCGGTGCCGGGCTGGTCATGACGGAAATGGTGTGTGTTTCCGAAACGGGCCGCATCACCCCCGGTTGCAGCGGCCTCTACACCGACGAGCAGCGGGACAGCTGGAAGGAAATCGTCGACTTCGTCCACGCCCGCTCCACGGCCAAGATCGGCGCCCAGCTGGGCCACTCAGGCCGCAAGGGCTCCACCAAGCTCATGTGGGAAGGCATCGACCAGCCCCTCGACTCCGGCAACTGGACCGCCGTCGGGCCTTCCGCCCTGCCGTACAGCGCCGAAAACCAGACCCCTGTGGAACTGGACCGCTCCGGGATGGATGCCATCAAGGCCGAGTTTGTCGCAGCAACAAAGCGCGCGGACGAAGCAGGCTTCGACCTCCTGGAAATCCACGCCGCCCACGGCTACCTGCTCTCCTCCTTCCTTTCGCCGGTTTCCAACCAGCGCACGGACGAGTATGGTGGCAGCCTGGAGAACCGGTTGCGGTTCCCGTTGGAAGTGTTCGACGCCGTCCGCGCGGTTTGGCCGGCCGGCAAGCCGGTGACGGTACGCATCTCCGCGACGGACTGGATCGACGGCGGCAACACCTCCGATGATTCGGTTCAGATCGCGAAGGCGTTTGTGGAGCACGGCGCAGCGGGCCTGGACATCTCCACCGGCCAGGTCGCCAAGGAAGAAAAGCCCGCTTTCGGACGCAGCTACCAGACCCCGTTCGCGGACCGGATCCGGCAGGAAGTCGCCGCTCCCGCAGGCGTGGCCGTCATCGCCGTCGGCGCCATCTCAAGCTACGACGACGTGAACTCCATCCTCCTCGCTGGACGAGCCGACCTGATCGCCTTGGGCCGCACCCACCTGTACGATCCCCAGTGGACCCTTCACGCAGCAGCCGAGCAGGAATACCAAGGCCCGGGCGCCCAGTGGATTCCGCAGTTCCGTGCCGGACGCCGCAAGCCACCAAGCTCACGCACCGACGCCATCCGCCCGCGCTTGTCCCTTCTGAAGGAGCCCGATGTCGAAGAAGCCACCAACCACCTGCGCTGGACCCCGGCCGCAACGGCCGCATCAGCCCGTTCAGCATCGGTCCTGGTGAAGTAGCCGTGGCCGCCGCACCCGTCAACACCTGGAACGTGCCCAAGCGCACCACAGGTGTGGTGCTCCTCTGCTGCTGGCTGGCGATCCTCGCCGAAGGTTACGACGTCGGCGTGCTGGGAGCCGTCCTCCCCGCACTCGCCGAGTACAAGGAATGGAACCTCTCGCCGCTGGCTCTGGGTGGCCTTGGCTCATATGCCCTGATCGGCATGCTTATAGGCGCCCTGTTCATCGGCACCCTGAGCGACCTCGTGGGCCGCAAGAAGATGCTCCTGGCCTCCATGATCATCTTCACGCTCACCCAGGCCGGCGCTGCCTGGGCTCCGACTCCGGAGCTTTTCGGACTCTTCCGCCTGATCGGTGGGCTCGGCATGGGCGGCGTGATTCCCGTTGCTGCCGCACTGACCATCGAGTACTCCGCCCCGAACAAGCGCTCGTATAACTACGGACTCATGTATTCCGGCTACTCCCTGGGCATTGTTGCTGCGGCGCTGGCAGCTTTGTTCGTCCTGCCGCTGGGTGGGTGGCGTGCGGTGATTGCGATCGGTGCCGCTCCCGTGGTCCTGCTGCCAGTGATCTGGAAGTTCCTGCCCGAATCGCTGGAGTACCTGGAGTCCAAGGGGCGGAGTGCCGAAGCCACGTCGCTCGCAGCAAAGCTGGGAATCACGGATTACCGGCCGGTGGTCGTTGCGAAGCCGGCGGCCGGTGTTCAAGTCGATCCGTGGTGGAAGACCATCACCACCATGTTCTCCTTGCAGTACCTGCGCTCCACGGTCTTTTTCTGGATCTCGCTGTTCTGCGGCCTGCTCCTGGTCTACGGGCTGAACACTTGGCTGCCGAGCATCATGAAGAAGGCCGGATACGACCTCGGCTCCTCGCTGACCTTCCTCCTGGTCTTCAGCCTCGCCTCGGCCATCGGCGGCCTGCTCCTGGGCCGTGCGGCGGACAAGTATGGCAAGAAGCTGATCCTGGTGGTCTTCTACATCCTGGGCGGCCTGGGCATCATGCTCCTGGTCTTCCCGAACACCATGGTGGTCAACCTGCTGTTCGTGGCCTTCGCCGGCGTCGGCTCCATCTCCACCTCACTGGTCCTCACGGGCTACATCGCCGACTACTACCCGGCGAAGGTGCGCGGCACGGCAACGGGCTGGGCTCTTAGCTTCGCCCGGCTTGGCGCCATCTCGGGCCCGTTGATCGGTGGGTGGATCGCCGGTTCGAAGCTCCCGTTTGAGGCGAACTTCGGGATCTTCGCCGGCATCGCGGTCCTGGCTGCTGTCGCCGTCGCACTCATTCCGAAACCGCATCCCGAGGTGCCGGTGGCCGCCGTCGACGTTGATACTGACGACGCCGCAATCGGCGCACGGTAGGAGAGCCATGTTTCCGGAGGCGTGCGTCGAGCGAACCGTCGAATGGGTGGACACGGACGCCTCCGGGCACCAGCACAACTCCGCGATCATGCGCTGGGTGGAGGCCGCAGAGGCTGAACTGTTCCGCCGCCTCGAGCTGCCGGATTACTTCCCCAGCGCGCCACGCGTGCAGCAGGTGATTAACTACAAAGCCAAGCTGTGGTTCGGCCAGCGCATTACTGCGACCGTGAAGGTGCACGCGCTCGGCCGGACCTCACTGACCCTGGCTTTCGAAATAACGTCCGACGCCGGTGAGGTCGCCGCATACGGGACGGTCACCACAGCGCACGTCCCCCAAGGGGCCAGCACAGCACAGCCCTGGCCCGAACATCTGGCCAGGGCTGTCTCGCCCCCGCGAGTTGGCAATTAATGACAATGCGGGACTCCGGGATTGTCATTAAGTGCCAACTCGGCGGAGGGTTTTTGCTTAGCGCAGGCCCTTCAGGACGTTCTTGGGGCGCTGCATTTCACCGTGCTTTGCCCCGAGGATGATGACCCAGGCAGCGAAGGCCGGGATGGCCCACTGCAGGGCTTTCAGCTGGGTCTGGGCCGACTTCAGTTCATCGGAGGCGCCCGGGCGTGGTTCCGTCGCTCCTTCGGCACCTTCGCCGGAGAGCTGGTCCACTTTCTTGCCCACAATGCCCGCGTACAGGGTCACGGCTGCTCCGGCCAAGGTGACCACACTCTTGTAGACGGTGTTGGCGGCAACGCTGTCCTGCTTGGCGATACGGCCCTTGTTCTCCCAGGCGATAGCGAGATCGGAGGCGAGGTGGCCTGCGAAGGCTGCTGTTTGGATCGGAGCCCATTTGCCCCAGCCCTTGCTGGACAAGCGGGTGCGCTCAGTGGGGTCCTTGGCTTCTGCCGCAGCGCCGTTAAGCCCAATGGCCCCCATCAAAGAGCCGCCAAACCATGCCGCAGCGGTAAGGTCGTGAATGGAACGGGCTACAAGATTTCCTGCCATGATGTGCTTCCTATCGTCGATGCGGAAAGTACTGGGTGTGGCTTCTTGATCCTGACGCGGAGTTCAAGCGTGCCTCTATAGTAAGCACCCTTAGTATGTACCCGCCAGCTCACTGCGGTTTGTTGAGGGATCAGTGCCGTGCCCACACCTATGATGAAGTGGACTGGCGCCTGAACTGTGGCGCGGAAATGAGGATGTTTTCGATGTTCGCCGTCCCGGCACCCCCGGTGCGCCACCAGCAACTCCTCGTCACGATCTTCGGCCTCTACGGCAGGAACGCAGGCGATGCATTGCCGGTCTCCGCACTGATCTCCATGCTGGGTTCCCTGGGCTATGACGCGCCTGGTGTGCGGTCGTCAGTTTCACGGCTCAAGGCCAAAGGCGTGCTGAAAAGCGTCCGTGAGGGCGGCATCGCCAAGTACAAAATTTCGGAGTCAATCAGCGACGTGTTCCGCGAAGGAGACCGGCGGATCTTCGCTCCCCAACAGCCTGCCCCGGTGGACACCTGGGTGCTGGCAGTGTTCTCCGTGCCGGAATCGCTGCGCAACCGCAGGCACCAGCTGCGGTCCGCGCTGTCCGGCCTGGGTTTCGGCTCCGTAGCGAACGGTGTGTGGATCGCGCCCGCCCACAAGCTGGATCAGGCCCGGGAGCGCCTCACTGCGGACGGGCTGATCGAATTCGTTGACCTGTTCAGGAGCGACTACGTTTTTGACGGTCCCATGCGCCCCAAGATCTCCGAATGGTGGGATCTCAAGGAACTCGATGAGCAGTTCACCGAGTTCCTTGAGCTGTATTCAGGCGCGGAGCAGCAGTGGATCGAACGCGTGGGTGATGACCCGCGCACTGCTTTGGCTGAGTCCACGGAGGAGTTGCGGCGTGACGCTTTCCGCTACTACATCCCCATGCTCACCATGTGGCGCAAGTTTCCGTACCGGGACCCGAATCTTCCGGCGGATTACCTTCCGCCGGAGTGGCATGGACCCGCGGTTCGCCGGACTTTCCAGGCGGTACACCGCTTGGCGGCACCCCTGGCCGCAGCGCATGCGCACGAGGTCATTGCGGAGGCGCTGGATCCGGCTGCTGCCTAGTCGCTGGTGCGGGGCGCGTCGATGATTCCGAACACCTCACCTTGGGGTGCCTGGATTATCGCCATGCGTCCCAACGGGCTGTCCATGACCGGCATGACCAGGCTGGCACCAAGCACTGTCGCCTCCGTGGCCGTCCGCTGGACGTTGTCGCTGGCGAACCACGCAAGCCAGTGATCCGGCGCGCCAAGGGCAAGCTCAGTGTCGTAGTGGATTCCGCCGACTTCCCGTCCATCCTGCGGGCGCTTGATGGTGAAATAGACGAATTCGTCTTTGGTGACGTCCTGATAGCCAAGGCCAAAGACGTCCGAATAGAAGGACTGGGCGGCCTCGTAGTCGCTGGTGTGGAGCTCGTTCCAGCACAGGGCGCCGTGCTCGTTGACGCGTTCAGCGCCGATGTGGTTTCCCGCTTGCCAGATGCCGAACACGGCACCGGCGCAGTCCATGGCCAGTGCCATCCGCCCCGAATCCATGACGTCGAAGGGCGGCGCGATCACTTGGCCGCCGGAAGCAGCCACTTTCTTCGCGGTGACATCGACGTCGTCCGCGGCGAAGTAGGTGGTCCAAACGTTGGGAGCGGCGGGGTCTTGCTTGGGTCCGATTCCGGCAACGGCGCGGCCCTGAACCTGGGCCAGGAGGTAGCCACCTGAATCTTCGCCTCCGGAGAGGTACTCCCAGCCGAAAAGCCCGGAATAAAAGCCCTTGGCGGCTTCAGGATCTTCCACTCCAAGGTCCACCCACATGGGGGTGCCTTCGGGCCAGCTCGAGATTTTGGTGGACATGGGACTCCTTGGATAGGGCTGATGGGCACAGCAGCCTCCCCGGTTGCCCCATGCGCTGGGCTTCCGGGGAGGCAGCCACTCATAAAGTGCGTCAGCTACCCAATTCGTGACACGGAAATCGCCGTACGGTTCAGACTTCCAGATCCTCCAGGACGGCCATTGCTGCATTGTGTCCACCGAGCCCACTGACGCCCCCGCCGCGACGTGCACCTGCGCCGCACAGGAAGACCCTGGCGTGCCCTGTGGCCACTCCCCACCGCTCGGCAGGCGAAGTGCGGGGCTCGTTGTCCTCCAGGAAGGGCCACTGCAGGCTTCCGTGGAAGATGTTTCCTCCGGACATGTTCAGTGCGTGTTCCAGGTCCAGGGTGGTCTTTGCCTCGACGCAGGGATTTCCGTCGGCGTCTGTGAGCAGCAGATCCTCAATGGGTTCGGCGAGGACGGAGTTGAGCGAGGTCAAGACCGCGGCCAGCAGCTCAGCCCGCAACTGCTCATTGTTCTCCTCGGTAACCAGTCGGTGGGGAGTGTGCAGCCCAAAAATGGTGAGCGTCTGTGCGCCGGCCTGGACGAGTTCCTCGGAAAGGATGCCGGGGTCGGTGAGGGAGTGGCAGTAGATCTCGCAGGGTAGGGGGTTTGGTATCTCACCCTTCAATGCCGCTTGGTAGGCATCTTCGAGTTGCCCGTATTCCTCGTTGATATGGAACGTGCCCCCGAAAGCCGCTTCCGGGGCCACCGACCCGTCGCGAAGCTTCGGCAGGCGGCTGAGGAGCAGGTTGACCTTGATTTGCGCGCCTTCCGGGGCGCTACCTGCAGCAGGGGAGCCATTCATAAGGCCTTGCAGAACCCACGGTGACACATTGGACAGCACGCGCTCGCCGCCGAAAGCATGCGAATCGCCGCCGCGCTGGAACCGCACCGTCCCGTCGTCGGATATGGCGGTGACTGTCGCGCCGGACAGCAGGGTGGCGCCTGCCTCACGGGCCACCCGCTCAAGCTCCTTGGAAACCGAGCCCATTCCGCCGAGGGGGATGTCCCAATCGCCGGTTCCGTTGCCGATCACGTGGTACAGGAAGCAGCGGTTGGCGTCGAGCGATGGGTCATCCAGTGACGTGAAGGTTCCGATGAGCGCATCGGTTGCCACCAGGCCCTTGACCAGCGGGTGGTTCAAGCGTTCCGAGATGGCCTGGCCCAGGGGGTTTTCGATGTAGGCGTTCCACAGTTCGTCGTCGCCAACGAGTTCCCGGGCTTCCGAGCGGGTGGGAAGGGGATCGCAGACCGTGGGGAAGAGGGCTTGGGCCAGTTTTCCCGTCTCGGCGTAGAGGCCTTCGAGCGCATCAAAGTCTGAGGCAGCGTCATCGGAGACGCGGGCAAAGGAGGCGCGGCTTGCCACGGGATCGGCCCCATCGATGAGCAGCCCGGTTCCGGGGTTTGCCGGGTTGGGCGTGTAGGACGAGTAGCGCCTGCGGGCCAGATCAATCTGGAGCCCCAGTTCGCCGATGATCCGGTGTGGAAACAGGCTGACCAGGTAGGAGTAGCGGGAGAGGCGGGCATCCACGCCCTTGAAAGCGGCCGCGGAAACAGCGGCCCCGCCGAAGTGGTCTTCGCGTTCCAGGGCGGCGACGCTCTTGCCGGCGCGGGCGAGGTAGGCCGCGGCTGTCAGGCCGTTGTGGCCACCGCCGACAATGACGACATCAAACTGTGTTTTTTCCATGGCACGAGGGTAGCCATGCATTGCCATTGCTTACTGAAACTGATTTTTGAAGTAAGCAATGCTTGGGCTAGTGCCACAAGGGCGGCGGGCAAGCGTAAGCCGCCTGCCCGCCGTCGTGCATTACTGGATGGTGCGCGTCGCTTTGGCGAGGTTCTCCCGAAGTTCGTCGGCGTTCTGCCGGATGACATAGGCCGGGCGGTCGCGCTCGACGCGCCAGCTGTCCGCCAGGGGGCCGATGTTGACGGTGTCGAAGCCGAATTCGTCGTAAAGCCTGGTGACGAGTTCGGCGGCCTCCGGGAAGTCGCTCGCGGTGGCCAGGGCGCGTCGGTTGTCGGTTCCGGCGGGGGTGCCGTCCGTGGTGATGTCCTTCGCGTAGATGTGGTTGAAGCCCTTGGCCACCTTGGAGGTGGGGAGGTGCTTCTGGAGCAGTCCGGACGTGGTGGCTTCGCCGTTGTCGAGCTCGGGAATGCGGCCGTCACGCTCCCAGTAATAATTGTTCGTGTCGATGACCACTTTGCCCTCAAGTGGTTCTGCCGGGATGTCGCGATAGTTCTTGAGGGGTACGGTGACGACGGCGAAATCGCCCGCCGCTGCCGCCTCGACCGCCGTCGCGGCGCGGGCCCGCGGCCCCAGTTCCGCTACCAAGTCGCCAAGGGTTTCGGGACCTCGTGAGTTGCTGATCACGACGTCGTAGCCAAGTTCCACTGCCTTGCGTGCAACCTGGCTGCCAATGTGTCCTGCACCGATAATTCCGATTGTTGTCATATCCACACCAACCAGAAGTTGCAGGCGCCTATTTCCCGCGTTACTGGATTATTTCCAGGGGCTTATACTAAGTAGTCTTACTAAGCTGTTTTTCATCGAACACGAGGAGGTAGTGATGGCCGGGCGCTTGGAACTGGTGGAAACGCCTGATGGGGGATACCGGGTTTTGATGGTGGACGGCGCAGATACCTTGATGGGTCTGTCCAAGCGGTTTTCCTCAGTGGATGAGGCCGTGGGAGGGGTGGCTGCCATCCGCGAAGTAGCAGGCACTGGCCTCCTTCAGACCGGCTCCGCAGAGCGGTACGCCGTGTTGATGCTGGAAGAGCCCGCAATCGATTCCGCGCTGGCGGACCAGGGTGTACGGAAGCAATCGAAGGTGGTCAGCTGTGAGCAGTGAACCGACAGCAAAGACGCGCGGCGTTCTGTTCGACGTGGACGGCACGCTGATTGACTCAAGCTATTTTCACGCCATGGCGTGGTGGCAGGCCTTCCGGCGCGAGGGGTTCGACGTCGAAATGTCGGCAATCCACCGCTGCGTAGGCATGGGCGGCGACCGGCTCATCCAGAGCCTGGTTCCTGACTCCACGGAGGAGCTTCAGGAAGCCTTGAAATCCTCTCACAGTGCAGTCTTCTCGACGTTCTGGCCCGCTTTGCGGACTTTCGACGCCGCCCGGGACCTTTTGGCTGCATGCTCGGAAGCCGGCTTGGCCGTCGGGCTGGCGTCCTCGGCGCAGGACCGCGACCTGGAGGTCAGTCGAAAGCTGCTCGACGCCGGTTCCTCCATTGATGCGTGGACCAGCTCCAACGATGCCAAGGAGAGCAAGCCCGCCCCCGACATCCTGGAGGCGTGCCTGGAGAAGCTCAAGCTGACGCCGAGGGACGTGGTGTTTGTTGGCGACGCGGTCTGGGATGTCAAAGCCGGCGCCGCAATTGGAATTCCCGTGATTGCCCTGACCTGCGGCGGAATCAGTGAGGCGGAGTTGCGTGACGCAGGTGCCGCGGAGGTCTATGACAACCCGCGGCACCTGCTGGAAAACCTGGAGGACAGCCTTATCGGGAAGCTGGCCTAGCGTTCGTCGCTGATTCCCTTGTCGCGACCGCGACGGTTCCGGAGGGTCCAGATGATCAGCGCGAGGATGATCACGGCTGCGACACCCGCCAAGACCCACGGCACGGCGCTGGTGCGGTTCTGCTCCTGGGGATCGGATTCTCCGGTTCCCGGGTTGGCGGGACCGCTGCCGGCCGGGTTGGGGGTGCTAGGGGCACCCGAGGAGGGGGCGGGGTTGGTGGGCTTCTGCGTTGACGGGCCGGAGGGGTTGCTGGGCTCCGGCGTCGGGGTCGCCGTGGTGGCGCCGACGCGGCCCTGGGCTTGCGCCGCGGCAGGTGTTGCCGCATTGGCTGCGACGGCGGTGGATGCCATGGACCCGGTGAAGAGGGTGAGGGCAAGGGTGGTCGTGGCTAATTTACGAAGCATCGGTATCTCCTGAGTAGGGGGCGCGTTCGCGAATCCTCATACTCGTAAGCATACTGACTAAATTGGCGCAGTGGATGTTCCGGGGGTGCCGCCTTCCCAAAAGGCGGCACCCGTGCCTGGCCTAGCGGTTCAGCTTGTCCGCGTCCGGCTCCTGGTCACCGATGTGACCAGGTGCGTTGGCAGCGAGTACACGCTGGACGAACGCGCTGTACTCCTCCATATAGTGGCGCAGCAACGCAGCGGTGCCTTCGTCCCTGACTGTCCCGTCGGCGTCGTAAGCGTCTGCGACGAAGCGGATGTACGCCTCAGGTGCGTTCAGCTGCGGAGCGTCAAGGAAGCTCAAAACGCTGCGCATGGAGGACTGCATCACCGCCGTGCCGATGCCGCCCGGCGAAGCGCCAATGATCCCGGTGGGTTTGCGGGCGAAAGAATTGGTTCCCCAAGGCCGCGACCCCCAGTCGATCGCGTTTTTCAGTGCGCCCGGGATGGAACGGTTGTACTCCGGGGAGATGAACAAGATGCCGTCCGAGGCTGCGATTGCGTCCTTCAATGCCTTGCCTGCTGGCGGGAAGTCGCCGTCGTAATCGGAGCTGTAGAGAGGGAGGTCCTTGATTTCGATCTCATGGAACTCAAGTTCAGGCGGTGCCACGCTGATCAGCGCTTTGGAGAGGGTCCTGTTGATCGAATTGCTGGCAAGGCTTCCAACGAAGTAACCGATTTTGAAAGTGTCCATAGCGGCGTTCCTTTCCGACGGCACGGCCGGAACCGGCTCGTCGACGGTGTTGTTGCGGGTTGACCCGCTCCAACCGACCCTAGTGGACATGCGCGCGGAGCGCAGCCCCTGCTCCTGCCCGACGACGTCTCCGGAGTTACGCCGTGAAGGCCAGGTCCTTGGCGTGCAGTGGGTGACGGAGCCGCTTGCCGCAGGCAATCCTCAATGCCTCCTCAATGGTGCTTGCAGCCATCCGCTCAAGTTCGGTGCCCAACGAGCCTGCCAAGTGTGGCGTGAGGAGGACGTTGGGGTGCGTGTAGAACGCGGACTCAGGCGGCAACACCCACGGCGTGGTGACGTCCAGGACTGCATAGAGATTGCCCTGCTGGATGCGTGCCAGGAGCGCGGCCTGGTCCACCAGCTCGCCGCGTGAAGTGTTGATGAAGGTAGCGCCCTTTCGCAGTTGGGCGATCAGTCCGGCATGCAGGAGGTTCTCGGTGGACGCCAACGACGGCGCGTGGAGGCTCACGACGTCGGATGTCGCCACGAGCTCGTCCAGGCTGACCCGTTCGACGCCGATGGCTGCTGCCGCGGCATCATCCAGAAAGGGGTCGGAGACAACGACGTCGAGGTCGTAGGGTGCCAGGAGGCGGATGACATGGCGGCCGATCCTTGAGGCGCCGATGATGCCAACGCGCTTGCCGTAGTTGCCCATGTCGGGGAACAGCTGGTCCGGTTCCACTGCCTTCTTTTCCAGGTGCAGCTTTTGGGCCAACTGCAGGATGCGTTTGTTGGCCAGCAGGATCATCGCAACGGTGTACTCGGCCACTGGAATGGCGTTGGCCTCCGCCGCCGTACTGACCTGGATGCCGCGGTCCCAGCAGGCATCTGTGACATGGTGCTTCACCGTGCCGCCGGCGTGCAGGATGTACCGGAGCCGTGGCGCGGCGTTGAGGACGGCTTCATCGATGACCGGGCAATTCCAGCCAGTGATGAGGATGTCCGTGCCCGCCAGGATGCCCCGCGATCCTTGGCTGCTGAACTCTTCCATGGGATTGCGGTTCAGGAGCAGCAGGTCAGGAGCGAGCCGGGCAAGGGTGCTGGGTGGGAAAATCCGCGGTGCAACGCCCGGCCCCATGGCCAAGGCGACATTCAACGGCGTGTGGTTCATTTGGCGCTCCCTGCGGTGAGGCCGGACTTCCAGAAACGCTGCAGGAGGATGAAGGCGAGCAGCAGCGGAATGATGGACAGCAGCGAGCCGGTGATGACCATCGGCGTGAACTCCGGCTGCGGGACCGAGTAGCCCTGCCACATGGAGATGCCGACACTGACGGGAAGCAGTTTCTGGTCCTGCAACATCACCAGGGGCAGCATGAAGTTGTTCCACACGCCGACGAACTGGAACAGGGCGATGGTGATGTAGCCGGGCATCATCATGGGCAGTCCAAGCGAGAAGAAGCTGCGGATTGGTCCGGCACCATCCATGCGCGCGGCTTCCAGGGTCTCTCCGGGCACGTAGGACGCCGAATACACCCTGGCCAGGTAGACGCCGAACGGGTTGCACAGGACCGGGAGGAGGATGGCCCAGATGGTGTTGGTGATCCCGAAAACCGAGGCCAGGAGGTACATCGGCAACACTGTGGCGGTGTTCGGAATGAGCACGCCCACCAGGACGAAGCCGAACAGGGAGTTCTTGCCCCGGAACTGGAACTTGTCGAAAGCGTAGCCGGCCATGACCGAGATCAGCCCGCCGAAAACAGCCCCGACGCCCGCGTAGAGAACCGAGTTGGCAAGCCACCGGAAGAACAGCCCGTTGTCCTGCTGCGCCACCGCCGCGATGTTCTCGAACAGGGAGAAGTCTCCGAAAGCGTAGGCGCTGGTGCCATAGAGGTCCGCTGCGTTCTTCGTTGACGCGAAGACCAGCCACAGGACGGGCACCACCATGTAGGAGGCTCCGATGACCAGGAGGGCGTTGACGGTGAGCTTGCTGGCGAAGCCTGTGCTGTGTGGCCTGCGTTTGCTGTTACGTGGCGTTGATTGCTGTGCCGTACCCCGCAGGCGGGAGAGTGTGGTGGTGCTCATGACTTGTTCATCCTCGAGCTGATGCGCGTGACTATGAGGGAAAGGACTGCGGCGAGAGCGGCGATGATGATGGAGGCAGCTGCCGCCTGGTTCAGGTTGTGCCTGATGAAGGCGGCATCGTAGGCCCAGAGATTAGGGACCCAGGTGCTGGTCACCGATGCCGTGGCCTTGGAGATGATGGACGGCTCCGTGAAGAGCTGCAGGGTGCCGATGATGGTGAAGAGCATGATGACGCTGAGGGCCGGGAGGATCAGCGGGAACTTGATGCTCAGGGCTGCCCGGATCTCGCCTGCGCCGTCGACGCGGGCCGCCTCCAGGATTTCCCGGGGCACGGCCTGCAGCGCGGTGAAGAGAATGATGACGTTGTAGCCCGTCCACTCCCACACGCCGATGTTGACGATGGAAGGCAGCACCAAATGGGCATCCAGGAAGTTGAGTTGAATGCCGCCGCCCTGCAGCACCTGGACCAGGGGGCTGATCCCCGGAGTGTAAAGGTAAGCCCAGATCAGGGCAGCGATCACGCCCGGAACAGCATGCGGAAGGAAGACCAGGAGCTGGAACAGCTTGCGGGCCCGTGCAACGGTCGCATCCAGCAGCAAGGAGAACACCACAGCACCCCCCACCATGGCCGGGATATAGATCAGGCAGTACAGGGCGAGCCGGCCCATGCCCTCCATGAAGGTCTCCGACTGGAACACCTGAAGGTAGTTCTCCAACCCGACAAAGACGGACTTGGGTTCGCTGAACCCGAGTCCGGACTTTTGCTGTGAGTGGAAGCTCAGCACCAGCGAATAGATCACCGGGGCAATCATGGCGAGGGCAAAGACTGCAAAGAACGGGACCAGGAACAACGCTGCGGTCGGGCCGCCGGTTCCGGCCAGTGCGCGGCCGGATCGGTACTTGATGGGGGCCTGGGTGGCCATGGGACTCTCCTAGCTGGCCGGGAGCTTCCTTTGGGGAAGCTCCCGGCGGTTTGGCTACTGGGTAACTGACAGGCCCGATTGCTTGAGGCCGTCGACTGTTGCTGTCTGGGCGGTGTCCACCGCTTCACGGATAGTGCCGCCGGTGGTCAGCTTGCCGTAGGCGTCCTTGAGTGCGGTGTTGGTGGAATCCCAGTTGGGTCCCCACTGCCAGCCCGGTGTGATGGTGCCGTAGGCCTTGTTGAAGACTCCATAAATGTCATTGCCGAAGTAGCTGGCGTCGTAGGCCTGCTGCGCCACGGGGGTGAGACCGGGGAAGGCCAGGAACGCCGAACCCGTGTTTCCGCGGGCCTTGATTGCTTCCGGATTGGTGGTGAGGAACTCGATGAACTTCGCGGCCGCCGCCGGGTTCTTGCTGCTCTTGGTCACGTTGAAACTGGAGCCACCATAGAAGGCGCCGGCTTCCGAGCCCCAGTTGGGGAGCTCCGCTGCGATCCACCGGCCCTTCTGGCCACTGGCTTCCGTGCGCTTCTGGATGCCGGTGGCGCTCCAGTTCGCACCCACCACGCCAACTACCGTGCCGTTGGCAAGGTCCAGGCTCCATTCATCGCTGTACGCCTGGCTGACCTTGACGATTTTCTGGTCGATCAACTTCTGCCAGTACGTGGCTACCTTCTTGGTTGCCTCGTCATTGATGCCGACCTTCCAGCTGTCGCCCTCCGTCCCGAACCAGCTGGCGCCGGCTTGCCAGGCCAGTCCGGCGCTCGCTGCTACCTCGTTGGGGTTGAAGCTGGCCAGGTAGGCGCCCGGCTGCACGGCCTTGAGCTTTTTGCCCGCCTCTTCGAATTCGTCCCAGGTTTTGGGGACCTCGACGCCGGCCTTCGCCAGCATGTCTTTGCGGTACCACATGATCATCGGGGCTGCGTCATAGGGAAGGCCGAAGGTCTTGTCGCCGAACTGGACCAGGGCTTTTGTTTCGTCCGTGAGCTTGTCCACGGTGACTGACTGGTTGATCAGTCCGTCCATGGGGACTACCTGCCCGTTGCTGACGAACTGGGGCAGCTGGGGGTACTCGATGGTGGAAACGTCCGGACCGTTGCCCGCCGTGATGGCGGTGGAGAGCTTGGCATAGCCGCCGTTTGCTCCGTTGGGGATGGTCTCGAAACTGACCTTGATCTTGTCCTGGCTGGCGTTGAATGCTTCTGCCACCTTGTCCATCCCGGCGAGCGATGACCAGAAGGTGATCGACCCGCTGGGGTCCTCAGTGGGTGTTGGCGCGGACGCTGGGGTCGGGCCCGTGCCGCAGGCTGCGAGCAGGAGCGTGCTGGCGGCCAGGCCTGCCACTCCTGCGAAGAGTTGGCGACGCTTCATGGTGTTCTCCTTTGAAGACTTGCGATGCGAACGGCGAATTGTGGTTGGGGCCACATATGAGTCCATGAAAGCTCCTTGGTTCGAACAACTTCAACATTTCAAACATTTTCAAACATGGCGCTGAAGCACTTTTCACGCAGTCTCCACCGGAGGCGAGAGGGGGCTGCTGACAATTTTGTTTGAACGAACAAAAAAACTGGACGCTGTCTCCATGCGGCTGTTAGATCTTTCGGACACGTTCCCAACCCACACCTACGAAATCGGGGCTCCCATGGACACATCGCACATCAGCAGAAGACTGGTCCTGCAGGCAGGCGGAGCAGCGTCGCTCGCTGCTGCGCTTGGACTGGCAGCCGGCCACCCGGCGTCGGCCGCTACCCAAGACAAGCCCGGCGGTAAGGCGACGGAGATACTGGACCTGGGGCCCGCCGTCGTGCAGTTCTCGCTCATGAGCGGTCTGCTGGTGGGCGATACCCTCTACATTGGTTCGCGGAACCTGGACCCTGTGCGGATCATCGCTTTCCACGTCCCCAGCGGCAAGGTGACCGGACAGACAGAACTCAGCAACGGGCATTCCATCCAGACCCTCGCTGCCGAGGCATCGGGCCGGTACCTCTATGCCGGTGTGCTGCAGAAGGACGCAGGCACCAAAGCGAACTTGTTCCGCTGGGACCTGACAAAGCTGTCCACCAAGGCGACGGCGCTCGGCTACATTGGCGATCGCGATGTCCGGGACATCAGCGTCGCACCGAACGGACGCGTCTACGCAGTGGGCGGAGGCAGCCCGACGGCCCCTGCGCTCTGGGAATTCGACCCCGCAACAGGTCAGATCGTCAGCCTGGGAATTCCCGATCCCGGCGCCACCCTTGCCCGTGCCGTGGCAGCAACGGACTCCACCATCTTCTTCGGCGCGGGGAGCACGCTCAATGGCGGCGGTGGAGCGAGCCGGGCATGCCTGTTCGCCTACGACCTTACGGCGCAAACCTTCAAGAACGTCACCCCCAAGGAAATGCTGGTTGACCCAAGCATCCGGGACCTGGGCATTGCGGGAGACAATCTCCTCGTCAGCTCGGCCGGCGCCGTGGAGAACTCCAAGGTCGCGGCACTTAGTGTCGCCGATCCGGCGTCGTACCTTGTGGCGACATCCGAAGGAAAAACCGCCAAAAACTTCGCCGAGCTGGGCGGGAAGGTCTACTTCGCCAATGAAACCGAGGTCCTTGTTTATGAGCCAACGGCAAACACGATCTCCGTGATGCCGTACCAAGGCCCGTCCCTGGGTGAAATCTGGGGCGTCGACGCCCGGGCCGGCAAGCTGCTGGTGACCTCTGGCTATGGCTTCGTCGCTGAGATCGATCCCGTCAGTGGTGCCACGAAAACTACGGACCTTGGCGAGGCAGGCGCCCCGTCCGATCCCCAATCAGTCATGGGCATCGCGGCTGGAGCGGGCTACGTGTATGTGGGCGGCAACGGTGTCATCGCACGTCACGCGCTGGGGTCAGGGCAGGTGACCAATCTGACCGCGCCTGGAGAAGCGAAGGATGCCGTGGTGGTTGACGGCGTCCTGTACACAGGGCAGTACAGCGGGCAGGGCATCTGGAGCTACGATCCGCGAAGCGGCAAGCCGATCTTCCAGGTGGCGTCCTTCCCGAAGGAGCAAAACCGGCCCCTTGATGTGTGCTGGGACGAGGTCAACAAGCTGGTCCTGGTGGCGGCGCAGGCGGACACTGAGGGCGGCGGATCGCTCTGGACGTACGATCCCCGGACCGGCAAGAAGGGCTTCTTCGTAAACCCGATCGACAAGGTCCAATTGCTGCGGGCCGTGGCTTCCCGGGAAGGGGTCGCGTATCTGGGCGGCGGGAATCCCGGACTGGAGGGTGCCGGAACAGTGGTGGCATTCGACCCCGTGGCCGGCAAGGAACTGTGGCGCTTGGACGCCGGGGCCGGTGCCGGCATCTCGGCGCTGGCCGTGCAGGGGAAGTACCTGTACGGCGTGACCCGCAAGGGCGGGCTGTTTGTGGTTGACCTGCCCAAGCGGACGGTTGTGCACCGCTCGGACATCTCCGCCGTCAGTTACGGCTTCGCCGCACTGGTGACCAACCGTGGGGTGGTGTACGGCGTCTCCAACACGCACGTCTTCCGCTTCGATCCCAAGACTTTCGCGGTGACCACGGTCGTGGCGGATATCGACGGCGGCTGGTACAGCGGCTCGCACATCAACAACGACGAGGACGGATATCTCTACACAATGCGTGGCCGGAATCTGGTGCGGATCGACGACCACCCCCGGAAGTAGTTCGTTGCGAGGCCAGCTCTGCATCCCCACCGCCTCGGGATAGCGCGCAAAGCGGGCCTCACAGCGCGTGCATTCGGTCACCTATGCTTGTTTGAACTTCTGTTGTTCGAACTTCACTTCGCTCGGAAAGAGAGTCGGCATGCTCAGCGGAGAACGCCATGGAAAGATCCTGCGCGAGCTGGAACTGCGCGGGACGTTGAGTGTGAACGAGTTTGCCGCCAAGACCGGCCTCTCCACCATGACCATACGCCGGGACCTGACGCAGTTGGCCGGACAGGGCTTGTTGCGTCGGGTCCACGGCGGGGCAGTCAGGAATGCTTCCGAGCGTTCCGGAGAGGGCGAGTACAGGAGGTCCCGGCAGCCCCTTGCGACGCTCGGGCTGATCGTGCCGACCACGGGCTACTACTTTCCGGAGATCATCCGGGGAGCGGAAGTCGCGGCCCGGACCTTGAACGCCCGGCTCATTCTGGGCGTCAGCAACTACTCCGTGGAGGACGAGTACCGGCAACTCCAGCGGGTGGTGGCCAACTCGGTGGACGGCATCCTTCTGGCCTCGGCTGGTCCCGTGGAGCCGGGATCGCCGACGTTCGAGCTGTTGGCAGGGCTCAAGATTCCCGTGGTCCTGGTGGAGCGGTCCAGCCGGGCATTTGAGTCCGTGATGTCTGATCACAGCTATGGCGCAGAGCTGGCCATGGAGCACTTGGCCGCGCAGGGGCACCGAAGGATTGCACTCGCCGTCGCAACGAGCCCTACCGCGCCGTGGCTCAAGGAGAGCCACGCGCGGATGGTCGCCAAGCTGGGACTCGAGGGCGACGCGCCCGTCATGGAATATGACCGGCTTGGCCCGGTTGGTGGAAACAATCAAGCAGAGTTCTCCCGGTTCCTGAAGGACTGCCGGCGGACGGGTACCACCGCCGCCCTGGTGCTCCCGGACGAGGAAGCCATCACGCTGATCCACCTTGCGGAGGAGTCCGGAATGGAGGTGCCGCAGGACTTCGCCATCGTGGCCTACGACGACGAAGTGGCTGAGCTGGCAGCTGTGCCGTTGACCTCGATTGCGCCGCCCAAGCGGGACGTCGGCCATGCCGCTGTCACCATGTGCATGGAGCGCCTGGCTGGCAAACAGGGGGCCGGTCTCTCTCCAGCTCTGCGCCGGGTGAACCTGGCACCGAAGCTCATTGTGCGGGAGTCGTCGGCTGCGGTTGATTGAGGTCAGGATCTGACGGTCAACGTGCCGTGAGTCCGGTCATTGTGGGCGAGGAATCATGTAGTCGCCGGTGCGGGTCGTCGTCCGGGTGCGAGGCTTGAGAGTGTGCTGAGCACCCGGTTGTTGGAGGATGGGCTGGCAATGGTGATCCGAATCCCATCTCCTGCGTAGGCCCGGACGAGGATGCCTGCCTTGGTGAAGGCGTCGACAAGAAGTGCGAGCAGGTCCTTGTCCGCGCGTATCCAGAGGAAGTTTCCTTGGCTTGGGTGGAGTTCCCAGCCCATCTCTTTTAGTTGCGTATACATCCGCTCGCGTTCCTCTTTGATGCCGCCCACGCGGGCTTCCATCTCATCCTTGGCATCCAGCGAAACGATGGCGGCCTTTTGTGCCAGCGCGCTCACGGAGAAGGGGATGGCGGTCCGGCGCAGGCCTTCGGCGATGGCTGGAGCGGCGACGGCGTATCCAACACGCAGTCCGGCCAACCCGTACGCCTTGGAGAAGGTGCGCAATATGGAAACGTTCGGGTACTTTCGGTAGAGCGCGATGGAATCCGGACCTTTGCCCGTTTCGGCGTATTCGACGTAGGCCTCGTCGATTACCACCAGGATGTTGGATGGGACTGAGGAGAGGAACGCCTCGATGTCTTCCTGGCTGATGGGGGTCCCCGTGGGGTTGTTGGGTGTGCACAGCAGAATCAGCCGCGTCCGCTCGGTGACGGCTTCGGCCATGGCTTTGAGGTCGTGGCCTTCGGTGTCATCCAGCGGTATGAGCACTGCTTTCGCGCCCGCAAGCTCAGTCAGAATGGGGTAGGCCTCAAAGGAACGCCAGGCAAACATGACCTCATCACCTGCGTCGCACAATCCAGTGATGACCTGTTGCAAAACGCCAACGCTGCCAGGACCCACTGCGACTTCATCTGCTGTGACGCCGAGGTCTCGGGCGATCCGTTCACGTAGGTCAACCGCGCCCATATCCGGGTAGCGGTTCATCGTTCCTGCTGCTTCAGCCACGGCAGCAGCTGCGGCCGGGAGTGGAGCGTAGTGGCTTTCATTGCTGGCCAGAGCGGCGATGTCCATGCCGGTGCCGCGGCGACCAGGGACGTAAGGAGGAAGCCCTGAAACTGCGATGCGAAGATTGGGCAGAGTTTTGCCATGAGGGCTGGGGATTCGATCGGGAGTCATGGAATTGATCATGAGAGGGACTCCCGGATGTTTGCAAGATACAGTTATTTCATTGGTATTTATGCTCAACTCAATCCTCTCTTGGTGAAAATATGACTGGTGCAAGTCCACATCTTCTCGATCCCCTCGATGCCAGGATCATTCTTGCGCTCGACAAAGACCCGGAAGCCAGCGCGCTGGCCCTGTCGCGGACGCTGGGCGTGGCGCGTAACACGGTTCACGCCAGGCTCGCACGGTTGCAAAACAGCGGCGCCCTTCGTTCATTCAGCCGAAGGCTTGATCCTTCCGCTCTCGGATACTCGCTCATGGCATTCCTGTCACTGTCCATCAGCCAGACACGGGCCGATTCGGTAGAGGGCGGGCTCAGGGCCATTCCAGAGGTTATCGAGGTGCACGCTACGACGGGAGACGCTGACCTGATGGCAAAGGTGGTGGCCCGCGGAACGGCGGACCTCTACCGCATTACCAACCAGATCCTGGAAATCGACGGAATACAGCGCACCAGTACCGCGATCTCCGTCCTTGAGGTCCTTCCGCCCCGATATGACGGGCTGTTGAGGGCCGTGCTGCAGAACTCGCAGCATGTAGAGAAGGAACAGATTAACTAAGCATATTTTCATAATTATTGGTTCAGACTGCCAAATATCCTAGTTGTCGACCGTTGTGTTGCACGCTGGGTTGTCTAGTGGCGACTATTCCTCCATGACCTCATTAACTGTCTCCGGCCGGGTGGCACAAGTCCTCAGCGGCTATACCAGCGATGTGTTCGGCGTCATGGGCAATGGAAACGTTCACTTCCTGGATGCCCTCGAAAAACTCGGGATGCATTTCTCGCCCGTCCGCCACGAAGGTGCCGCCATAGCTGCCGCCGATGCCTACTTCCGGGCATCCGGGCGGCTTGCGGTGGGAACCACCACGTACGGACCCGGCTTTACGAATGCAATAACTGCCCTCGCCGAAGCTGTCCAAGCGCGAATCCCCGTAGTGTTGGTCACCGGGGATGCTCCGAGTACCGGTGCCAGGCCGTGGGACGTGGACCAGGCTTTGATCGCCGCGGGTCTGGGTGCGGCAACCTTCACAGTCTCGCGTGAGACGGTGTGGACGGTAACGCAGCAAGCTGTCGAGCATGCCATCAACCACCGCACCGCCGTGGTAATCGCTATTCCGCATGATCTGGCAGGCCTCGATGTTGAAGAAGATGAGCTCACCCACCACATCGAAAATCCGGTGACGGGTGCTGCCGTCATCACCGGCCTCGAAGAGGTCGTCGGAATGCTGAGCGGAGCAAAGCGTCCGCTGATCCTCGCCGGGAGGGGTGCCCATCTGTCTGGAGCCGGCCCGGAGCTTCGCGAGCTGGCGGACAAACTCGGTGCATTGACCGCAGGAACCGCCTTGGCACTGAACCTGCTTCAGGGCGAGGGATACGTCGGCGTCGCGGGTGGTTTTGGCACCGACACTGCGGCAGAGGTAATGAGCGAGGCCGATGTCGTTTTGGTAGTGGGGGCGAGTCTGAGTCCGTTCACCATGCGTTTCGGGCACTTGCTCGGGCCGGACAGCACGGTAATCCAAATCGATGCAGCCCTCCAGCCGACCCATCCTCGCGTAGACACCTTCGTCAGTTCGGACGCAAAGGCTGCGGCGAGGGATTTGATTCGGATGCTGGATGCTCCGCCTTCGTCCGGGACATGGCGCGCCGACACCTATCGCCGGATTGCTGGCGGCCCTTCCCACCACCCTGGCCTGCAAGAAACGGTGGACGGGCGGTTGGATCCTCGCTCGTTGGCCATCGCGCTGGATACCGTCCTGCCCCAACGGCGCACCGTGGTTCAGGACGGAGGCCATTTCATGGGGTGGGCGCCCATGTACTGGCATATTCCGCGGCCACAGGACCTCATCATGGTCGGCACTGCGTTCCAGTCGATAGGACTTGGCCTTGCCAGTGCGGTTGGAGCCGCCAGGGCCATGGAAGACGGGCGGACATTAGTGCTTGCCTCCGGCGACGGTGGCTTCCTGATGGGCTTGTCCGACCTTGAATCCCTCATAGGCGTTGCCAGGAGCGCCATTGTTGTAATTTATAACGATGCTGCGTACGGGGCCGAAATTCATCAGTACGGCTCCCAAGGGTTGACTGAAAAACCGATGCTGATCCCCGAAGTTGATTTTGGCGGCATCGCGAAGGCGTTGGGCGCCGAATCGGCCATCGTCCGCTCGAAGTCAGACCTTGCGGCACTTCGGGACTGGATCGAGGCCGGGGCCAACGGAACATTCGTCGCCGACTGCCGCATCACGGCCACTGTCCGCGCCCCATGGCTAAGCGAGTGGATGAAGGCCACCCAGGCTGCGAAGACGCTCACTGGCCAGAAATAGGGCCGTCACCGAACTGCTTCGTTCAGGTCGCTGGGCGAGGCGTGGGGGTGTCTTTCCAACCCCGGTTCTCGATGCATCAACGGTGCGGTGGCACCAGACATCTGAGCAAAAAGGCCTGAGCCTGGTATCAAATATCAGGCTCAGGCCCTTTCCCGGCTTCGGTTCGTCTGCGGGTCGGCAGGAACCGGCACAGCGGGTGATGGACGCTGCTGTCGTCAGCGCGGCGAGATGGATGTTGGGTTGATGAGGATGCTGTTGTTGTTGAAGTCGAACTTCGAGCTCACCCAGCTGAGATTCTGGGTGACAAGGGGCACCCAGTGGGATTCCTTGAGCATGATCTCTTCCGCTGACTGATAGGAGGGGCAGGAATCCTGGCCTGTTTTCTGATTGGCCTGTGTCAGCATCGAGTCATAGTCACTGCTGGTGATTGCGCTGAAGTTCAGGCCACCGGCCTCGGGCGCGGCTCCAGTGAACAGCGATGTGTAAGGCACGTCCCGGCCCAAACCAATGAACGCTGCATCCCACTCGCTGCCCGCGAAAAGTACGGTAGCTGCGTCGCCTTCCGGTCGTGAGTCTATGACGGCATCGATGCCAAAGGTTGCCAGCTGGGACCTGACGAGTTCACCGCCGGCTGGGGAAGTCCCGTAAAGCAACACCCGCAGTGAGAGCTTCTTCCCGTTCTTCTCGAAAATACCACTGGCGTTACGGGACCATCCGGCTTTTCCGAGTGTGGATTCCGCGGCTTTGACGCCACCTGCGGGCACAGATGATGCGAGGTCTGGTGTGAAGCAGATGGTCTTGGACTGCGAGATGGAGTCGGCTCGTTTACCAAGCCCGTCTGAGGCGACGGAAGCGTATTCGTCGCGGTTCAGAGCCTGCGAAACTGCGGATCGGACGGATTCGTCGGCACCCGGGAAGCCTGGTCGTTCATTGAACATCAGCCCTACCGAGAGCTCGGTGGCAACGTGCTCGGTGGCTTGCGCGGATGAAATGACCCGGTTCAAGGGTGCCCCGGTCAGCAGGCCTGCGTCCGCTTCACCGGTAACCAAAAGGTTCGCTGCCGAATCGGAGTCTTCAACTGCCTTGAACTCAACCGTGGGTGGCAGGTCCGCGTTCTTGGCGCCGTCGGCTCCCCAGTCGTATCCGTCCCGCCTCTCAAGGATCAGGGATCCGCCGCCGCCGGCACTCTTTACCTTATATGGTCCCGTTCCAGCCGATCCCGTCTTCAGGGAACCAGGGTTGTCCAGTCCTGAATCACAGACCATGAACGGACCATTGACGATGGTTTGTTCCAGGAAGGACGTGGGCCGGTTCAGGGAGAGTTTAACGGTGTTGCTGCTTTCGTCGGTGCTCACCGTGTAATCGGTTGTACCGATGTAGCTCGATGTCAGTGGCGCGGCCGTAGCCGGGAGCTTTATGTGTTCAAGGTTGCGGGCTACGGTCTTGGCCGTCATTGGGGTGCCATCGCTGCACGTGATGCCATCGCGAATGGTGAACGTCGCGGACGTATTGGTGATTTCCCACTTCGAAGCGAGCCCTGAGACGGTTTTCCCGTCCACGCGATTGATAAGGGGGTCGTAGAGGAACCGAGCGGCTGCCCTGGTGTGGTCGGCGAGTAGTGCCGGATCCAGTGTTGAGGGAAGTACCGACAGGACAAATGTTGCTTTTTCGGGCTGGTTCTTTGCTGGTTGTGCAGCAGGTGTGCAGGAGGTGAGCGACAGCGCGAAAGCTGCCGTGAGCCCTACGGCCACGGTATTTCTATGGCGAGCTTTGAACATCGTTGTTTTCCTTTGCTGGGATCATAGCTGTGCTGTGTAGTCAGTGCTTTGTGGGGTTGGAACTTCTTGTGCAATACCGTCACTTTGCAGATCGGCCCCCCGGAACGGCGGGAAGCGGAAGCGAGGCACTGCATCAAGGAGTTGTCGGGTATAGGAGGATTGCGGGTCGCCGAAAACCTGGGCGGTGGGCCCGCTTTCGATGACATCGCCGCTCTGCATGACGACGACGTCGTCGCAGAGGTACCGGACGACCTCCAGGTTGTGGGTGATAACCAGGAGGCCTGTCTGCATTTCCTGACGAACTGCGCGGAGCAGATTCAATATCGCCGCCTGGACGCTGACGTCCAGGGCGCTCGTCATCTCATCACAGACCAGAATCTTGGGACGGGGTGCCAGCGCCCGAGCAATGGCGATACGTTGCTTTTGGCCCCCTGAGAACTGGAATGGATACTTGGCCGCATCTGCGGGGTGGAGGCCGACCATTGTCAGCAGACGGCGGGCTTCTTCCTGGACGTCGACGTCAATGTGGTTGACGCGCAAAGCTTCAGAGATCGTGGCTCCGACCGTCATGCGCGGGTTCAGCGAGGACGTGGGGTCCTGAAAGACCATCTGCACTGTCCTGGGGAGGGACTGGGCGCCGGTGCGTGGCAAATCCGCAAGGCGGGTGCCGTTCCAGGTTATTTCCCCTTCATCCGGGGCAAGCAACCCGATAAGCATCCGAGCCAGCGTCGACTTCCCGCAGCCGGATTCGCCGGCAATGCCGATGGAACCCTGCGGTGACAGTTTGAGGTTAACTCCCCGAACGGCGTCGACCTTTCGTCGACCGTGCCCGTAACTGGCACGAACGTTGGTAGCTTCTAGGCCTTCCATGTGCTGTGTTCCTCTCCGGAGGTTCGTGTCGTTGCCGGGTCTCCGAGGAGAACGGTCGCTGGGTGTCCGTCGATGTCGGACGCGGCCAGGTCACCCTCCACGGCCTGCAGCCATGAGTAATCGGTAATGGTCAGGAGAGGCAGAGAGATATCACGGGTCGGATCGGGGACCGCGCCCAACAGGAGCCGCGTGTATGGGTGCCGTGGGGCAGTGAGAATTTGCTCCGTGGGGCCTTCCTCTACGATCCTGCCCCCGTACATCACGACGATTCGGTCGCAGAGTTGGCTGACCAGAGCCAGATCATGGGAGACCATGACTACAGCGGTGCCATGCTGACGGCTGACGCGTGCCAGGAGCTCAATGATCTGGGCTTGCACGGAGACATCCAGTGCAGTGGTTGGCTCGTCGGCAAGAATTACCTTGGTCTCCGTAAGCAGGGCCAGGGCAATCATCACACGCTGCCGTTGTCCCCCTGAGAGCTGGTGCGGAAAGCGCCGGTAGATCAGCTCAGGGTAGGGGAGCCCGACTTCGCCCAGAGCACCAATGATCCTCGCCTTGCGTTCCGTGCGGGTGAAGTCCGTATGTGTTCGCAACTTGTCGTTCAGCTGGGACCCGATCCGGAGCGCGGGATTCAGGCTGGACATAGGATCTTGGAAGACCATGGCCAGACCCGAGCCCAAGGCTGCCCTGCGTTTCACAGGGGAGATGTCCAGCAGATCCACCCCGTCAAACTGATGTGTTCGGGCAGTCACTTCAAGGGCTGGTGGCAGCAGTTTTGCGGCCGCTGCCAGCGTTACGCTCTTGCCCGAACCCGACTCTCCTACAAGTCCCACGCATTCACCGGGCGAGACAGCCAAAGTGACGCCTTCGACAAGCTCGACTTCCTCCCCATTGTGGATGGTGGTGATCCGCAAGTCCTCTATGGCCAAGACGGCATCTGCCGGCACACGGGAATCCGTCGAGGCATCGGAGCTCACCGCAAGGGACGATTCGGCCGGAGCCGGGCCGCTCCTTCTCGAGTTGCGCAGACGCTGTCGGGAGCGCGGGTCGATACCTTCTGCCAATGCTTCGCCAAGCAAGCTGAAGGAGACACCTGCCAGGACTATCGCCAGGCCGGGGCCGATAATGGATGTGGGATTCGCATAGATCGTCTTCATGGCCGCGCCGATCATCTGTCCCCAGTCCCATTCCGGAGGCTGAACGCCAAGCCCGAGGAAGCTCAGTGAAGAGATCACGAGCAGATACGAGGACATGGACAAGATGGTCATGGTTGCGATGGGTTCGAAGACGTTCGGAAGAATGTAGCGGCTCAGCAGGCGGGGACCGCGGACGCCAATGACGCGGGATGCGTTCACGTAGTCTGAGCCTGACGCTGCGACCGCCAGGCTCATGGCCAGCCGCGCGACGGACGGGATCCCCGCAATGCCGAGGCCAATCATGGTCGCTACGCCGGAGCGTCCCATGACGGCGGCCAACAGCAGGGCGAGCATGATCGCAGGGAATGCCATGGCAGTTGCTGTCAATTGAAAGAGGATCTGACGGGTTCGAGCACCCAGTGCGGCAGCAACCGTCCCGATCACGAGGCCGCCAACAGTGGCAATGGCCAGGGCTCCGAGCGACAGGGAGAGAGTCAAACGTGTTCCTACGAGTACTCTCAGGAGAACATCCCGGCCCAATTCATCGGTTCCCAGCAGATGGGTGAGCCCGGGTGCCAGCCTGGCTTGGCTGGCGTTAATGGCACTGGCCTGGTCGCCCCAAAGCGGTGGTGCAATGATGGCCATGACGGCATAAAACAGGACCAGTCCGCCACCAATGATTCCGCCGGGGGTTTGCAATGCTGCGATGACCCAACTGCGGGTTTTCTTGTTATCAGGGGACATGTTGTCAGCTCTTTACGATCAGTGATTTGGGGTCGACGAGGGCAAGCAGTACGTCGACGGCGAAGGTCACGAGCAGGGCCATCATGGACACCACCAGGACGATGCCAACGAGTAGGGGATAGTCGAATGACAGCATCGACTTGATGAGCAGGTTTCCAATCCCAGGCCAGCCGAAGACTGTTTCGGTCACTATGCTTCCCCCGAGAAGGCCGGCAACAATAAGACCCGCGTACGTAATGGTGGCTGTGAGCACGTTGGGAAGAACATAGCGGGACAGCACTACCAATGTTGGAAGCTGCATGGATCTGGCGGTGCGAACGTAATCTTCTTTCAATACCCGGCTCGCTTCGGTCTTAACCACCCTGGATATGAAGGCAACCAAGCCAATGCAGATCGTGGTCACGGGCAGGATATAGGCGAGCGGGCCGTTGCCTCCTGCGGCTGGCAGCGCCCTCAATGTCACAGCAAAAACGACGATCAGGGAGACGCCGATGACGAAGTCGGGGGTGGCTGCGATGAGACCTGTGATGCCGTTGAAAGTGGCGTCTGTTCCGCGGCTGCGGCTACCTTCCGTACGCAGTGCAATCAGCATTCCCAAAGGAACCGCGATGATGACGGAGATAACGAACGAGGTCAGAGCCAGTTGGATGGTGAACGGCAGTCGAGCGGCAATCAGGTCTACGACATCGGTGCGAAGAGAGATGGACTCGCCGAGGTTCAGGGTGAACAATCCGCCGAGATACCGTCCGTATTGTTCAAGCAAGGGCGCGTCCAGACCAAGTTCGGCGCGCCGGGCCTGAATGAACTCGGGGGTGGCATTGAGGCCCGCGGAAGCAACTACGGCGTCCCCGCCCAGGAGCCGGGCCAGGAAAAATACGAGGGTGAAAATAACCCAGGTCGCGATGAAGAACGCTCCGATCCGCCGGGCGATAAAGCCAGGCCAGGGTGAGCCCAGCACGGGGCTGCGTCCGGCGAGTGGTGTGGTGCTGGTGTCATCTGTGACCTTCATGGGGCTCCGTCAAGCTACTAGGTGTGTTGGTCAATAGTTACTTCGGTATGTAGATGAAGTCAACAGAAAGTTGCATTATTTTGTGATTCGCGCCACGCTGTTACCGTGACGATATGTTTAGAAGATCAACATCAAGTGGCTTTACGTGAAATCCTCCTCCGTCGGCGTCAAGGCCTGGCGGTGCTCATGCCATGAGGATCGAAACCATCAATGTCTACACCTCCTCCTATCCCTTCGTGGAGCCACTGAGTGCATCCAAGCTGCATCCGGAACTTGCCGGATTCGAGGCTCTCATCGTCGAGCTCATCGCCGAGGACGGTACCCGTGGCTGGGGCGAGTTCGCTCCCTTGGGCTCGTTCTACTCCGAAGCATTCGCGGCCGGAGCGCGTGCAGGCGTCGTCGAAGCCGCTGAGTATTTGGTTGGCCTCGACGCACAGGCCGTACGTCAGAACAGCCGGGAGGTCGGGCTGCGGTTCCGCGGGCACCCATACGTGAAGTCTGCGTTGGACATGGCCAACTGTGATCTCGCGGCCCGGCTGGCCGGGTGTTCGCTGGCTACCTGGTTTGGCGGAGTCTACGGAGACTACGTCGACGTCTACGGTGTTGTCATTGGCAGTGGCGTTGACCAGATGGCAAGCGCGGCGGCGGGAATGACAGACGCCGGCGCCCGCCGCTTGCAGGTCAAAGTAGGGGGCGTAGACGCTCGCGCGGCTGCTGATCGTTTACGCTCAGTGCTTGATGCCTGCCCTCCCGGAACGACAATCTACTGCGACGCCAACGGCAGGTGGACGCAGTTCGAAGCCCTTCGGTTTCTTCAACTCACGCGCGGTCTGGATTACATCCTTGAACAGCCCTGCCCCACGGTCAGGGAATGCGCCGCCTTGCGATTGTCAGCAGAACAGCCAATCGTCCTGGACGAGTCAATTATGGGCGTTCGCGATGTTCTCGAGACAGCGCAGACTTCAGCCGCAGATGGCGTCACCATAAAAATATCCAGGGTGGGCGGGCCTTCCCAAGCGGCCCATCTCAGGGATCTGGCGAATGACCTCGGCTTGATGGTCTCCATCGAAGACACCGGCGGCGCGGCCATCGACACCTCCGTGATGGCCCATCTGTCCATGTCTACACCGGAGGAGATGCGAATGCATACCTCCGCGTGGAATCACTGGCTCGCCCCTGATGCCCTGGTTTCCATGCCCCACGTTGATCGATACCGCCTTTACGCCCCATCCGGTGACGGGTGCGGAGTAGATGGAGGCGCTGTTGTCACTGGTCTGCCCGTCCTCACCACTACCGCCGGCAAGCCCGGAAAACGCTAAGGAGTTCACCCATGATTCTTAGGAACTGCCGGCTGGTACCGGCCCTGGTTGAAGGGTTCGCCCAAACCATGGCTGACGTTGCCATCGAAGACGGTCGCATTAAGTCCATCACCAGTCCCGGGCAGCTACCGTCTGCCTCCGACGATATCGACCTCGCTGGCCGTTGGTTGCTGCCAGGGCTTATCGACCTCCACGTGCATTTGTATCTTCCCAATGGGAACTTCGACACGCTGGAGCGACGTTCCCATGCTGATGTGATTATCGACGTTATTGAGCATGCCCAAGCGCGCCTGAAGTATGGCTACACAACGGTGCGGGATTGTGGTGCATCCGGTTTTGCCAATTCCGCAGTGAGGGATGCTGTAGCGCGAGGCGTAGTGATGGGTCCAAGGATCTTTAGTTCTGGTCGCATCATCAGCCCAACCACCAGGGGCAACAGCGTCACCCAATCGGTGTACGTGGAAGCAGATGGAGTTGAAGCTGTAGTGCGGGCCTGCCGGGAAGAAATTGCACACGGTGCCGACTTCATCAAGTACATGGCCACCGGTTCCATCGCCAACCCCGGGGGCGAACCCGGCATGATGATCACGACGGAGGCTGAACTCACAGCCTTGGTGCAGTCAGCGACGTTGCAGAACAGTTATGTGGCTGCCCACTGTCACGGGAAGGAAGGCATCATCGCGGCAGCCCGGGCAGGTGTCCGGACCATCGAGCACGCGACCTTCCTCGACGATGAAGCCATCAAGGTCCTTCTTGATTACGGGACCGCCATCGTCCCCACAATGTCAGTGGCTCATTCGGCTTTGGCGAGGGCCGCTTCAGATGAAGGCTCACACGGTATCGATGACGAGCAGGTCAATGCGTTCTTCGCAGCCTGCCGTGAGGGTGTGAAGAACGCATATGAAGCCGGCGTTCCGGTGGCCTGGGGAACTGACTTTGGTCTGTCCGGGCTGAGGAAGTTCGGCAACGTCGAATTCACCCTGCGGAGGGCCTTCGGATTCAGCCCCGAGCAGCTGCTACAGCAGGCCACAGTAGACAGTGCGCGGATTCTGGGAATCCAGGATGACGTCGGAACTGTCGCCGTTGGCAAACGGGCGGATCTGATCGTCGTAGGAAAGAATCCTGCAGAAGATCTTGACGTCATGGTTGCGGCGCCGGACATGGTATTCGCCCGCGGCGTCCTCGCGAGTCGTTAGCGGGCAGCTCTGCCCAGGGACGGTCTCTGACGGTCCCTGGGCGGCGGTCAGGAGCTTGAGCTGGATTCCGCACCGTTATTCTTGGCGCGCAGGCCGAGCTCGTTCAGGTAGTTGTAAATCGTGAACCTACTAACATCCAGGTGCTCCGCAGCGAGTTCCACTGCTTCGCGGATGTTGAAGAATCCGCGGTCGTCGAGTTCCTGGACAACTTGCATTTTGTGCGACTTTTTCATGAGTTCGACGGGAACACCGACTGTGCTTGTGGAGTCTTTCAGAATACCCTGAGCAAGTCCGTCCACTGATACCGGGAATGTGTCCACTGCGTGGGGTGACGGAGGCAAGGGCATGGCCGTCAAAGCGGAAAGGGCGATTTGGGCGCGCTCAAAATCGGTGACGTCGCAATTGAGGGACAGGCAGGCAACCGCCCGTCCGTCAGGCGATCTGAAAAAGATGTTCGAGCAACGCATGCTCATCCCGTTGGTTGTCTCGGTTCGGTAGCCGATCATGTCTTCGAGTTCGTTTGATTCGACAAACCGAAGGCCTACATCAGTGATCGGACCGCCAACCGTTCGGCCGCTCACGGGGTTCGCGATTGCCACAATACTGCTCGGAACTTCGCAAAGATTGTGCAGAACGACCTCTGTGTTCTCGCCGAGGGCCAATCCCAGGGCAGGAACCACCGGCGCGACGATCGATACTACCTGGTCGGCAAACATGACCTGATCGGCGGTGAACGTAACACGGTGCGCAGCCTGTCGCTGGTTCGCGAGCTTCTTGGAAACCATCTAATTACCATTCGTTGAAGGACTGTGCGGGATGCAGTTGCCAAGCTCCAGCATCGCTTCCCGACGGCGGAGGAGTCAACAAACGATTGACATGGTTGATCATTATTCATAAGCCTGCAACAATTTGTTGACTAGCTCTTGGGGACATCCTTTTTCGGATGCCTCCTCCAGGAAAGGACGAGCCATGGCTTTTTCGAAACCCAAGTGTGCGGACTTCGTCGCACTCAGAGACGCGGTTCTGCTGTCCGGCATCGTTGGCGTCACTGATGAATGGGAGTGTTCTGGAGAAGACTTCGACACCCAGGCGCGCCAAGCGTTTGCCAACGCGCAACGCGTTGTCAAGGAGGCGGGGCGCAACTGGGGTGATGTGGCCTTTGTGCGCGCCTTCTTGGCCGACATTAGCCACTACAAGGACTACAGCGCGCTGTTCGATGAAATTTTTCCGTCGGACCCTCCGGCACGCACGACTGTCCAGGCCGGTTTGGTAGGCCCGTTCCTCGTCGAGTTGGAAATTACTGTCACTAACGGCTAGAGCATCGTCGCAGCAGCTCAAACAGAACGGCAGCTGGAGGGATCAGCATGTACACAGTCCAAACAACCACTCGGCTTGGAGGGGGACGGGTTGAAGGAGCTCACGGCACTCTTATCGAAACAGTGGTTTCTTCCTCGACCGTGACGGACCCGGATGATTCAAAGGCAACCTTCGTCACGACGAGTCATTGCCTGGAAGGTTCCGGTCTGCGTGACGACCGTCCGGTCATCTTCGCCTTCAATGGTGGACCGGGGGCTGCGGCAGGTTTTCTGGACATAGGCTTCCTTGGTCCCTACCGCCTGGAGTTTCCCGATGGCATGCGCCCCGGTACGCACCCTCCGTTCAAGATCGGCCCGGCGGCAGAAACCATCCTCGAGACCGCCGACGTAGTACTGATTGATCCTCCCGGGACCGGTCTGGCGAGACTGCAGCCAGGGACGGAGCCGAAGGCCTACTATGGATCCATCCCTGACGCCGCGGCAACCCTGGCCGTCATTATGGACTGGTGCTGTCACAACGGACGGGAGAACTCGCCCCGATACCTGCTCGGAGAAAGCTACGGCAGCGTCCGCGCGGTTGAAGTTCTGGGGCGCGCCTTGGGAGGACCGACCGAAGGCGGGTGGCTCCCGGGCATGAGCTTCAACGGTGCCATCCTCGTTGGCTCGGTGCTCGATCTTGCGCGCACCATGCACGGGGATCTTGGCTATGTGCAGCGGACCACCGCCTACGCCGCCAGCGCGTGGTATCACGGAATAGTCGGCGGGGGCACTCCCTTGAAAGATCACGTAGCCAAAGCCCGCGCCTTTGCAAACCAGGAGTTGGTTGTGGCGATGCATGAGGGGTTGAGGCTGGGCGGAGCCCGACGACGCTCCATCGCCAACCGGCTCTCCGAAGTCATAGGGTTGCCAACCGCGCTCTTGGTGCAGAACAACCTCAGAATCACGGCCGAAAAGTTCTCCGAGGAGCTTCTGCCCTCTGGCCGGGTCGGCCCGTTCGACGCCAGGTACACGGCCGCCCGCCACTCCACCGGAGTCGATGTCGTGGCTGATGACGCAGGGATGGGCCAGTTCTCAGCAGCTTTCGCCTATGCCAGTCGGGCGCGTCTCCGTGATCTCAAAGTAGCCAAGGCCTCGGACTACAAACTCATCGATTTCACTTCCGTCGGCACTCCGTGGGACTGGGGGAGTGGGCCGGGCATCGTCGCGCCTCCGGATCATGTCTCCCGGCTGGCCACCGCGCTGGATCGAGACCCCGGCCTGCGGGTGCTTTTTGCCAACGGCTACTTTGACCTGGTGACCCCTCTGGGATCTGCCGAATATGTCGCGGATCAGGTCGATGCAGACGGCGGCCGCGTGAACGTCATTCCGTTCGCCGCCGGCCACATGCCATACGTGGGTGACGATGCCCGCAGGGCACTCACGGAAAGCGTGCGGGCATTCTTAGCACCGCCGGATGCCATTCCGATCTCAGAATAGTTCAACTTTTCCTTGCTTCTTGCAACATATTGTGGAAGCATTTTCATAGCATCTCAATCGGCAGGCCGTCTGCGCCTACCGCCGGGCATCCCAAACTTCCAGTCACATCATCGGCTGGGGCCTCATTTTAAGGAGTTGATGAATCCGTGACGAACGCAAGCGAGCTCATGCGTCACCAGGTCGCCGAAGGCCTCGGAATCCCTCGTGAGCTGTACCTCTCCGAAGAGGTCTTCGATCAGGAGATCGAGGCCATTTTCGGAGCGTCCTGGATCTACGCTGGACACGTCTCGCAACTGGCCGAACCGGGTTCCTATCTGACGGTGGAGTCCGGACAAGAGAGCGTCATCGTGGCGCGCACGCGTGAAGGCGCATTGGCAGCGAACTTCAATGTATGTCGGCACCGCGGTGCCCGTCTCGTTGACGAGGGCTGCGGCGTCGCCCGGCGTTTTGTGTGCCCCTACCACCAGTGGGGTTATGACCTTGACGGTTCCCTCAAGGGTGCTCCGAAAATGCCTGACACCTTTGATCGAAGCCAGTACGGACTCACTCCCGTTAACGTGAAGGAATGGCAAGGGTTTATTTTCGTGAACCTGGCTGAGCGTCCCTCACGCGACCTGGAGGAAATGCTAAGCATCGGCGAAGAATCCTTGGCACCATTCGATCTTGCCTCAGCCCGGGTTGCCCACACGATCACGTACGAGATCTCCGCCAACTGGAAACTGGTTTGGGAAAATGCCCAGGAGTGCTACCACTGTGGAGCGAACCATCCTGAATTCCTGAGTGCTGTGGATATCCGGGAGATCACCAGCGACGGGCCGGTCGTGTGTGAAATTCCGCCGGGATATGACCCTGTCGTGAAGACCTCACGCTTCCCGCTGAAAGCCGGCGCGACCTCTCTCACTGTCGGCGGTCAGCCAGCGTCGGCGAGGATGCTCGGCAAGTTCGCTGAAGGTCTTGAACCATACACCGCTTCGATCCACATCAAGCCAACGTTTGCCTTGGTTGCATGCCCGGACTACGCAATGGTTCTTCGGGACGAGCCCATCAGTCTGGACAAAACACGGGTTACTGCTTCGTGGCTTGTCCATAAAGAGGCTGAGGAACGGGTCGACTACGACCTCGCAAACCTCATCCGTGTATGGGATGAGACAAACAAGCAGGACTGGGCACTCTGCGAGCGAACTCAAAAGGGAGTGCAGTCCCGGTCGTTTGTCGCTGGGCCGTTGTCCTACGAGGAGACCTCGGTGGTGGATTTCCACCGGGCCTACGAGGGCTGGCTGCAGACGGCCGGCCTGTAACAGAAACACATCCACTGCAAACCCAATGGAGGTGGCACCGTGAAGACAGATCTTAAGAGCGGCCAGCAGGTTGCCTCCGCTGCGTCGTCCTACCATTCGCTCGTAGTTTCGGATGTTGTGCGGCTGACCCAAGACTCAGTCTCGGTAGCTTTCATCGTGCCGGAAGCACTGCGTACGACGTTTTCCTTCGCGCCCGGCCAATCAGTGGCGCTCCGTCGAGTCACCGACACAGTGGAGCATCGGAGGAACTACTCCATCGTTGGTGCTACGAGAGAAGGTTTCCGTGTCGGGGTGCGCGAAGTTGCCGGAGGGCATTTTTCTCCTTGGTTGGTTCGGGATGTGCGTCCCGGAGACTCTATCGATGTGTTCCCGCCTCAGGGCCGGTTCTTCATCCACCCTGAGGACAAGGGGCGTCACCTGTGCATCGCCGCTGGATCCGGCATCACGCCGATACTGGCTATCGCTTCATCAGTGCTGTCATCAGGGGACGGGGATGTCACTCTGGTCTATGGCAACCGGACACCCGCCTCGGTCATGTTCGCCGAGGAACTCGAGGACCTGGCCGCGCGATACCAGCACCGCTTCACGACGTTGCAGACGTTTTCCCGTCAAGGCAGGACCCCGGGCGAGTCACCCTTCCGGCTTGATGCCCCCGGCCTCCAAAAGGCCTTGGGGAGGCTGGCTCCTGCGATCGAGTATGACCACATCTGGATATGTGGACCCTTCGAAATGGCGGTAGGGGCACGGGATCTGCTGCTCGGAAACGGCGTTGCGCCCTCGGCCGTAAGGTTGGAACTCTTCAGTACTGATGGCGCACCCGTAGACACGCCCCCGGTAGGGGAAGAAGGACACACGGGTGAGAGCACTGTCGTTGCAACGTTGGGCGGTCAAAACAACACGTACGTCCAGTCGGGTGATGTCACGCTGCTTCAGGGTCTGGAAGCCGCCCGGGACGACGCTCCGTTCTCCTGCCGCAGCGGAGTCTGCGGCACATGCCGGGTACTTGTCCGGAAAGGACGGGTCGATATGCGCGAAAACTACGCCTTGGATCCGGACGAAATTGAGGACGGCTACGTTCTTGCTTGCCAATCCTATCCAGCGGACAAGGCTATTCAGTTGGACTTCGACAGCTAACCACTGAGGTGCTTCCTCAAGCGCAGAGGTCCTTGCAACGTTTCGCTGACTACGTCGCCCGGCCCAGGGAGCGCTCAGCGCTGGGGCTGCAATTCGGTCTCCATCTCCGGGGCCGCCACCCGCCCACGGATGAAGCACATCGACACCAGACCCACCCCGATCACCACGATGTTCCCCAGCCCGGCAATCGAGGTGAGCGGGCCGTCCACGGCGTGTGCCGTCTGCAGGAAAATGCTGGGATCGGTGCTGGCGTGCAGCAGGATGGGCACAATCAACCGGCCAGTCAGCCTGTACGCCAGATACATGCAGATGCCGAAGGCGAAGGTGTACAGCAACTGGAAGGCTGTGACGAACAAAGACTGCCCGGAGAGCAGGTTGGTGGCGTGCAATCCCGCGAACACGGCCGCGGAGATGACGGCCACTACGATTTCCCGATACCGTGCCCTGCGTAGGAGCCTGATGACGAATCCACGGGTTAGCGTCTCTTCAGCGAAGCCTATAAACAGACCCGCAAGTAGCCATGTGGCGATGACCTCGAAGCCAACGGCGGTGTAGTCGATCGTGGCGAAGCGCAGAAGGTTGAACGCCAGAACTGCGACGACGGCGACCCACATCCACCCGCGGCCACCGATCGGCTGGCGCGCAAAGAGGTCCCGAAGCCAGCCCACGGACCATCCGAAAAGAACCAGCAGGATGCAGCCCACCAGGATTGGCAGTGCGTACACAACAAGAATGAACCCGGCGCCTTCAGGGTGGGAGATTTCACCGAGCAACGGACCGAAGGCCAAGGAACACAGGTTGTAGAGGATGACGTACGCGACAGCGAGCAGGACAGCGCGCCACCATCCGCCTTTTTCCCAAAAAAGCTTCCACCGAGACGTGCCTGAGTACCCCATTTTTGTTGCCCCCTTTTGCGCCGTTCCCTCTGCTGGAAACCGGTCCTCCAAACTTACCGGAGCCCTGCCACACCGGCACGGGCCAGCCGGTGGTAATCGGCGTGCTGCAGCAGGGCAGCCGCTTCCTCGTCAACGATCACCGTTGCACGAGGGTGTAGCTGGACGATGGAACCAGGGACTGACGCCGAAACCGGACCTTCCAGGGCGGCCGCGACGGCCGATGCCTTCGCGGGTCCAAACGCGAGCAGAACCAGCTGCCTGGCACGCTGGATGGTGCCGAGGCCCTGGGTGACGCAGTGGGTGGGCACGTCTTCCGGGGAGCCGAAGAACCTCGCGTTGTCCGCCCGCGTCTGTGCAGCCAATGCTTTGATCCGTGTGGTTGAGGCAAGGGAAGACCCCGGCTCATTGAAGCCCACGTGCCCGTTGGTGCCGATGCCCAGGATCTGGATGTCGATGCCACCGGCCGCGAGGATGGCGGACTCGTATTCGTCCCCGGAGGCCTGGAAGCCCGCCCCGAAACCGCGAGGGGTATGGATCAAGGATGGCGTCAGCCCCAGCGGCACAACCACTTCGGACGTGATGACGGAGCGGTAGCTCTGCGGGTGCTCCGGTGGCACTCCCAGATACTCATCCAAGGCGAAGCCACGCACCTGTGAAATGTCCAGCTCCGTGTCCCGGATTGTCGCGGCCAGAGCAGCATAAGTGGACAGTGGCGTGGAACCCGTGGCCAGTCCCAGGACGGTATCGGGTTTGCGCTGCAGCTGCTCGACGAACAGGGACGCTGCGATGCTTCCCGCCTCTTCCTGGTCACGGACGATGATGACTTCTGCCATGGACTGTTCTCCCTTGTTACTGGTTATCGAGCTTGACGCAGCGTCTGCATCGCCTGCTGGTCATCGATCCGGACGAGGTTGGGTCCTTGCAGCGTGTACAGGAGGCCGTCCTCGTCCGCGGTAATGTGCGGGCCGCTGTACCAGCCGCCGTTGATGCCGGCCACCACCACGGAGACAGCGAACGTCTTGGGATCGATGCGGAAAACGGTGGTGTCCGAGACGCCGTACACAATGCCGCGGCTGACCTGCAGGGCGCCGAAGTCGGTGCACACGCTGCTGAGGTCGCCACGGTGGACCACTTGCCGGGTCTCAAGGTCGACGACGAACAGGCCCGCCGCCCGCCGCGACATGCCGTAGAGGTACTTTCCCTGCACAGCCAAGGCGGCGATGCCCGTGCTCTGGCCGGGATCGAGCCGCCACAATTCCTGGTTGGCCACGGGGTCCCACGCCACCACGGTGCTGCGCGGGCCGTCGGCGTAGATGTTGTCGCCGCCGAGGAATGCCACGCCGTTTCGTGTGGCCACGGCACGGACCATCTGGAGGTTGTCGATTGGGTTCACTTTGGTGATGACCTGCGTGGTGCCCGGGTTGTAAGCGGCGAAGCAGCCACCACCGCCGGTGTCGTTCTGGGCGCCGGCGATGACCAGACCGTTGACTGCATCCCAACAGACATCCAGCGGTCGGTTCTGACCGGTTGGAAGCGCAGCAACCTGGTAGGGGAGTTGGCCGGTGGTGGGATCGTAGGCCAGGATTCCGCGGGAGTTGTACTGCCCTGTGAACAGGACCCCACCCACCACTACGGCGTCCTTCGCTTCACCGGTGGCACGCAGGTAGGAGACGTTGGACGAAGCCAACTGGTGCCTGGCAATCACGCCGGTCCCGCCGACGTAAACGTCCCCCGCTCCCGTAGCCAGGCCCATGCACAGCTGCGGCCCACCCGGCGCTCCGGCCTCGGTGAGGTCGTGCTTCACCGCGGTCTTGGCCGCGGGGTCGATCTCGATCACGTCGTAGGAGGAGACGGTCAGTGCCTTGCCGAGATAGACATCCAGGCCCCACATGGCACCAACATCCTCGGTGAGGATCTGCGTGATCTTCTTGGTGGTCATGTTGTAGGCCCACACGCCGGGTTCCTTGACGAAGAAGACCTGATTCCCCAGCTGCCGGAACATGACTCCGGTCTTGGCGATGATCGTGTACTTGGAGTGGTCCGCGAGGTTGATCAGCACGGACTTCCCCGGCCCCTTCACGCCAACGCCGAGCTGTCCGTCGAGCACACTGAGCGAGGTGACGGACACCCCGGAAGCTACCTCCGCCGGGAGGATGTTGGTGAAGGCCTTCGTGGTCCGGTCGAAGGCGAACAAACGTCCCGGGCTGGATCCGTTGCCTCCGCCAAGGGTGCTGCCGGTGCCGAAATATACGTAGCTGGCCGTGGCAGCAACAGCCTGGGCAATGGTGGCTCCGGGGTCGGGCACGCCCCAACTTGTGGTGGCGTTGGTCTCGGGATCGTATTCCCACAAGGACGGGGCATCCGTCGTGACACCGCCACCGGCCGCGTACACCTTGCCGTCGGGCGCTACTGCAAGGGCACGGATGTCGCGATCGCCCGTTTCGCCGACGCCCACGGCAGGGGAGGCCGGCGTGCTCAAGTCCCAGCGGTAAATGTTCGGTTTGCCATCTACGCCGTCACGCAGCACGCCGGCGTAGAGGTAGCGGCCGCCCGGATCGGCGGCAAGGGCCTGGATGCTGTAACCCGTGCCCAGATCGGTCCGGGACGTCACCCGCCCAGTGGGCAGGTGGTAGCCGATGATCCGCACAGGGTTCAGGTTCCGCGAACCGATGTACACGGTATCGCCCACCAGGAGCGAACTCATCAGCGAGAACTGCACGACGGCGGGTCCGAAGTCAGTGATCTGCGGACCTGAGGCGTTCAAAGGCCGGGCGGCGTTGGCCGTTCCGGAAGACATCGAAGCGAAGGCGGCGGCCAATCCGGCGACTCCGCCGGTCTGCAGCAACTGTCGACGATTCAGGGAAAAGGACATGGAAGGTCTCCTCGTTGAGTATCCCGTTGGGGGTCCAGGGGGTGGTAGCTTCCGAGACGTTCCGGATACGTTCAGGGCACCTGCGAACAATGTTCCAGCCAGCTGCGCGCGAATTCCAGAATTCGAACATTTTCAAACCTCCCTACGCCTATCGCCGCCCCGTCCGCATGCATAAACTCGTGGCAACCACGTTCTGGTCGGTTCCGGAGAGGGGCGGCGTTGAAAGCAGGCATTGCACGCGAGGCGCTCGACGGCGAGCGGCGGGTGGCGGCCACGCCGGAAACGGTCACGCAGCTGACGGGGCTGGGACTCGACGTCGAGGTCGAGTCAGGTGCCGGCGTCGCCTCCGGCCACAGCGACGCCGACTACCAAAACGCCGGTGCCGCCGTCGTCCCTTCCCTGGAGCTCGGTACTCTCGACGTCTACTGCCATGTGCGTCCCATGGATCCGACGACGGCGGGAGCCCTCCACCGCGGCGCCGTCACGGTGGGTTTGGGGTCGCCGTCGTCGGAGTTGCCTACCGTCCGAGCGCTCGCCGCAGGGGGCGTTACGTCGTTCGCGCTTGAGCTGGTGCCCCGCATTTCCCGGGCACAGTCCATGGATGCGCTGACCTCGCAGGCCCTCGTTGCCGGCTACCGATGCGTTCTCGAAGCGGCGATGCGGCTGCCCCGGTTCTTTCCCCTGTACATGACCGCCGCGGGGACCATCCCCCCGGCCCGCGTGCTCGTTTTGGGCGCGGGTGTGGCCGGGCTGCAGGCGATCGGCACTGCCAAGCGCCTCGGGGCCCGCGTCTCGGCCAACGACATCAGACCAGCCTCGGCCGACGAGGTCGCGTCAATGGGTGGCACCTTCATCAAACTCGACCTGGAAACCGCCGAAGCCTCCGGAGGATACGCCCGCGAACTCAGTGCCGATCGGGGTGCGCTGCAACGGGCCCTCCTCGCCCCGCACGTTGCCCAAGCAGACGTCCTCATCACCACTGCCGCAGTTCCTGGCAGGCGCGCGCCGCTGCTGGTGAGCCGGGAAATGGTGCAGGGCATGCGGGCCGGTTCCGTTGTGGTCGACTTGGCTGCCGAGTCCGGTGGCAACGTGGAGGGCGTCATTCCCGGGCAGGACCAGCACATTCCCACCGCCGACGGCCAGGGCACCATCACGCTGGTCGGGCTCAAGGATCCCGCGTCCGCCATGCCCGCCGACGCGTCCCGCCTCTACGCCAAGAACGTCTCCAACCTGCTCGCCCTCATGACAAAGGACGGGACGATCAACCTTGATTTCGACGACGAAGTGGTGGCAGGCACCTGCTTGACCCACGACGGCGTCATCCTGCACGCGCCCACGGCGGAAGCTCTCGCGGCGCTCGCCGGGGAGACGTCTGGCGAAGCACATGGCAGCGGAACCCGCGCACCCGGTCCAACCGCCGCAAGCCACGGAAGTTAAGGAGCGCATTGATGGATGGCCTGAGCTTGCTGACGATCACCGTGCTGGCGGTGTTCGTGGGATTCGAGGTGGTCTCCAAGGTGTCCAGCACCCTGCACACGCCCTTGATGTCCGGGGCCAACGCCATCCACGGAATCATCCTGGTGGGCGCGATCATCGTGGCAGGACAGGCGGCTGACATATGGATCCTGGTCATCGCGCTCTTGGCCGTGGTCCTCGCGACGGCCAACCTCGTCGGTGGCTTCGTGGTGACCGACCGCATGCTGGAGATGTTCCACGGAAGGCAGCGGCCGCCGTCGGACGTCAACCCGGCAGGCAGGGCGGGCCGTGCAGCAGAGGGACGGCGACCGTGACGCTCCTGAACCCGACGTGGACCGCCCTCCTGTATCTTGCGGCGGCTGTATGTTTCATCCTGGCGCTGAAGGGGCTCAGCTCGCCGAAGACCGCGCGCCGCGGCAACCTGATTGGCGCCTTCGGGGCGCTGGTGGCTGTGCTGACAGTCTTCCTGTCCGTGAAGCTGGACAACATTCCGTGGATTTTGGGCGCGATTGTGCTGGGTGCCGGGATCGCAGCGCCGGTGGCACGACGCGTGCAAATGACCCAGATGCCGCAGCTGGTGGCCTTGTTCAACGGCGTCGGTGGCGGTGCGGCCGCATTGGTGGCGCTGCTCGAGCTGCCCCACACGGAGGACTCGTGGGTGCGCTTGGCCATTGTGTTCACGTTGCTGGTAGGCGCGGTGTCGTTCGCGGGTTCGGCGGTCACTTTTGGCAAGCTGCAAGGGATCATGACCACGCGGCCCGTCACCTTCCCGGGGCTTCCGGTGTTGATGGCTGTGGTGCTGCTGGCCGCTGTCGCTGCTGGTGTCGTGGTCATTGCCAGTGGCGCGCCGGGCTGGGCCATTGTGCTGCTGGTGCTCGGGCTCGCTGCCGGTGTCCTGTTGGTCCTTCCGGTCGGTGGTGCGGACGTACCGATTGTCATCTCGCTGCTCAATGCCTTTACCGGCTTGGCCGTCGCGGCTTCGGGCTTGGTGCTGGGGAACGTGCTGTTGGTGGTCGCCGGAACGTTGGTGGGCGCCTCGGGCACCATCCTCACCCGGGCCATGGCGGCGGCAATGGGCCGCAGCGTCGCCGGCATCCTGTTTGGCGCCTTCAAGGGAGGTTCGACGGCGGGATCCACCACGGTGAGCGAGCGTCCAGTGCGCTCGTCCAGCGCAGAGGACGTGGCGGTGCTCCTTGGCTATGCACAACGGGTGATCATCGTGCCCGGCTACGGACTGGCCGTGGCGCAGGGGCAACACACGGCAGCAGAGCTTGCCTTGGCCCTGGAATCCCGCGGAACTGAGGTGGATTTCGCCATCCATCCCGTGGCCGGACGTATGCCCGGGCACATGAATGTACTGCTGGCCGAGGCGAATGTGCCATACGAGTCGTTGAAGGAAATGGGAGACATCAACTCGGAGTTCAAGACCGCCGATGTCGCCTTGGTGGTGGGTGCCAACGATGTCGTGAATCCCGCGGCCAAGACCACGTCGGGCTCTCCCATCTATGGGATGCCCATCCTTGAGGTCGCAGACGCCCGGCAAGTGGTGTTCCTTAAGCGCTCCATGCGCCCCGGCTTCGCGGGCATCGAGAATGATCTGCTGTACGAACCGCAGACCACGCTGTTGTTCGGCGATGCCAAGGACTCCCTGACCAAGGTACTCGGTGCGGTGAAGGCGTTGTAAAGCCCATTAAGTTGTGAACGTAAATTAAATAGATCGCAGAATCGCGTCACAGTTCTCGCATGGGCGGCACACCTTCTGTAAAGGGTTTGTAGACGCGAGGAGTGATCCGTTGCAAGAGGGTGCGAAAAATTCACTGTTCGGGGCGCGCTTTGATCAGGCTACCGGAAAACGGGTGTCCGACTGGAAGCTGCTCGCCGGCCAAGCTGTCCAGATCCTCCGCGGAAAGGAAGTCGTGGACGAGGGCATCGTGGATGCGGTGACCTTTGATGGCAACGTCCTGTGGCTCCGGCAGAAAGGGCCCATCGGCCGGCGGATGGTGCTGAAGGAGCGGGGCACCGGTATCGGGGTGCGGCTCCTCAAATAGGGCTGGGCTTTTGCTTCTCGCGGGCGCCGATGCTTTCGGAGCGATGGGCCATCGGCATATGGTGAAAGGTAAGAAGCATCCTGTCCTTTTTACCAACGCACTCCGAATCGAGGGTTGAGAAAATGACCGTGAAACTCAACAAGAAGGCGTTCGAGAACGCAAAGCACCTGATCCGCGACGGCAAGGCCGTCAAGGACGAACGGGACGACTGGAGCGAGCACGCACCCTCCACCAAGGAGGAGAACGCCTTCCTGGACAAGCACGATTTCGCTGACTACGGCAAGTGGTACCTCGGCGTCGACGACGAACACCCCGACGACCAAAAGGGCCACTACAAATTCCCTATCGGCGACTTCAAGAAGATCCACCGCTGTGGAGTCATCTCTGCGGAAAGCCGCGCCGGTCAAAACGATTACGACGACATCCGGGACGCCCTGGGCAAGCTCCTCGAGCTGATCGACAAGGACTGAGCCCCGCGCTCCTCCCCGGGTACTCCGACTCCAGCCCACCGCGAGACCGTGTGCCGGTAGCAAAGCGGTGGTGAAGGGGAAGCAACCGGGAAGGATCGCGGAAATGCGTCCTAAGAGCCCTTGGTCGCGGCAAACAGCCGACGCAGGGTGAAGAAGCATCCCAGGGCGCCGAACAGCAGTGCCAACAGGAAGTCCTTCATATAACCCCCGACAAACGCGGGGTTGTAGGCAAGGTTGTCCGACATGAGTGCCCACGGCTCTGCATCAAAGACCATGGCCAGGGGCTCGCGCCCCAGGAACTGGACGGCGTCCAGCCAGACCCCGCCAACGAAGGACAAGAGGGCAGTCGCGGCGGTTATTGCGGCGACCACCCAAACACCCTTGCGGCTCAACGAGCCTGCGCCTGCAACGTAGAACTTGGCGGCCATGGCTGCAGCTGCGAAAGTGACCAGGGAAGTCATCCAGCCGAAGCCCCAGATAACCATCCACACGATGACGCCGATGGGCAGGGCAGCCAGGGCAAAGATGGTTCCGCGGCCTACGCCCTGCGACGAGGTTGGACACGAACACAGCGACGCCCTATGCCAGCAGCCGGCCCCACTTCGGGTCCAGCAGCGGTGCCCCGGCCAGCTTCAGGGCATGCCAGAGGGTGACCGCCACGGAATCGAGAACGGGTACTCCGGTGCGGGCCTCCACCTCCGCCGTGATGTTGGCGCCGTACAGGTTGGTGCAGAGGTACACCAAGGCATCGGGATGCGATGCGGCCAGTTCGAGGGAGCCGGGCAGCATCTCCTGGTCCGTCACCCGGGCGAAGGACTCGTTGTCGCTGAGATCCAAGTGCCTGTGGTTTATGGTTTTGATGCCCTCTCTGGCGTAGGAAGCGATCACGGTGTCATTGACATCGGAGGTGTACGGGGTGAACAGTCCGATCCGCTCAGTCCCGAACGCCTCAAATGCGGCCAGATAGGCCAGCGTCGAGGTGGTGGCGAGGATGCCAGTGGCTTCGGTGATCTCGCGGACGATTGCGTGGTCGTGACCCGCTCCGAGCCAGGAGCCGGACGTCCCGTTCCAGGCGATGACATCCACATTCGCGGTGGCGAGGAGCTCCGCCGCGTCGCGCATCACGGTGGCATCGAATTGCTTGTCCGAGGAATCATCCAGGGCAATGCGGGTGACGGGAATCCGGGTGGAATGGACGGTGACGTCCCGGCGCTCGCCGAGGATCCGGTACGTCTGCGGTTCCAGGCAGGTGTTGGAGGACGGCACAATCATGCCGATGCGGGTGGGGCGGTCAAGGGTAGGCATGAGGGACTCCTTAGACAGAAGCGGAAATGGGCGCGGAAAGGGCATCGCGGTGCTCGGTGAAACCGTTCCGCGCGACGAAACGGCCCACGGGGCCGGGATCGTGGAAGCCGTCGCCATCGAGGACCACGCGTCCGGCGGAAACCACGACGGCGGGCCAACCATTCAGCGTCTTCCCTTCGAAAGGCGAGAAATCAGTCCCCATGTGCAGCGCACCGCCGTCGACGGTTCGCTGTGCGGCGGGATCGAAAATCACGAGGTCGGCGTCGAAACCCTCCACGATCGCGCCCTTCAACGGGAGCGCGTTGATGCGGGCGGGCCCGCCAGAGAAGACCTCAACGAAGTCCTCCACGGAGCCACCGGCCTCGGTGACCAGGGCAGTGAACGTGACAGGCATGCGGGTCTCGACGCCGGGCAGGCCGTGGGGCATGAAACGGATGTCGTCCGTGCGTTCCCGTTTTTGCGAGAGGTCGTAGCAGGAGTGGTCCGAGGAAACGGTGTGGATGGCCCCGGCAACCAAGCGGTCCTTCAAAGCAGCCACAGTTTCGGCGCTGCGCATGGGCGGGCAGCAGGCGTACCACTCAGGGAAGGTTGAGCCGTAGACCGTGTCGTCCAGGGTGAGGTAGTGCGGGCACGTTTCGGAATATGCCTCCATACCCCGCGAACGGGCCTCAGAGACCAGATCCACCGCGCCGGGCGTGGACTGGTGCACGAAGTACACAGGGGCTCCGGTGTACTCGGCCATGGCCAAGGTTTCCTTGACGGAAATCTCTTCGGCGAGCTCGGGCCGCGTGCGGTGCAGATGCTCGATCCCGATCAGTCCGTCCGCGGCGTGCTCTTCCGTGCAGTCGCTGATGATGGCGTCGTGCTCGGCGTGGATGTAGGTCAGGCCGTCCAGCCGCGCCATCTCACGCATCACCTTAAGGATGGTGTCGTTGTCCGCCATGGTCGATCCACGGTTGGTGGTGTACATCTTCACTGACCGGATACCCTCGGCAGCCAATTGCTCCAATTGCCAGGGCACGGTCTCGTCCCACGAGATCACCGAGCCGTGCAGGGCAACATCGCAGCGGGACCCGGCAGCGAGGCGCTTCTTGTTGAGGGCTGCATCGAGCGGGGTTTCCTGGGCATCGCGGGGGATGCCGAAGTCGATGATGGTGGTGGTTCCGCCCCACAAAGCAGCTGTGGAGGAGATGTTGTAATCGTCCAGGGTTCGGAAACGGCCGGTTACCTGGGCTACGTGGCAGTGTCCGTCCACGCCGCCGGGGATGACCAGCATGCCGGCTGCGTCAATGGTCCGATCAGCCAAAGGTATGGGTTCCGATGCGTCCAGCAGGGAGGTGACTTTGCCGCCGTCGACGACGACATGGGCGGCCTGCCGCCCGAAGTTGTTCACCACGGTGCCGTTGGCGATCACGAGGTCTGGGAGTTGGGACATCGTCGTCCTTCTTTCTGAAAAGTCTTAGGCCGTGGGGGAGAGCTGGGCCGATTGCGCGGCCGTCAGCGCGGCGTCGAGGTTGGCGGAAAGGCCGCGTCGGGTCTTCACCGGCGGAGCCGCGAAAGAACCACCACGGTGAACGCCGGACTTCAGCGACACCACGGCTTCGGCCATGCGCACACCGGCGGAGATACCGTCCACCACGGGCACGGGGATCTGGCCTTCGAGCTCACGGGCAAGCCCCGCGAGCGGCGCACCGGCCAGGATCACGACGTCGGCGCCGTCCTCTGCGACGGCCTGCCGGCTGAGTGCCAGGAGGGTTTCCTTGAAATCGGCCTGGACCGAGCCGATGGAATTGAGGGATTGATTGATGGAACGGATGGACGCGAGGCGGCCGCCGAATCCGAAGCGCTCCACGCAATCGCGGTACCAGGCCTGGATGCGGTCCGAGATGGCGATGATGGAGAAATGCTGCCCCTGCAATGCTGCAGCGCACAGTGCGGCCTCGGTGATTCCTATGACCGGGACGTCCACGAGTTCCTTCAGGGCTGGGATGCCAGGGTCGCCGAAGGCCGCCACAACCACGCCGTCCACGGCGGGACCGGCGCCGGCCGCACCCAGGGCCGTGTCGCCGTCGTGCGCGTATTCGGCGATCAGCTCCGCCACCGCACCCGCGGCAATGAGCGATTCGAACCGGGTCTCGATGTACTCGACGCCGTGCCCGGCGGTCCGGACGATCAGCTCGGTGTCCGCACTGGCGGAACGGAGGGCTTCGGCTTCGATGAGCGCCGTGACGTCATCGCTGATGTTGGGGTTGATGACCAGGAGTTTCATGGTTTCTTCCGTAGCTGGGGCTCCGTGGCGCTGTAGTCCTCGGGAAACTGGTCGCGGTACTTGCCAACGTGCGACGCCGATTGGGCGGCAGCGCGGTCGGCGTCACCGCTGGCGATCGCTGCGTAGAGTTCGCGGTGTTCGCGGATCAGTTCAGGGAGGTCGCTGACATGGCGGAACAGCCAGTGCATGCGGCCTTGGAGGGGTTCGAGCGCGGAGCGGAGAAAGTCGTTGTTGGCGATGCCGGTGATGGCATCGTGGAATTCGCTGTTGGCGCGGTGGGCTTCCAGGACCGAGCCTTTGGCGAGGAAGTGCTCGGCTTGGTCCAGGAGTCCTTCGAGGTGTTGGAGGTCCTCCGGCGTGGCGCGCTTCGCGGCCAGCCGGCAGGCCAGGACTTCCAGGGATTGGCGGACATCGAACAAGTCCTCCACATCCTTGGGGCTCAGGCCGCTCACTTCCGTGCCCCTTCCGGAGCGGTCCCGGATGAGCCCTTCCTGCCTTAGCATGCGGAGGGCTTCGCGGATGGGGAGGCGGGAGACGTTGAACTCTGCGGCGAGGTCCCGCTCCACCAGCCGGGTACCGGGCGCATAGTGGCCTTCGAAAATCCGGGTACGGAGCGTGTCACGCACGAATTCCCGGAGGGGACGGTCCGTGGTGTTCGTGTCTTCTGCGGTCAGCATGTCAGCTCCATTTCCGTGATGTGTAAGGCGATGCGCCCGGCCCGGAGGTGTCCGGCGTTGGGTGGTTCAGGACCCTCGGCCGGCCCGGTGAGTGCGAGTCAGACCGGGAGCCGCTTGTTGTAATCCAGGGCCAGGACGGAGACGCCCATGACTACCGCGGACCCAACAAAGTAGATCAATGCCCAGGTGTAGGAGCCAGTTGCCCCGACAATCAGGCCTACCACAATCGGGGTGACGAACCCGGCAATGTTGCCGCTGAAGTTCATTGCACCACCGAGGACGCCGGCATTGGTGCGGCCGCCCAGGATGGACGGGATGGACCAGAACAGGCCGACCCAGCGGAGGAAGAACAGGACCACCGAAAGAAGCACGACGGCGGTGATCGGGTCTGCGACGACGGTGACGCCAACCAGGCCGCCCACCACTACGACGCTGGAAATACCCAACAGGGTCCGCATGACCTTGTTGGCCGAAGCGCCGGCGGCACGCCACTTGTCCGCAATGGTGCCACCGAGGATTTCACCGACGAACCCGGCGCCGAAGATCACGAACGTGGACCAGCCGATGGTCTTCAAGTCGAAACCCTTTGCCTGTGCAAGGTAGAGCGGGCCCCATGTCAGCAGGCCGTAGAACACGCCGTTGAAGCCGAGCCAGCCGAAGCACATGGCCCAGAAGGAGCGGAACTTCAGGTAGGGGAGGAGTGCGCGCTTGCCCTGGGCACCTTCGCGGGCGGCTTCTGCGTCTTCCTCAGCATGGGAAGCCTCGATGTAGTCCGCTTCAGCGTTGTTCACGCCCTTGTGCTGGCGGGGGTTGTCGCGGATGTACCACCAGACCGCCAAACCCATGAGGATGGTGGCTGCGCCGGCAATGATGAATGACATCCGCCAGCTTCCGGTGGAAGCGATCAGCCAGGTGATCAGGATGCCGCCAAGGCCTGCGCCGAGGGGAGCGCCTGCGTCGAGGATCGTGGCGCCGCGGCCCCGCTCTTTCTTGTGCATCCAGATGGCGTTGAGTTTGCCACCGGCGGGCATGACGCCTGCCTCGGTGACGCCGATGCCCAATCGGGCGATGAACATGCTCAGGAAGCCTCCGGCGAAACCGGATGCGGCAGTGGCAGCGCCCCAGCCGATGCAGGACGCCGTGACCACCTTGCGCGGGCCGAACTTGTCGATCAGCCAGCCGACGGGGATCTGCATCAGGGCGTAGGTCCAGAAGAAGGCAGAGAGGAGCAGGCCGACGAGTTCGGGAGCCAGATTGAATTCTTTTTGGATGATGGGCAGGGCTACGGAGATGGAACCGCGGTCGATGTAATTGACGGCGACCAGGACCAACAACAGGATGAAGAGCTTCCAGCGGACGTTCGTGCGTCGCTGCACGCCGTCCTTGCCGGGCTTTTGTTCGTTGTCCTGGGTTGCCACTTGGGTGTTTTCGAGAGACACAGCTTCTCCTTCGGTAGGAGTCAACGGGTGGGAATGTCTTTGGGGCTTTTTGGGGCTTTTGGGGGGATGAGCCGGGCGGGATGCCGCTGCAGCCTGACCCGTGCCGGCGGCAACTGTTGCGGTCCCTGCCCGTTGATTGAGCCGGGCCGCAGCCGGTAGTGGATCTTTTGGGATCCCGTTTTGGGATCCCAAAATCAAAGTTAGATGTGACGGGAAGCACTGTCAAGGGTTTTGGTATACAGATTGTCCCGACGGATTGTGACCCGATGGCTTCAAGGCCGCGTTCCTCCGCGGTTGTGCATCCCAACAGGCTGCTGACATGGGAAAACCCGGCCATCCCGCGTAGAGAAGGCCGGGCCTCGCCCAAGAAAGCGAGATGGAAGTCCTCTGCTTGGAATACCGCTAGCCCATCGACGACTTTTCGACCCCTGGGCTGTATGCCAGAATCTCCGCCAGCTCAGCCAATCTGTGCGCCCGCGCCGACTCCGCCGGAGTGAACGGCTCGCCAGGCCGGGAGAACAAGAGAGGGCCATGCCAGGCTGTGGGAATCTTCAGGATGTCTGGAGAACGTCCGACGGCGGTGCCGGCCGCGGGTGCCGGACGCTCCGGATCCGCTGGGACTACTTTGGCGGACAACAGTTCGGCGACAGCCAAAGGCAGTTCCTGCGGATTGCCGGCGATCCGGGCCGCCAGGCTGAGGGCTTTGGTTTGGCCGTCTGCCATGGCCAGCGCCGTGGTGGGCCAGACGTGGGACTCACGCCCGCCGCCGTCGTGCATTGCCTGAAGCAGTTCCTGCTCGGTGAGCTGCCCCGGCGCGGACAGGACGAACTCATCCATCACGCTGCCGGGGAGTCCCGCGCCATCCATGGGGTGGACGTGGATGCTGAGGATGTTCGTTTCCAGCCGGGCGAGGGACTGTGTGATCTTTTGCAGCGAACCCGGTTGGTCGCGCAGCAGGGTCCGGGCACGCCAGAGGGCGGGAGCTGTCTGCAGTTTGTGGCGGTGTTTGAGCGCCGGGGCATGCAGCCAACGCCGCAGCACCTTGGCGGCAGACGGCTCGGCCACCCAGATCACCAGGACAGTCGCGGTGACGGTCAGGAGCAGGACCTTGGCCACATACGGCAGATGGGTCTCCACCACTGCCGCGTGCACCAACAACTCGATGGGCAGCATGACGGCGATGTTGGCCAGGGTGAGCCGGGCCTTGGGAGGTTCAGGCAGCTGACCGCAGACCTCGCACAGGAGGTCGGCGGTGACGGGAGAGCTCGCGTTGGGCTTCATGAACCCATGCTGCCGTCCGGGTGTTTCGTCTGCGTTGCTCCTGCGTCACGGTCTCGCGGCGGTGCTTCCTAGCGGATCGGGTCCTCGTCCAGGTCGCGGTTGGCGCTGCGGGCGTCCGCGGCGTCCTTGAGGAGGTCGCGGATTTCGGCCAGGAGCGCGGTGTCGGCCGGAATCGGCTCTTCCTCGGGCTCCGCGGTGGCCAGGCGGTCCTTGACCATGGAATTGATCTTGTTCATGGGCGCCACGAAGATGAAGTAGACGACGGCGGCGGTGATCAGGAAGGTGACCAAGGCCGTCAGGACTGCCCCGATGTTGACGAACGTAGCCTCTTTGTCCGGCCAGATCCGGAAACCGAGTCCATCCGCGTTGACGCCACCGGCCGCGGCGATCACGGGGTTGATGATGTTGTTGGTGAAAGCCGCAACGAGTGCGGTGAAGGCACTGCCGATAACCACAGCAATGGCCAGTTCGATCACGTTGCCGCGGAGAATGAAGTCCTTGAAACCCTTAAACATGGAGTGTCCTCTGGTCGGTACGGGGCGTATGGCTCGAGCAGAGTTCAAACTACCATTCCCGCGTATCAGCGGAATGTCACGTGGGTTGCCGCTGTGATCGCCTGGGCAGCTGACGACGGCGGCCCAGCCACCTTTCCGCGGCGCCCATGATTTTCGTGACCAGCGCCCAGTAGCCGATGCCCGCTGCAAGCGATGCCGCGACGGCCAGGCCGAGGGTGGCTTGGGGTACCGACCCGGGGTTGCCCTCGACGATCACCGGATAGACGAGCCAGTGCGTCACGTAGATGTACAGGGAGGAACTGGCCAGCAGTGCCGTGAGCCGATGCAAACCCCGTGGCACAGGCAGCGTGGCTACCCATAGAAGCACCAGGAAGCCAGCCAGGACTGTGGCGCTGCGTGGCTCGCTGGTGAAGAACCCGGGGATGGTCAGGAAGGCAGCGACTGTGGTGGCCGAGCGTTGCCACCATGTCCTGGACAATGCGGCCACCCAGCCGAGCGCGAAGAGCCACAGCACCGGACCTTGGCCGGGATACGGCAGTTCAACGACGTCGAAGCGTTGCAGCAGGTCCACGCCCCCAAGCGCCAGGGGGAGCAGCCAGGGCCACCTTCGCTGGGCCCTGTCCAACGCCGGAATGGCCAGGAGGGCAGCCATGCCCAGAAGGATGTGGACCAGGATCTCGATGAACCAGAACCGTGACATGTCGGTCCAACCCTGCGGACCCACCAACGTGTTGAGCAGGAAGATGTTGTGCCAGCCGTAATCGTCAGTCACCGCAAAGGCCAAGCTGATCACCACAATGCTGGGCAACGCGATGCGCGCGACGGCTTTGAGTTGGCGTCCTAATCGTTCACGACGTGCGCCCGCCAACTGGAAACGGGCAAAGTTGTAGCCGGCCACGGCGATCAGGACATGCGCGGTCCCTTCCCAACGGAACAACCCGACGTGGGAGGAGACGATGAAGATGATGGCGACGGCGCGAAGGACGATTCCGGTTTCCATGCTGGCCGTGAGCTTTTTGGCACGCCGTTGTCGTCCGGGGTGGGTTGAAGCCTTGGGTTCCTCCCTCGCGGCCCCGGCATGAGGCCGGGCGTTTGACCAGGACGCACCACTGCGTTCGCGTTCGACGGCGGGCGTCAGTTCGCAGACGGGCATCAGGTGCCATCCATGGGGAAGGTAGCCGAGGGCGCGCTCCAACCTGACCGAGGCTGCGACGTAAGACAGCGAATCTCCGCCCAAGGAAACGAAGGTGTCCGTATCCGCCACGTCTGCCCGTTCCAGGACGTCGATGAAGATCGTGCGCGCATCGTCCGGTGACGCGGCGGCGGAAGGTGCGCCGCCGCCGTCGTGCTTTCCTCCGGGCGGGGTGGTCGCTCCCGGAGGCGCGTCGGCATCCGCCGGGGCGAGGGCGAGAATGGCCTGGTAGTCCGTTTTTCCGTTGGCCAGGCGGGGGATCGCTTCCACTCGGCGCAGCTCCAGGGCCGACCTCGGGACGCCAAGATCGTGCGCGAGCGTTTTGGCCAGCAGCGGGAGTTCATGGTTTCCTTCGACGGCGGCGACGAGTCCGACGTCGGTCCCGGCCACGGCCGCTGTCACGCCGAGATCCTGAAGGATCTGCTCGACCTGCCCCAGATCGATCCGGAGCCCCACAATCTTGACGAAGCGGCTGCGCCGGCCAACGATCTCGTAGAGCCCGCTTGGTCCGAGCCGGGCGAGGTCGCCTGTGCGCAGCTCGGTGATGTCCCTGCCTCGGGCGAGGTCCGCCGGGTGTTCGGCGTAGCCCAGCATGACGTTGGGCCCGGTGTAGACGAGCTCGCAATCGTCCAACCCCGGGACAGGTTCCAGCCGGAAGGATCCCCCGGGAACCGGTATGCCAATCGCATGAGGATGCTCCGCGGCCTCGTCCGGCGGGAGGTACGCCATCCGGGCCGTCGCTTCGGTTTGGCCGTACATGACGAAGAGGTCCCAGCCATGCTCCTGTCCGAGCTGGGCGTAGCTGCGCACCCGTTCAGGCGCCAAGCGCCCTCCGGCCTGGGTGATGTACCGGAGGCTGGGCAGGTCCATGCGCTCGAAGCCCACTCGCTCGAGAAGGTCGAAGGTGTAGGGAACGGCGGCGAACGAGGTCACGGATTCGTGCCGCATCAGCTCCCAGAAGCACGGATCCACCACGGACAGATCGGTAAGCGCTATGGACGCTCCCACCAGGAGATGGCTGTTCACGACGCTCATGCCGTAGCAGTAGGACAACGGAAGCGTCGTTGCTGCCCTGTCTTCCGGGCGGAGGTGCAGGTACTGGGCGATGGCGGCCGCGTTGGCCTGGATCGACCCTGCCGAGATGCGCACCAGCTTCGGGGCGCCCGTTGAACCGGAAGTGCTCAGCAATAATGCGAGATCAGGATGGAATTCGTGGCCGCTGTGCTCCCGGCGCACGTCCAGCGAGACGCCTCCATCCACCGACCGTGCGACGATATCCGGCTCATAGGCCGAGATCAGCGCTTCCGCAGCCTGCCCGCCCCCGGAAGGAAGGATCAGCAGCGGTTGTCGGGACGCCAGAGCCGCAAGGTACACGGTCAGGGAGGGCAGGGTGTTTTCTGCTTCGAGGGCGATAAGGCGCCGGCCGTCGCCAAAGGACCTGGCCATCTCCTCGACCCGAACCGCCAACTGCGCGTAGGTCACTGTTTCGGCTGCCAGGCGTACTGCAGGCCGGTCTCCAAACGATGCCAATCGCGCGGCAAAGGCTACTCCGGCCACATCGGGCTGAATACTCACCCGGAAAAGTTAGAAGGTATGGCTAACCTAACTCAAATGGATTTGCGCACGGGACCGGAACATGACGTTGGGGGAATGTGAGCGAGCGATGGGGAATTTGGGGTGGGATGTGAGAGAGCGATGGGTTCAGCAGACGCTCTCTCACATCCCACCCGCTTTTGGGGAGGCTCGCTCAGCCGAACAGGGCGCGGGTGTGGTCGTTGAGGAAGATGCCCCGGGGATCGAACTCGCGGCGGACCTGGAGGAAGGTATCCAGTTCCGGGTACAGGCGTTCCAGTCGGCTCCGGGTCATGAAATGGATCTTGCCCCAGTGCGCCCGCGGCTCGAAGTCCTGCAGCACGGCGTCGGCGTCGCGGAAGAACTGCCAGTATTCGGTTCCCGGCTTGGTGGTCAGCGTGATGACGGTGCTGTCCCGCCCTTGGAACTGCGACATGTAGGCCTCGTCGGCCTTTACCCAGCGGACTTCCACGGGGTACTTCTGGTCCGGGTGTTTGCTTCGGATCAGGTCCTGGATGACTTCGACGGCGGCCAGGCCGTCTTCGCTGCGGACGAAGTACTCAAGTTCGTGGAACTGGGTGGTGAAACCGCCCGGGTAGATCCGGTAGGAGCGGTCCAGCCGGGCGCCCTCAATGGTCGAGATCCGCGACTCGTCCGGGATCGAAGCCACGTTGTACCGCTTGGTGTAGCTGCGGTTGGCCATGTTGTGGTCCGGCGACCCGGGCAGGTCGAGCAACTCGCAGGAGTCCTCTTCGGGGCACCACAGGAAGGAGTAGTGCCGGTTGGAGTCGATGTCGTCCTGCCACGTGGCTGCAGTTTCGGACCACATGGGATAGGTGATTTCTTCCTGCAGGTAGTAGCTGTCCTCAACGGCCAACTCCACTTCGAGGAAGATCCCCAGCGTTCCCAACGCCACCTGGGCCGCCCGCAGTTCGCGGAGCTGGCCCTCGCCGATCTCAACGATCTCGCCGTAACCGTTGATGAGCTTCACCCAGCGCAGCTTGGAGGAGAAGCTCCCCAGATCCTTGCCGGATCCGTGGGTGCTGGTAGCCAAGGCGCCCGCGATCTGCTGCTTGTCGATGTCGCCCTGGTTGCTGAGCGCCAGGCCCTGCTCCCAGAGCGGGTCGCCGAAAGCGTTGATGGTGGTTCCGGCCAAGGCCCTGGCCCGCCGATTCAAACGATCGGTTCCGGTGATTCCCGTGAGTTGGGACATGTCCAGGAGGACGCCGCCCGTCTGCACCAAGGGAGAGGACGAATGTCCCGAACCAACGGCCCGCACTGGCAGACCTTCACGGATGGCGAACCGAACGGCGTCGAGTGCTTCCTGTTCATTCCGCGGCCGGACGGTAAAGGCCGGTGTCGATGTCTGGTTGCCGCCCCAGTTGGTCCACGGAATCTCGGTCTGGAAAGGGGCCGACGGCGTAGCTGCGGGCGGTGCCGAGGGAACGATCGGGTTCACGGTGGTCATTTCACAAGCTCCATTGCTTCTCTGGTTTCGCGTTGGTGGTGCTTCACGCGCCGTGGTTAATCATGACGTGCTTGGTCCGGGAGTAGTCATCCAGGGCGTAGAGCGAGAGGTCACGGCCATAGCCGGATCCCTTGAAACCGCCCCACGGCACCTCGTTCGCCAGGACCAGGTGGGCGTTCACCCAGACTGTGCCGAAGTCCAGTTGCTTCGGGACCCGCAGCGAGAGGCCGGAATCCTTGGTCCACACGGAGGCGGAGAGGCCATAGGGGCTCTCATTGGCGCGGGTAACTGCTTCCTCGGTGGTGCTGAACGTTTCCACGGTGACCACAGGGCCGAAGATTTCGTGCGTCGCAATGGGTGCGCCAGAAGGAACGCCGGTGATGACCGTCGGTTCAATGAAATAGCCCGTACCCTCAAGCGCGGATCCGCCGACAGCGATGGTCAGCCCGGCAGCGCGGGCTTCAGCCAAGGATTCCTTGACGCGCTCAAAATGTGGTCGCGAAATCATGGGGCCCATTTCCACCGAGTCGCCGGCATCGGGTGCGCCGACCACCAACGAGCTGACCTCTTCCACCAGGTACTGCGTGAACTCCTCGGCCACCGACTCGTGGACCAGCACGCGGCAGGCCGCGCCGCAGTCCTGCCCGGCGTTCCAGTATCCGGCGTTCCGGACGCCGGCAGCGGCAGCCCGGAGATCGGCGTCGGGGAACACCACCACGGGAGCTTTGCCGCCCAGCTCAAGGTGGACGCGCTTGACGGACCTCGCGGCTGTTTCGGCAACGGCCTGGCCGCTGACGACGCTGCCGGTCAGGGCAATCAGGGCGATGTCCGGGTGTTCGGACAATCGCTGGCCAACCGTGCGGCCCTGGCCGGTCACGACGTTGAGGATGCCGTCCGGGATACGTCCCGCCAGGAGTTCGACGAGCTTCAGCGTCGAGAGCGGCGTCTGCTCCGAGGGCTTCATGACGATGCTGTTGCCGGCGGCCAGGATGGGCGCGATCTTCCACGCGGCCATGAGGAGCGGGTAGTTCCACGGCGTGATGACGCCAACCACGCCCACCGGTTCCCTCAGGATCACGGACGTGTGGTCTGTTGCGTAGTCCCCGCCCGCCATGGAGGTCAGTGTCCGGGAGGCGCCGGCCATGAAGCGGAAGGTATCGATGGTGCTGCTGACATCGTCTTCGGCCACAGCCCGCGGCTTGCCGGTGTTGGCGGACTCGATGACTTCGAACGCTTCGCGGTTGGCTTCAATGATGTTCGCGATGAGGTTCAGGACGTCGGCACGTTCCTTCGGGGTGGTGTTGCCCCACGATTTTTGGGCGACGACGGCGGCAGCCACGGCGGCGTCCACATCGGCCGCCGTGCCCGCCTGGATGGAGGTGATGATTTCCTCGGTGGCGGGGTTGACGACGTCGATCGGGTTGCCGCCGCCAACGCCGGGAATGAAGGAACCGCTGATGAAGTGGCCCGCGGGAGGAATGAGGGCCGAAACATCGGCGCCTGCGGAGTCGGCACGATGGACGGTGAACGTCTCGGACTGGGTAGTGGTCATGATGCTTCGCTTTCAGACGAGGTCAGGTCAGATGAGGCCGGGTCAGATGAGGTCTGGGGTGAGGGAGCTGGATGGAAAGGGGGCGGCTTCTGTCTTCTTGCCGAACAGGCGGGCCGCAATGTAGTAAAGCGGCGCGACAACCACCAGGCCGACGATCCACGAGATGTCCACACCGCCCAGGGCAGCGGCCATCGGGCCCGTGTAAATGGCGGTTGCCGAGAAGGGAACCTGGATCAGGGCGCCTGCTATGTATGAACCGATGGCGACCCAATTGAACCGCCCGTACACACCGCCGTCGCGCTTGAAGAAGTCCTCCACACGGTAGTCGCCGTGCCGCAGCAGGTAGTAGTCCACCAGATTGATGGCCGTCCAGGGAACCAGGACATACATCAGGAAGGACAGGAAGTTGGTGTAGAAGAGGATGAAGTTGTCGCGGGCGAACAGTGCGATGGAGACAGCCAGGACAAAGAGCACGACGGCGGCGACGCTGCGGGTTTTTGCCCGGGGAAGCCAGGTGGGCTTGAAGGTCTGTCCGATGGTCAGCGCGCAGAGCACGCCACAGTAGAGATTCATGGCGTTCGAGGCAGCTACGCCCAGGCAGAAAATGCCGACGATGATCAAGGTCCACGGCTGGAGCAACGCGCCCAGGCTGCCGACGATCTCTACGTCGCCGGAGCTCATGGCCACCGCGAGGGTACCCACCAGTGCGCCGAGGATCATGGGGAACAGGGTCCCCAGCACGCAGCCGGAGTAGGACGCCCAGAAGGCCGGAGCCGAACCCGTACCCTGCGGCATGTAGCGGGAGTAGTCCGAAACGTAGGGCGCGTAGGCCAGTTGCCATAGGGCGGAGACCGAGACGGTCCCCATGAAGCCAACCCAGTTGAAGTTGCCTTGCTCAAGGAAGTTGGCGGGAAGTCCATCAACCATCAGGATCCAGCCGAAGGACAACAGCAGAGCCAATCCGGCGGCGACACTGAGGACGCGTGCATAGGCGTGGATGAGGCGGTACCCGAAGATCGTGGCGATCACGCTGACCACGCCGATGATGATGATGCCTCCGTCGACGCTGATGCCCGGGCTCACGGCCGCCATGGCTTCGCCGCCAAAGACGAGGTTCGCCGCGAAGAATCCCACGTACATCACCACGACAATTACCACGATCAGCAACGCCCCGAACGAACCGAATTGGCCTCTGGTCTGGATCATCTGGGCGACGCCGAGTTGCGGTCCCTGGGCGGAGTGCAGGGCCATGAAGATCCCGCCCAGGAGGTTGCCGATGATGATTGCAACGATCGCCGGAACGAAGCTCAAACCGAACACCGTGGTGGCGAGGCCGCCGGTCACGATGGTCATGATCATGATGTTTGAACCGAACCAGATGGTGAACAGGTCGCGGGCCTTGCCGTGCCGTTCGTTGAGGGGAATCGGCTGGATGGTCTTGTCCTCGAGCCGTGGAACTTCCGCAACCGGGGTGTTCACAACACGCTCCGCGACACAGTCTCGAGCTCGCGAACGGTCTCCGACTCCGCCTTGCTGCGGTTGACCATGAGGGCCAGCAGATCGAAGACGAGGGTTGCTGCGGCCACGGTGGTGATGTCCGCATGGTCGTAGGCCGGCGCGACTTCGACGACGTCCGCGCCGACGATGTTGATGCCGTCCAGGCCGCGGAGCAGGGCGAGGAGTTCGCGGGAGTGGAGCCCTCCCATCTCCGGAGTGCCGGTGCCGGGGGCGTAGGAGGGATCCAGCACGTCGATGTCGATGGAGACGTACACCGGGGTGTCACCCAGCCGTTCTTTGACCCGCTCGATCGCCGCCGGAACGCCAATGACGTCCAGGTCCGAGCAGCGGATGATCTGGAAGCCGAACTCGTGGTCCCGAAGGAAGTCGTTGCGGTCATAGACAGGTCCCCGGATGCCCACATGCATCGACTTGTCCTCCACCAGCAGGCCCTCTTCGAAGGCGCGGCGGAAGATGGTGCCGTGCGTGATCGGCTGATCGAAGTACGTGTCCCACGTGTCCAGATGGGCGTCGAAATGCAGGAGTGCGACCGGTCCGTGGACCTTGTTCAGTGCCCGCAGCATCGGCAGGGCAATGGTGTGGTCGCCGCCGATCGAGATGAGCCGCTTCTCTTCGCTGATGAGCGGCAGCGCCTGCTCCTCGATTTCGCGGACGGCCCGCGTGATGTCGTAAGGAGTGCAGGCGATGTCCCCGGCGTCCACCACCTGGGCTTCGTACACCGGCTCGACGTCGAGCTCCGGGTGGTAGCCCGGACGGAGCAGCCGGGAGGCCTCGCGGACCGCGGCAGGACCAAAACGGGCGCCGGGCCGGAAGGAGGTTCCGCCGTCGAACGGCACACCCACAATGGCGATGTCGTAGTCGGGAACGCGGTCGATTTGGGGGAGTCGGGCGAAGGTGCCGAGGCCTGCGTAGCGGGGAACCTTGGTTGCGTCGACGGGGCCGATGGGCTGGTACGTGGTCATGAGAGGGATCCTTCGTTGATCTTGCTGTCAGTGGACGTGCTGGGGTGGTGTTCGGTGGTGAGCTCCGAAAGGGACCGGTTGGCCGTTTCCGGAGCCAGGAGGAAGGTGGCGATGAGCCCGATCAGGGAGATGATGGCGCCGATGAGAAGCGATCCGGCCGCGCCAAAGGACACGATTGCCAAGGGCATCAAGTAGGTGCTGGCTGCCGAGCCCACGCGGCTGATTGCCGTGCCGAAGCCGACGGCGGTGGCGCGGACTTCCGTGGGGAAGAGCTCGTTGGGGTAGACGACTTCGAGGAAACTCGATGCTCCGGACGCCAGGGCAAAGACGGCCAGGGCAATGAAGAGCGGTGCGGCTTCCACATTGGGGATGAAGGCCGGAATGGCCAAGGCGACCACGATGATGCCGAACGTCCAGAGGAGCAAGCGACGCCGGCCGATCTTCTCGACGAGCCACAGCCCGGGTATACCGCCAACGACGAACAGCATGGAGATCAGGAAGGAGCCGCCGTACAAGTTGGCGTCCCCATGCATGCCAAACGATGTGAGGAGGTCCGGAGCGAAGGTGTACACAGCAAAGAGCGGAATGACTTGGGCGGTCCAGAAGATGGAGACGAACAGCGTCCGCTTCCAGAACTGGCCCCTGAAAATGTCCAGGAAACTGCCTTGCTTCTGCGGGCCGTCGGCATCGGAGGCGATGTCGCTCAGGCCATACTGTGCCCCGTACACCTTCTTGATCACGGCCTCCGCCTCGTCCCTGCGGCCCCGCGAAAGGAGCCAGCGTGGCGATTCAGGAGTGCCCAGGCGGCAAAGCAGGGTGACGATGGCAAAGATCGCCGGGCTTGCCACCATGAAGCGCCAGGCGTCCGGCCCGGAATCGCGCAGCAAGTACCCGACGGCGTACGCTGCGGCTGCTCCGATGGCCCAGACCACGAAGGTTGCCCCGAGCAGGCGCCCGCGGTGCTTCTTTGGGAGGAACTCGGCCAGCAGCGAGGTGGCGATGGGGTAGTCGGCGCCGATCGCCATGCCAAGGAAGAACCTGCACAGCACCACTTGCCAGATGTCGGTGGCGAAGCCGTTCAGGACAGAGAACACAGCCAAGGCAATGAGGTCCGCGATGTACATCTTGTGCCGGCCGATCTTGTCGGTCAGCCAACCGAAGACGGCTCCGCCGAAGAAGATGCCCACCAAGCTGGCCGCGCCCACCAAGCCGATTTCCGTGGGGGACAAGTCCAGGCCCGGGGCCATGGTGATCAGGGCTATACCGATGATGGACAGTGCATAGCCATCAATGAAGGGGCCGCCCGAGGCGAAGAACGTGAGTTTCTTGTGGAACGTGGTCAGTGGGGCGTCATCAATGAGATTGCTCGTTGCGCTCATTGGAATCCCTCTCTCGTGAATGCTCGTCATTGAGCGGTGAAGTTCGTGATTCCAGTTTTGGTGATGCGCGTCACGGCGTATAGTCGTGCATTGTTTACATCTGGCGAACCGATCTAGACAAATGTCTAGACACCGCTACATACCGCCGCAGGAGTCCTCATCCATGGCCATCACCGTCGCCGAACTTGTGGCCGAACCGCAGCTCGGGCTCAGCCTGCTGGCAGGCTCCAGCGGAGCCGGCAACCGCATCACCTGGGCCCACACCTCTGACCTGCCGCGTTTGTGGGAGTGGGTCACCGGCGGCGAACTCATGATGACCAACGGGCTCTCCATCCCGGCGGACGCGGACGGCCAGGTCGCGCTCGCCGAGGCTTTGGTGGACTCCGGTGCCAGTGCGTTGGCCATCGGCGAGAAGATGCATGCGCCCCCGCTGACGGCTGAATTTCTGGCTGCTTGCGAGCGGCTGCCGCTGCCCCTGATCAACATTCCCTACCCGCTGCCGTTCATCGCCATTGCGCGGTCTGTGGCTGAGTCCTCGCTCCTCGAAGAATCCCGGCGTCTCCGCCAAACGGCACGCGTGTACGACCTCCTCCGCACTGCCGGCGCGTCCGAGGATCACTGGCAAAGCCTGGTCCTGAGGTTGGCCACGGAGCTGGATTCGGAGCTGTTCGTGGTGGACCGCCGCTGCCTGCATCCGTGGCATCCGGAGGGCCATCCCCTGCCAGATTTCCTTGTGGAGGAGTGGTCGCCGCAACCGGGCCACGTGTCCGTGGCCGGCAAGAACTTCCAGTGGCACCGGATCCATGGCCGGCACGTGCTCACCATGGACATTCCCACTCATGCCAATGCGCTCCTGGTGGTGCTGCCCGGCAACGAACCGCACCCTGACGCCGTCGTGCTTTTGCATGCCGCAACCGTGCTGGGACTGCAGTTGGCGCGCATCGTCCTCTCGCTCGAAGGCCGGCACCGGCTGGCCGGCGAATTCCTGCTGCAGGCGCTCGACGGCCGGCTTGGTACGGGGGAGATCGAGCGGCGGTTGACGGCTTTCGAGGTGCCTCCCCAGGAGTTCGTGGTCGCCTCGATTGCGGCCGACGACGGCGACAGGCTGGCGAACGTTCACGTCGAACTCTGGCGGCATGGCATCCAGGCGGCCTCCCTGCGGCGGAACGACAGGCTGCACGTGGTGGTCGCGGCGGACGTCGCGGACGGTTTGCTGGTCCATTGCGCAGGGTTCGGAACCACCATCGGGGTCAGTTCAGGGGCCACCGTCGCCGGGCTCCAGCAGGCCTTGCAGGAATCGTTGTGGGCGCTGGGTTCGGCGCGTGCCAACAGGCTGGGAGTGGCCCGTTATGCGGAGGGTCCGAGCTGGCTAGGGCTGACCGGATTCGAGGAAGGAACCGCGTTGGTGCAGCGTCTCCTGGGCCCGGTTTTTGCGTACGAGCAACGCCAGGACGGCGACCTGACGGTCACATTGAAAACCTATTTGGACTCGCAACGCTCATGGCAAAAGACCGCGTCCGCGCTGTTCACGCACCGGCAAACCATCATCTACAGAATCCGGAAAATCGGCGAACTGACGGGGCTGGACATGGGTGAAACGTCCACCTTGGCGCAGCTATGGCTGGCCTTGCAGATCCACGAGGCGATGCACGGTTGAGCCGTGTTGGAAACAACCGCCTTGCACTTTTTCGCAGCCACCGGCTATGGTGTGAAGCGTGTCACTGATGTGGCGCACACGCTTTTGATCTGCGGCGGGAGAGTCCTGCCGGGTACATCCAGTCAGGCGCCGTAGGAGCAAATCCTCCCCAGGAATCTCTCAGGCCCATGTACCGCCGCGGCGAGGCAACTCTGGAAAGCAGTCCGGGCAACCGGGCTCACCGACGGTGCAAGTGGACAACCACGTCCACGGAATCTCTCAGGTCCAATACAGAGCGGGGAGGAACCCCTATTCATCGTGGCGTCCCTTGGGCGCCTGAATCCTGGAGTTCCTCTTGACTGTTCAATCCTCCCCAACCGCTTTCGCGGACCGGCATATCGGCGCCCGTCGCCAGGCCGATGTTGACACCATGCTCAAGGCGATCGGCTACGACTCGGTTGATGGCCTGGTGGACGTTGCCGTCCCCGATTCCATCCGCCAGTCTTCGCCCCTGACCCTGCAGAAGGCGCTGAGCGAGACCCAGGTCCTGGCCGAGCTCCGCAAGCTCGCAGCCAAGAACAAGACCGCCGTGCAGATGATCGGCCAGGGATACTACGACACCATCACGCCCCCGGTGATCCGCCGCAACATCCTCGAATCCCCGGCCTGGTACACCGCCTACACGCCGTACCAGCCCGAGATTTCGCAGGGCCGCCTCGAAGCGTTGCTCAACTTCCAGACCATGGTGCAGGACCTCACCGGGCTCCCGATCGCCAACGCTTCGCTGCTGGATGAAGCCACCGCCGTGGCCGAGGCCGTGCTGCTGATGCGCCGGGCCAACAAAGACAAATCCGCGAAGGACGGCAAGACCGTCCTCGACGCCGACCTCCTCCCGCAGACCATCGCCATCGTGAAGGGCCGCGCCGAGGCGCTGGGCTTCGAGGTTCTGGTTGCGGACCTTTCGGCCGGATTGCCCGACGGCGACATCAACGGCGTCGTACTCCAGCAGCCTGGCGTTTCGGGCCGGGTCTTCAACCACGCTCCCGTGATCGCTGCGGCGAAGGAACGCGGTGCACTGGTCACCGTCGCTGCCGATCTGCTGGCACTCACGCTCATCACGCCCCCGGGCGAGCAAGGTGCGGACATCGCCGTCGGAACCGCGCAGCGCTTCGGTGTGCCGCTGTTCTTCGGCGGCCCGCATGCCGCTTACATGGCCGTCCGGAACGGCATGGAGCGGACCCTTCCCGGCCGCATCGTTGGTGTTTCCAAGGACAACGCCGGCGTGCCCGCCTACCGCCTCGCCCTGCAGACCCGCGAGCAGCACATCCGTCGCGAGAAGGCCACGTCCAACATCTGCACCGCCCAGGCGCTGCTCGCGATCGTTGCCTCGATGTACGCCGTCTATCACGGCCCGGATGGTCTGAAGGCGATCGCCGAAACCGTCCACGGCCACGCCCGCGTCCTGGCTACAGCCCTGCAGAAGGCAGGCCGCGAACTCGTGGCCGACTCCTTCTTCGACACCCTCACCGTCCGTGTCCCGGGCAAGGCTTCGAAGGTGATCGGTGCCGCCGAGGCGCGCGGCATCAACCTCCGCTACATCGATGAGGACACCGTGGGCGTCTCGGTCGATGAAACCACGACGCCGGAGGTCCTCTCCGCGGTAGCCGTCGCCTTTGGCGCCGGTCCGGTAGGGGACGCTGCAGGGTTCGAGCTGCCTTCCGACGTGGTCCGTACCTCCGATTTCCTGCAGCACCCCGTGTTCAACACGCACCGTTCCGAGACGCAGCTGTTGCGCTATATCCGCAAGCTGTCCGACCGGGACCTCGCGCTGGACCGCACCATGATCCCGCTGGGCTCCTGCACCATGAAGCTGAATGCCACGGCTGAAATGGAGGCTATCTCCTGGCCGGAGTTCGCCTCGATCCACCCGTTCGCGCCGGACCACCAGACTGAAGGTTGGCGTGAGCTGATCTCCGGTCTGGAAGCCGATCTGACCGAGATCACGGGCTACGACCAGGTCTCCATCCAGCCGAACGCCGGTTCGCAAGGTGAGCTTGCAGGCTTGCTCGCGATCCGCGGCTACCACCTCTCGCGCGGGGACGATCAGCGCAACGTGTGCCTGATTCCGGCTTCGGCCCACGGCACGAACGCTGCTTCGGCGGTGCTGGCCGGCATGAAGGTCGTTGTGGTGGCCACCGCCCCTGATGGCACGATCGATCACGCTGACCTGGCGGCAAAGATCGAAGCCAACCGCGACGTGCTCTCGGCCATCATGATCACGTACCCCTCCACGCACGGTGTGTACGATGCTGACGTCGTCGAGGTGTGCGACGCCGTTCACGAGGCCGGCGGCCAGGTGTACGTGGATGGCGCCAACCTCAACGCGCTGGTCGGCTTGGCCCAGCCGGGCAAGTTCGGCGGCGATGTCTCGCACTTGAACCTGCACAAGACTTTCTGCATCCCGCACGGCGGCGGCGGACCCGGCGTGGGTCCCGTTGCAGCCAAGGCCCACCTGGCTCCCTTCATGCCGGGCGATGCGAACAACGCTTCCTCCTCGGAGGGTGGCGTGGCCATCTCTGCTTCCCGTTTCGGCTCCGCCGGCGTGCTCCCGATTTCCTGGGCCTACGTGAAGCTCATGGGCGGCGAAGGCCTCACGGAAGCCACCAAGTCGGCGCTCCTCACGGCAAACTATGTTGCGTCCCGCCTGGACGAGCACTTCCCGATCCTCTACACGGGTGAAGGTGGGCTCGTGGCCCACGAGTGCATCCTGGACCTCCGCGAGCTGACCGCGCGTACCGGGGTCACGGCCGAGGACGTGGCCAAGCGCCTCATCGACTTCGGCTTCCACGCACCGACGCTGGCGTTCCCGGTTGCTGGAACGTTGATGGTGGAGCCCACGGAATCCGAGGACCTCGCGGAGATCGACCGCTTCATCGAAGCCATGATCACCATCCGCGCCGAGATCGAGCAGGTTGCGGCCGGTGACTTCTCCGTGGAGGACTCCCCGCTTCGCAACGCGCCCCACACGGCGGCCGCCGTCGTAAGTTCCGCCTGGGATCGTGACTACCCGCGCGAGCAGGCCGCCTTCCCGGTGCAAAGCCTCAAGCAGGACAAGTACTTCCCGCCGGTCGGCCGGATCGACGGTGCTGCGGGCGACCGCAACCTGGTCTGCTCCTGCCCGCCTCTCGAAGCGTTCGAGGAAAACACAGCAGAGTTTGAGAACTAAGGATCCCCGAGATGTCTGAGAACTACACCGCTCTTTACGAGCAGCACAAAAAGGCCGACGCATCCTTCACGGACTTCGGCGGCTGGCAGATGCCACTCAAGTACGAGTCCGAGTTGGCTGAGCACCACGCGGTGCGTAATGCTGCCGGCCTGTTCGACCTTTCCCACATGGGCGAAGTCTGGGTCAGCGGCCCCGAGGCCGCAGCGTTCCTGGACTACGCCCTGGTGGGAAAACTGTCCGCGATCGCCGACGGCAAGGCCAAGTACTCTCTGATCTGCAACGCCGACGGCGGCATCATCGACGACCTCATCACGTACCGTCGTGGTCCGGAGAAGTTCCTGGTGGTACCGAACGCGGGAAACGCCAAGGTGGTTGCCGCTGCATTGAAGGAGCGCGCTGCCGGGTTCGACGTTGTTGTTGAGGACGCCTCCGCTGAGACGTCCCTGATTGCAGTCCAGGGCCCGAACGCCGAAGCGATCCTGCTTGAGCTGGTCCCGACCGAACAGCATTCCCTGGTCACGGAGTTGAAGTACTACGCTGCTGTCGAGGTCTCGATTGCCGGTGACGAACTGTTGCTCGCCCGCACCGGCTACACCGGCGAAGACGGGTTCGAGATCTACGTTCCCAACACGGACGCGCCTTCGCTCTGGGAAGCACTCCTTGAAGCCGGCGAAGGCCACGGGCTTATCCCCGCCGGTCTCGCTGCCCGCGACTCCCTCCGCCTTGAGGCCGGCATGCCGCTCTACGGCAACGAGCTCTCCCGCCACGTCAATGCCTACGCAGCCGGGCTTGGCCCCGTTGTGGCGTTGTCCAAGGAAGGCGACTTCGTGGGCAAGGAAGCGCTGGCTGCGATCAAGGCCGCTGGTGTTGGATCCACGATCGGGCAGAAGCTGGTGGGCCTCAAGGGCGCCGGCCGTCGTGCAGCCCGCGGTCACTACTCGGTTCTGAAGGACGGTTCGCTGATCGGTGAGGTGACCTCAGGGCAGCCGAGCCCCACGCTCGGTTACCCGGTCGCCTTGGCGTATGTCGACGTCGAGCATTCCGAGGTTGGCGCGTTCGTTGACGTCGACCTCCGAGGCAAGGCCGAACCGTTCGAAGTTGTGCCGCTGCCGTTCTACAAGCGTTCCAAGTAGTACCCGGTGGGAGTGGCATCCTCCGCGGGCTCGGTCGCAGAAGCGCCCGCTGGGCGGACGCGATGCTCCCTTGGACGCCCGCTTCCGGATGTCACTCCCACAGGGGACCGGGGCGCTGTTTGAACCCCTAAGCGCTAGAGATGGGTCAACCTGCCGCGGGTGATCTTGAAAAGTTTTCAGTACGTGAGAGATAGGAATTGATATGAGCAAAGTTGTTGCCGAGCTGAAGTACTCGGCTGAACATGAATGGGTTGCCGTCAATGGTGGCGGCCCGGTGGGCATCGGCATCTCCGCCGTGGCCGCCGACGCCCTGGGCGACATCGTCTACGTGGACCTTCCCGAGGTCGGTTCCACGGTGACCGCGGGGGAGACCTGCGGCGAGGTGGAGTCCACCAAGTCCGTGTCCGACCTCTACTCGCCCGTGACCGGTGAAGTGACCGAGATCAACGACGCCGTCGTCGCAGATCCGGCCCTCATCAACAATGACCCCTACGGTGCGGGCTGGCTCTTCAAAGTCGCCGCCACCGAAGAAGGCCCGCTCATGACGGCCGAGGAATACGCAGCAGCCAACGGAGGCGAACTGTGAACCCGGTATCAGTGAGTGAGTTCGAGCAGGTTGCGTCGGCGTCGCTGGATGCCCAGCTGTCGGAGCTGGACCCCGAGATCGCGGCAAAGATCGACGACGAACTGGGTCGCCAGCGCGGCGGCCTGGAAATGATCGCGTCCGAGAACCACACCGCAGTGGCAGTGATGCAGGCGCAGGGTTCGGTGCTGACCAACAAGTACGCCGAGGGCTACCCGGGCAAGCGCTACTACGGTGGCTGCGAGCACGTGGACGTGATCGAGCAGCTCGCGATCGACCGCATCAAGTCGCTGTTTGGCGCCGAGTACGCGAACGTGCAGCCGCACTCCGGCGCACAGGCCAACGCCTCCGTGATGCACGCGCTCATCAAGCCGGGCGACACCATCATGGGCCTGAACCTGGCTCACGGCGGCCACCTCACCCACGGCATGCGGATCAACTTCTCCGGCAAGCTCTACAACGTCGTCCCCTACGGCGTCCGCGAGGACACCCACACGGTGGACATGGCCGAGGTGGAGCGCCTGGCGCAGGAACACAAGCCTGCACTGATCGTGGCCGGCTGGTCCGCATACGCTCGGCAGCTGGACTTCGCCGAGTTCCGCCGGATCGCCGACTCCGTCGGCGCGTACCTGATGGTGGATATGGCGCACTTCGCGGGCCTGGTGGCCGCGGGACTGCACCCGTCTCCGGTCCCGCACGCGCACGTGACGACTTCCACCACGCACAAGACGCTTGCCGGTCCGCGCGGTGGCATCATCCTCTCCAACGACGCCGACATCGCCAAGAAGATCAACTCGGCCGTGTTCCCGGGCCAGCAGGGCGGCCCCCTCGAGCACGTGATTGCCGGCAAGGCTGTGGCATTCAAGATCGCCGCGTCCGGGGAATTCCGTGAGCGCCAGACCCGGGTGCTGGCAGGCGCCCGGATCCTTGCCGAACGCCTGGTCCAGCCCGACGTCGCCGCGGCGGGTATCTCCGTGGTCTCCGGCGGAACGGACGTGCACCTGGTCCTCGTGGACCTGCGCGACTGCGAACTCAACGGACAGCAAGCCGAAGACCGGCTGGCCGCGATCGACATCACCGTCAACCGCAACGCCGTTCCGTTCGACCCCCGCCCGCCCATGGTCACCTCCGGACTGCGCATCGGCACGCCCGCGCTTGCGACACGCGGTTTTGGTGAAGCGGCCTTCCGCGAGGTTGCGGACATCATCGCCGAAGCATTGATCGCCGACGCCGACACGGACCTGAGCGGGCTGCGTCACCGCGTCGAGACCCTCGCCGAAGCACACCCGCTGTACCCCGAGGTCGCGAACCTCGGCTAAGGGCCTATCCTCCGATTCGTGGGCAAGCTGCGGGGTGTGCCGTGCGGAGGGCACACCCCGCAGCGAACCCCGAAACGGTCTGGTTCGAAGCGGCCTATTTGGGGGCGGGGTCCGGCAGCGGCCGTCTAAGGGAGCATCGCATCCGCTCAGCGGGTGCAACTGCGACCGAGGCCGCAGAGGACGCGGGCCCCGACAGGCCGTTGGCGACGCGGACCGTGGTGGCCCACTTTGATCTACCCGGGTGGGGCATTTGCTGGGAACGAATGCCTCACAGCAATACCGGGTTGGAGGTTCGCACTGGGACCTCCGGGGGCTGGGCCGCCTTGGCTCGGGATTGGCCCAGCCCCCACCTTTTTGTTTTTTTAACTCCTCCCTGAAAGGGATCACGGCCATGGCTGTTGGTGTTTTCGATTTGTTCTCTGTGGGCATTGGCCCGTCAAGCTCGCACACTGTAGGGCCGATGCGGGCCGGGGCGGTGTTTGCGCGGGAACTGCGTGAATCCGGCGTGCTGCCTGCCGTGGCGTCGTTGCGCGTGGACCTGTATGGTTCCTTGGCTGCGACGGGCAAGGGCCATGGCACGTTCACCGCGACGCTGCTGGGCCTTGAGGGCTACGAGCCCGAACAGATCCTCCCTGACGAGGTGGAAGAGCGCTTGGCTTCCATCGCCGAGACGGGCAAGCTCAACCTCGCCGGAGGGCTGCTCCTGCCGTATGCGGTGGAGGATATGGTGTTGCATCCGTTGACGGTGTTGCCGCGGCATACGAATGGGATGAAGTTCGTGGTGTCTGATGCTGAGGGGAACGTGCTGAAGGAGGCGACGTTTTTCTCGGTGGGTGGCGGGTTCATTGTGCGTGAGGGTGAGGAGAGCACGGCCCGGGCGGAGTTGGAGGAGTCCAAGGCGGAGTTGCCGTTGCCGTTCCGGACGGCGGCGGAGTTGTTGGGCCGGTGCTCGTCGAAGGGTTTGGGCATTTCCG
>NZ_JBHVQI010000021.1:0-76955 GCF_042886835.1 Paenarthrobacter sp. NPDC057981
GGCACCTTGGTGCCGGTGGTTGAACCGTCCAGCACCACCGTGTTCGCAGCCACCGAGGAGATGGTGTTGTTCGCGGCAATGTAGTTGTTGGCGCCGGAGGCCACCAGGATGATGGTGGGCTTCTGGCCGGACGGGCTCACTGAGCCCGAGGGGACGTCGTAGCTGAAGTGGTTGCCCGTAACCGTGTTCCCGCTGCCCGCGAGGTGAACCAGACCGAACAGATCGTCCAGGCCATTGTTGTAGGGCTTGAGGGGATCGAAGGGTTCGATTTGCCGCAGGAAGTGGTTGGCGCCCACGAGGTTCTCCGTGCAGCTGCCTTCGAAGTTGACCATGCCAGGGTAGAACGCGTGGAACCGGTTGCTGGTGATGGTGGAGCGGGTGCAGTTCTTGAAGTGCACACTGCTCTTGCCCCGCGGGAAGACATTGTTGGCGCTGACCAGCAAGCCCATATGGCCCTCAGCGTAGACGGAGAAGCCCACGTAGCCTGCGCCGATCAGGTTGTCGGTGACCTTGGAGGCCTGCCCGGATCCGGTGAGTTCCACGCAGCTGCCGCATTCGGCCAGGAAGTTGCCGCTCACACTCAGCGCATCGGTATCCCTGACCACCAGGCCGTGTTCCAGGTAGACCATGCCCATACCTTCCACCCGGCAGGAGTCGTTCGCGGAATCGAAGCGGATGCCTGTCTTGCCGTTGATGTAGGAGTTTTGGTTGGGGTTGAAGGACACCCCGTCCAGGCAGAAGTTTTGGAACACGATGGAGCTCAGGCGTGGGTCGCCTGTGCGGTAAACCCTGAAGGCGTCGGTGTTTCCGTCAGTGTTTTCCACCCGGATCCGGCTGCCACCCGGGTTGATTTCATACCAGCTTGACGTGTTGCCTGCGTTGTAGCGGATGCTGCTGGACGTGAAGCCGTGCCCGGATCCGCGAATGGTCAGGAAGCTGATGTCGATGTTGACCCGGGTCTTGAGCGAGTAGTCTCCCGGCGGGATGTAGACAACGGCGCCAGGTTTGGATGCCTGATTGGTCTGCTGGGATTTCACATCGGCAATGATGCTGTTGATGATGAGCCCGATGTCGTTGTACGGCGTTGCGGACGGGTTTCCAGGGACAGACCAGGTGGTGACGTCGTAGACAGTGGTCACAGCGTGTTCTCCTCACATCGTTGGGGGTACTGCTTGAGTGGCCTAGCTTCGTGTTGGGTAGTGCATGCGTTGCGCTAGAGCATGCCGATGATTGCCCGGTGGCCCGTGGCTGCCGGGGTCTCCGCGGCAACTGCCTGCTGGGCTGGTTCTTTTGCCAAAGCTTCCTTAGCGGACAGCACGACGGCGGTGGCCGCAACTGCCGCTGCGGGAATCAACCGGAGGATGCTCCTCCGGCTCAGGGGCAGGGATGGGTCCATGGTTCTCCTTCGAACTCGGTGACTGCTTTGGTTGTTGCTTGATCGGCCATGTTGGACGTGTCCAAGGCCGATGGAACGCGACGCACCCGTTCCCGCCCGGCGCACCCCTTCCTGGGATGGGACGCACCCGTTCCCGGCGCACCCCGGGGTACGGGTGCGATCGGCGCAATCGGGTGCGGCCAGGTCACGCACCCCGGGGTACGGGTGCGATCGGCGCAAACGGGTGCGGCCAAGCAACCGGGGCGTTGCCAAAAACTTGCCAAATCAGCCAAAATATGCCAAAACGATTTGTCGAGCGGCGCGGATCACTTTATGGGCATTCAATCCCCAGCGTCAAGAGCCCGAAAAGTTTCGTGGAAAACAGTTGACACACGCGCTCGTCAACCCTAATGTCAATGCCAAGTCGTTTTGGCAAAACGATTTTTCAAGCCAAACAAGCGTTATCCCCATCTCTCTGCAATTTCCGTTCAAGAGAAAGTGAGTCGACAGCGATGTCCACTCGAAACACCATCTCCAAGCTCGTCACCCTCGGCGGGCTGTGCACCGCCGTCGCACTCGTTGCCACCGGTTGTGGCGCCGGCGGTCCCGCACCATCCTCGGGCGGTTCAGGCGGTTCCAGCTCCATCAACGTCCTGGTCGAAGCCGGTGGCCACGCAGAACTGACCGGCGTGGCCGAGCAGTGCAAAAAGGACGCCGGCGTCGACGTGAACTTCGTCGAACTCCCCTACGACGGCATGTTCAACCGCCTCTCCAGCGAGTTCTCCTCCGGCAACGTCTCCTTCGACGTCGCTGCCCTGGACTCCGTATGGCTTCCCAGCTTCAAGGACGCTGTGCAGCCCATCGACGAACTCTTCACAGACGAGGCAAAGAAGGACATCTTCCCGGCCCTGGTGAAGGAAGCCAACGTGGATGGCCACTTCATCGGCATGCCGGCCTGGACCAATGCCGAGATCATCCTGTACCGCAAGGACCTGTTCGAGGACGCCAAGAACAAGGCCGATTTCCAGGCCAAGTACGGCTTCGAGCTCGCTGCCCCCAAGACGTGGAAGCAGTACCAGGACATTTCCGCGTTCTTCACCAAGGACGGAATGTACGGCACGGACGTCAAGGGCGCCGTGGAAACCGAATGGCTGGCCCACGTCCTCCAGGCCGGCTCCCCGATGGTCCTGGACAAAGACAACAATGTGGTCATCGACAACGCCGCCCACAAGGAAGCCCTGGACTTCTATGTGAGCCTCGCGAAGGACGCCCCCACCGGCGCGGCACAGGTTGACTGGGCTGCCGCACAGAACCTGTTCAACCAGGGCAAGACCGCCATGACCCGATTCTGGGCCCACGCCTACCGCCAGATCCCCGCCGATGCTCCGGTGGCCGGCAAGGTGGGAGCCGCAGCGATGATCGGCGGCAGCGCCGGCGTCGCGGGTGTTCCGGGACCGTGGTACCTGTCCGTTCCCAAGGCAACCAAAAACACGGAAGCGGCCAAGAAGTTCGTCAAGTGCGCCTATGACTACAACGACAAGGGAATTGAATCCAAGCTTGGCTTGGCCTCCCGCATCAGTGCCTTCCAGAAGTACCAGGACAAGCCGGGTTACGAGAGCTTCAAGCCACTGATCGAGACCCTCAACGGCAAGGCCACCGCCACCCGCCCCGCAACCGCCAAGTGGCAGCAGATCGTTGACACCGTCCTGATCCCCTTGCTGCAGAAAGCCGTGGCCGGCGGCGACACCTCCGCCCTGCTGGCCGATGCCAAGAAGCAGATCCAGGACCTCCTGAAGTAAGACTCCGCGGCCGGCACCGGCACGCGCACCGCGCGAAAAACAGTGCCGGCCGCGGTCCCAACCAGCAGAAAAGAAATACCGTGCGTATCTCCGATCGCCGCTTCGCCCTCTATTTGATGACGCCCGCGGCACTGTTCCTGGCCGTATTCGTGGCCTACCCGCTCTTCCGCCTGGTGGCAGACAGCTTCTTCAAGATCTCCCCCATTGCCGGCGGCCCCCGCGACTTTGTGGGGTTCCAAAACTACGTCACCGCGTTCACTTCCGAGGCCTTCACCAGCGCCGGATGGCGGACGTTCGCCTACACCCTCGTGGTGGTGACTCTCGAATTCGCCCTCGGTTTGGGCATGGCCCTGCTCTTCACAACGCTCGGCAAAAAGTCCCAGATCTGGCGGACCGTTTTCCTCTATCCTCTGATGATCGCCCCGATCGTGGCCGGCCTGCTGTGGAAGTTCCTGATGATCGACAACTTCGGTCTGATCGGAACGATCCTCCACCAGGCAGGTATCCTGTCCGATCCCAACCAGATCGGGTGGCTGTCCGACCCCAACATCGTGTTGTTCTCCGTTGCCATCCCGGACATCTGGCTCACCACGTCGTTCATGTGCCTCGTCCTGTTCGCCGGGCTCCAGAACATCCCCGGCGACCTCCTCGAGGCGGCCCGCCTGGATGGTGCGCGGGCTCCGGCGCTCCTGTTCCGGATCATCCTTCCCCTGCTTCGTCCCGTGATCGCCGTTGCACTGGTGGTCCGCGGAATCGATGCGGCCAGGGCCTTCGACACGATCCTCATCCAGACCAACGGCGGACCGCAGTCGGCCTCGGAAACCATGAGCCTGCTGATCTACCGCACCATGATCCGTTTCGGCGACCCGGGCCTGGCCAGCGCCATGGGCACCATCTACCTCCTCGCAATGCTCGCCATTGCCTTCGTTGCAGTGGCCACCATCTGGCGGCCAGGAAAGGACAACTGATGAGCAACGCGAGCCTGGCCACCAAAGCCAGCCCACCGCCGTCGAACATCTCGGCACCGCAACCGCTGCGCAAGCGGCGGGGAGTCAACCGTGAAGGCCTCGAAGCCGGCCGACGCAGCACAAGGACCATCCTGTGGATCCTGCTGGCCGTGGCCATGGTCCTCTACGGGTTCCCCTTCCTGTACCTGCTGTTTACCTCGTTCAAGACCCCGATCGACACCATCGCTGTCCCACCGACCATCCTGCCGAAGGAGTGGACGCTGGAGAACTACACCAACGCCCTGGGCCGCAGCGGCGTGGTGGCGTCCTTCATCAACAGCATCCAAACGGCTGTCATCAGCACGCTGCTGTCCTTGGTCCTGGCCGTTCCGGCCGCCTACGGCATCACTCGCTACAAGACGCCGAGCGGCCGCGTCTTCATCATGGCCGCATTGGTCACCCGCATGGTCCCGCCAGTAGCTATTGGCATTCCGCTGGCCTCCATGATGGCCTCCGTGGGTTTGGCGGATACGCCGATTGCTCTGTCCATAGCGCACACCACCATTTCCCTGCCGCTCTCCATTTGGCTGATGTCCAGCTTCTTCGAGTCCGTGCCCCGGGACCTGGAGGAAGCGGCAACCGTGGACGGCTGCAGCCGGCTGGGTGCGCTGTGGCGGGTCGTCATCCCCGTGGTATCCGGCGGCATTGCGGTCACGGCGATCTTTGCCTTCCTGGCTTCGTGGAATGAGTTCCTGTTCGCGTTGCTCATGACGGCCATCCGTTCGCAGACAACGCCCGTGGTGATCGCGAACTTCCAGACCCAGTTCGGCCTGGATTGGGGATCCATGACGGCCCTCGCCGCCGTGTACTCGATCCCGGTCATCCTGCTCACGCTCCTGCTGCAACGCAAGATCGTAGCGGGCATGACGCTGGGCGCGGTCAAGGGCTAGCGCCACCAAGGGCCCGGCGCCACCATCAACGAGTAGCCTACTGATAGCCCTCAGGGGCATCACCAACCATAAGGACGTGGGAGTCACATGAGCAGCAAGAACATCGGTATCAAGGACGTTGCCCTCGCCGCCGGCGTCTCTGTCACCACCGTTTCCCACGTTCTCAACGAGGTCTCGTACGCCCGGATCAGCGAGGAAACCAGGGACAAGGTCCGCTCGGCCGCCGAACAGCTCGGTTACGGCCCTAACCGCCTGGCGCAGGCCCTGCGGACGCAAAGGACCGGGATGCTCGGTTTGGTGAGCGAGGAAATTGCCACCACACCGCACGCCGGCCGGATCATTTTGGGCGCAGACGAGGCCGCGAAGGCCCGGGGCTACAACCTCATGATCATCAACACCCCGGGCTCGGCCAGTCTCGAATCGAGGCAAGCCGATGTCCAGGCACTGTTGGAGAGGCGGGTTGACGGCATCCTGTACGCCACGATGTACCACCGGAACGTTGAGCTTCCGGGCAACCTGGGCAGCGTACCGTCGGTCCTCGTGGACTCCGTCGCCACCGGCGGGAACATCACAGCGGTGGTCCCGGACGAGGACGGCGGCGCCCGGGCTGCTGTCGGGGCACTTCTCGACGCCGGCCACATCCGGGTTGGCTTCATCAACAACACCGACGACGTTCCCGCTACCCGCCAGCGGCTGCAGGCCTTCCGGGCCATGCTCACCGAAGCCGGACTCGACGGCGGTGCGGCACCTGTCGAATCCGAGGTCTCCGAAGTGCAGGGCGGCTATGAGGCCGCCAAACGAATCCTGTCCAGGGAAGACCGGCCTACCGGGCTGTTCTGCTACAACGACCGGATGGCGATGGGTGCTTACCGGGCCGCTGCCGAGTTGGGGCTCAGCATTCCGGGCGACCTGTCCGTGGTGGGCTTCGATGACCAGGAGCTCATCGCAGCCAATCTTTACCCCGGCCTCACCACCGTGGCCCTCCCCCACTACGAGATGGGGGCCTGGGCAACGGATCACCTCATTGATGCCATCGAGGGCAAAGAAGACCTTTCCCTGATGGCGCTCCACCCCACCGTCCTTGGCTGTCCGCTGGTTCGTCGCGATTCCGTCGCGGCTCCCCGGTAACGCCCAACAAACCACTTCAAACGTCCCAAAAGGAACGCCTTTCATGTCCAGTAGCCTTGACGCCGCACGCCCGGAAACAGCCCCGGCCCTCACCCCCAGGTTCCGGCCTGCCATCCATTTCACGGCACAGGACACCTGGCTCAACGATCCCAACGGGCTGGTTTTCCACGACGGTTTGTACCACCTCTTCTTTCAGAACAATCCCTTCGGCAACGTTTGGGGCAACATGTCCTGGGGCCACGCCACGTCCCCCGACCTCCTGCGTTGGACGGAACATCCCGTGGCCATCGCCGGCGATGAAACAGAGGACATCTTCTCCGGAAGCGTGGTGGTGGACCACGGCAACACGTCCGGTTTCGGAACCAAGGAATCGCCGGCTCTGGTGGCTGTGTACACCAGCGCCTTCAAGGCTGGCTCACCGTACGGCGGCACGCAGGCCCAGTCCCTCGCCTACAGCCAAGACGGCGGGATGACCTGGCGTAAATACGAGCAAAACCCCGTCCTCACCAGAAACTCTGCCCATTTCCGCGATCCCAAAGTCTTCCGCTACGAAAGCGCCGGAGGTGCCTTCTGGGTGATGGTCGCCGTCGAAGCGCAGCAGCAGAAGGTGGTTCTCTACCGCTCTGACGACCTCAAGACCTGGGACTTCCTCAGCGACTTCGGCCCGGCCAACGCCGACGCCGGCGAATGGGAGTGCCCGGACCTGTTTCCCCTCCCTGTGGACGGCGATCCGGAGGACATCACATGGGTGCTGATCGTCAATGTGAACCCTGGTGCTGTTGCCGGAGGTTCCGGCGGACAGTACTTCGTGGGAGAGTTCGACGGCGTTACTTTCGTTCCGGACGCAGGCTCACTTGCAGCGCCTTCCGGAGCCACCTCCCTGCCGGAGGGCTCTGCCCGGGCCGAAGCACTGCAGCAGAGCCTGTGGCTGGATTGGGGACGCGACTGCTATGCCTCGGTGTCCTTCAGCAACACCCCGGATGACCGGCGGATCATCATCGGCTGGATGAACAACTGGGACTACGCCAACCAGCTTCCCACTGCACCTTGGCGGTCCTCCATGACTCTTGCCCGCGAACTGCATCTGGAAACCGTGAACGGGGCCTCCCGGCTGGTCCAGCGTCCGGTCCTGGGGAACCCGCAAGAGGAGCTGGTTCAGGGGGGCAGCCTCGAAGTGGGAGCATCAGCCCTCCGCTTGCCGGACGCGGTTCCGGGCGCAGCCCAGGTGATCGAGGCTGAGATCGTGCCAGGGACTGCCGATCGTGTTGAGTTCCGTCTGCTCGCCAGTTCCGACGGACTCCAAGGCACTCTCTTGAGCTACACCCCAAGCAGTGGCCGGCTCACTCTCGACCGCACCCGTTCAGGGGACACCGCATTCCACGAAAAGTTCGCATCCGTTGAATCTGCCCCTGTTTCCCTGGAAAACGGTGCCCTGAAACTGCTCATTGTGGTGGACCAGTGCTCCGTGGAAGTCTTCGCCCAGGACGGCAAGGTGGTCCTGACGGATCTGGTGTTCCCGGATGCCACCAGCCAGGAGAACTGGCTGACCGCTCAGGGCGGCACAGCCACAGTTCGCAAGCTCGCAGTCTCACAAACCGCCTAAGGAGTAGTTATGCAGATCGTCCCAGAGCCTGAAACAGAAGTCGTTGTTGTTGGTGAAGCCTTGGTGGATATCGTTGTCACCCCGCAGGGAACCGTGGAGCACCCCGGGGGCTCGCCCGCGAACGTGGCCTACGGCCTCGGACGCCTCGGTGTGCCTACCGCTTTGTTGACCTCGATCGGAGACGACCCCCACGGGGCCGCCATCGAACGGCACCTGGCACGTGCCGGCGTCGAACTCCTGACCGGTGCCCACCCGGGCGGCCGAACCGCTACGGCAACCGCCACCCTGGCGTCAGACGGTTCAGCCCATTATGACTTCGACATCCAGTGGGAGCTTCCCGCCATTGTTCCGGCGTCCGTGCCTAAACTCCTGCACACAGGCTCGATTGCCACGTTCCTGGAACCCGGCGCGGCGGCCGTGCGAAAGCTGCTTGCGCAGGCACATCAGCGCTGCGTGGTCACCTACGATCCCAACATCCGGCCGGCCCTTGTTGGCAGCCAGGCTCAGGCAAAGTCCATTTTCGAGGATCTCATTCCCTTCACTGACGTGGTCAAACTCAGTGACGAGGACGCGCGCTGGCTCTACCCTTCACTGTCCGTCGATGACATTTCGCGGCGCATCCTGGACCTTGGAACCGGCCTTGTGGTGGTTACCAAGGGTTCGGAAGGATCCGTGCTCTCGACTTTGGGCGCCCGGGTCTTGGTTCCGTCCATCACGTCCACAGTGGCTGACACCATCGGCGCGGGCGACTCCTACATGTCCGCCCTGATCTATGGACTCCTCCAGACTGGAGTTGACCGGCTCACGCCGGAGGCACTGGAGTCGTTGGGCGGCAGGGCCACCAAGGCCGCGGCCATCACTGTACGTCGCGCCGGAGCCAACCCGCCGACGTCGGACGAACTGCTGGCCGAACTGCCAGAACACCAGCCCGCCAACTGACCACCTCCACCACCTCAAGAGGATCCACACCATGTCCAGCAGCAACTACTACGACGTAACCACCTGGCCCAATGGCGACCCGTCCAAGGATGTCGGCGAGGTCATCAACAGCATCATCGCCGACATCAAGGAACGCCAGAACGCCACGGACGTGAACGACGGCGGGAAGCCGGGTGCGGTGATCTACTTGCCGCCGGGCGACTACCGCCTGCGCACGCAGGTGCTGATCGACATCAGTTTCCTCAGGATCCAGGGCTCAGGCCACGGCTTTACATCCTCGAGCATCCGGTTCAACGTTCCCGAGGACGAATGGCCCGATCTCCATGAACTGTGGCCTGGCGGAAGCCGCGTTCTGGTGGATCTCCCTGCCGCAGACAGCACGGACCCGGCGAGCGCAGCCGCGTTCCGTGTTGAGCGTGCCGGCAGCCCGAGGATCAGTTCGGTGGAGTTCGCCAACTTCTGCATCGATGGACTGCACTTCACCCCGGACGGTTCGGACCTGCCGGCGGAGAATACCTACGTCAATGGCAAGACCGGCATCCACGTCGCAAGCGCCAACGACTCCTTCCGCGTCAACGAGATGGGCTTCATCTACCTCGAGCACGCCCTGACCATCCACAACGCCGACGCGCTCTCAATCCACAACAACTTCATCGCCGAATGTGGAAGCTGCATCGAGCTGCGCGGGTGGGGCCAGGCATCCAAGATCACGGACAACCTGATTGGCGCGGGATTCAAGGGCCACTCGATCTACGCGGAAAACCATGGCGGGCTGCTGGTGACGGCGAACAATGTCTTCCCCCGGGGTTCCAGCAGCGTCTTTTTCAGCGGAGTGACGCGCTCCAGTATCACCAACAACCGGCTGCATTCCTTCTATCCAGGGATGGTGGTCCTGGAGCGGAACAGCTCCGAAAACCTCGTGGCCACCAACCACTTCCTCCGCGACCACGAGCCCTGGACTCCGTTCCTCGGGATCGACAATGGGCTGGATGACCTCCACGGGGTCCTCAGCATCAGCGGCAACAACAACTCGGTGATCGGCAACCACTTTTCACAGATCATCGATTCGGAGCACATCCGTCCGGAGGGCGCGACGCCGGTCACCATCCGGCTGCGTGAAGGCACGGGTAACTTCGTGTCCAACAACCACGTGGTTGCCATGGACGTCCACGCCACCGCCAGCGACGACTGCTTCGAAGCCCAAGTGGACGCCCTGCTGACCACTGATGCTGCTGAAGACCTGGCCGTGACAGCTGTCCTGGTGGACCCGGAATCAGCGCGGAACACCATCCTCGACTCCGGCCGGGACCCACAAATCATCGCCGACCGGGCCACAAACGCCATCCGCCCCACCCCCTAACGTGGAGTTTTCGTACAGCTAATGCCCTTAAGATGCGTTCTTAGGGGCATTACCTGTACATAAACTCGCAAGGGGGGGGGCCACATGGCCGAGACCATCCGCACCGCTGCAGCACACGACGCCGGGAAGCTGGCCGAGCTCGCGGCCGTCACCTTTCCGCTGGCGTGCCCTCCAGGCTCCTCACCGGCGGACATCCAGGCACACCTTGAAAAGACGCTGAGCGAAGCCAACTTTTCGGAGTACCTCGCCGACGCGAACATCACCATCATGGTGCTCGACGACGACGGGCAGCTCAACGGGTACACGATGCTGATCGCGAAGCCCACCGGGGACCCCGACGTCGCCTCCGTGCTTTCGGCGCTGCCCTCGACGGAGCTGAGCAAGTGCTACGTCCACCCCGACCACCACGGAAAGGGCGCGGCGTCGAGGCTGATCCACGCTTCCTTGGCACTTGCCACGGACAAGGGCGCGGCGGGTGTGTGGCTCGGCGTGAACAGCCAGAACGCCAAGGCCATCCGCTTCTACGAGAAGAGCGGTTTCCAGCGCGTTGGCACCAAGTCGTTCAAGCTCGGCAACACCGTGGAGCACGACTTCGTCATGGAGAACAGGCTCTAGCCGAACAGGTCCCCGGCCAGGGGCGGCCGCGGATCGTTGCGAAGCTGGAGGCCCTCCGGCAGTCCTTCCACCGTGCCGGAAGTGCCAGAAGCCCGCACCGTCAACCGTGAACTGCCCAGCAGCACATTTTCGGCCGTGAACTCGCCGAACGACGAAGGCAGGATCGGCGCGAGGTGCAGCACGTCCCGGGTGAAGTCGGGGTCGAACCGCAGCAGGATCCTGGCGAGTTGAACGGGAGCCGCAGCCGCCCACGCCTGCGGGGAACACGCCGTCGGATACGGGACCGGCTCCGAAAAGTCTCCCCGGTCAAAGCCGCAAAAAAGCTCGGGAAGCTGGCCACCAAAGTGCTCCGCGGCGTCGAACAGTCCGCTGGCCACCCGGCTGGCTTCGTCCGTGAAGCCGTAGCGCATGAGACCAGTGGCGGCGAGCGCGGTGTCGTGGGGCCAGACCGAGCCGTTGTGGTAGCTCACCGGGTTGTAGGCACCCATGTCGGAACCGAGGGTGCGGATGCCCCAGCCGGTGAACATCTCCGGCGACATGAGCCGCTCTGCGACCTGCGCTGCCTTGTCCTCATCCACGATGCCCACCCAGAGGCAATGCCCCATGTTGGACGTGCACGAATCCACCGGCTGCTTGTCCTTGTCCAGCGCCAGCGCGAAGTAGCCCTTGTCCGGCAGCCAGAACGTCTTGTTGAAGGCCTCCTTGAGTTCTTCGGCGCGGTCCGCGCACCGGCGTTCGACGGCGGTGTCCCCCGCCGCGCGTGCCAGCAGGGACCGGCCCACGTAGGCCGCATAGGCGTACGCCTGGACTTCACAGAGCGCGATCGGGGCCTCAGCCATGCGCCCATCGGCGAAATTGATTCCGTCCCATGAGTCCTTCCAGCCCTGGTTCACCAGACCATGCTCGTTGGGACGCTTGTATTCGATGAAGCCGTCGCCGTCGCGGTCTCCGTATTTCTCCATCCATTCGATGGCCCGGTCGGCGTGGGGCAGCAGGGATTCGATGATGTCCTCGCCGAGTCCCCATCGGCTCAGCTCACCGAGCGTGGAGACGAACAGCGGGGTGGCATCGGCTGTTCCGTAGTAAGCCGTGCCGCCCAAGGAGAGTCCTGCAGTAATTCCCAGCCTGACCTCGTGGGGCATGCGCCCGGGTTCTTCTTCGGAGTCATTGTCCACCTTGCTGCCCTGCAGCCCGGCCAAGGTTTGAAGGGTGCCCGCGGCCAGGCTCGGGTCCACCATGAGGGACATGTAGGAGGCCAGTAGCGAGTCCCGTCCGAACAGGGCCATGAACCACGGCGCCCCGGCGGCGATGGCGGCACGGCCGGGGTGTTCGTCGTCGAAAATCCGCAGCGCGCCCAGGTCCCGTTGGCTTTGCTCCAGGACGTCGGTGACGTTCTGGTCAGTGACTGTGACGCGTGGAACGTGTTCCTCCCATTGCGTTTGGCGGCGGGCTCCTGTGCTGTGCTGCAGGGGCGTTCCCACGGTGAAGCGGTCTTCCGGCGCCTCACCGTTGACCAAGGGCAAGGCGATGATGGTGGTGGACCAGTCCTCGCGGGCGGGAATGGTGACGTTGAAGGTCAAACCTTCACTGGTGACTTTTGCCCCTTGGGCCTGGAACAATACCCCGCGACGCTGGCCACTGGAGTGCAGGGCATCGATGTGCAGTCCGTCTTCCTGTGCAGCCCGAATGGTCTCCTCCGCGGTTCCCACCCTGCCGCCTTTGACGTCGAAGAGGTCTGCGAGATCGGCGTCGAGGAGCAGTTCAATGGTGCAGGTTGATGGCGCGCCGGAGTAGTTGGTGATGGTGATGTCATCGCGCAGTCCAGAGCCAACACTGCGCTGGTGCCGGACTAGCAGTGGGCTCTCAAAGCGCCCGTCCTCGGTGCAGGCCCTGCCGACGTATTCGGCCTGGAAGGAAGCGGGGTTGCGGGCGACCAAGGGTTCCCGGGGTTCGCCGTTGATCCGCAGCACCCAGCGGGACACGATGCGCGTGTCCTGGTAGTAGGCACCCTGCGAGCCGCCTCCATGGATGTCCCCCGCGTGCGCCGAGATGCAGAAGGACGAGCCCTCGACCACTGTCACTGCCCCCAGTTCGGAGGCTCCGGCTTCTGTGTCTGCGTTCCATGCGGTCATGCGCCGAGGCTCCTTCGGGGTTGGGGTTCGGGGCCGGCAGCCTAACGGGCCTGCCTTTGATTCTCTTGCACGTAGGCGCCGCCGTGAACCCCTTTGCTGCCGAATTGTTCAAGGATTCGTGAATACAGGTCCACATGGTCAGCTGCCATGCGTCCGGCGCTGAAGTACTCATCAACGGACCGTCGGCAGTCGGATCGGCTCAGCCGGGCAGCCGCATCCACGAAACCGGCCAGGTGGTGAATTTCCCCCAGGAAGCCTGTCACTCCGTGCTTCACGATTTCCGGGGCGGCCCCCATGGGAGTAGCCACTACTGGCGTGCCGGTGGCCAGCGACTCGATCATGACCAGGCCGAAGGGTTCGGGCCATTGGATGGGGTTTATCAGTGCAATGGCCCCGCCCATGAGCTCGTATTTCTCGGGGTCGGAGAGTTCTCCCAAAAACTCCTCCTGCGGGCCCAGTGCAGGCTCTACGACGTCGCGGAAGAACTCCCGTTCATCTTTGGCGTGCATCTTGGCGGCGATCTTCAGGGGAACTCCGGCTTCACGGGCGATCGCCACAGCTTCCATGAGGCCCTTGTCCGCGCACATCCTTCCGACGAAGCACAGGTAGCCGCCTCGGCCGTTTCCCACGGACACGGTGGACAGGTCCAGCCCATGGTGGATAACGGCGGCTACGTTGAGGTCCGGGAGCATCGACCTCTGGTCATGGGAGATCGCAATGATGGACGTGTCCCTCTGCATGGCGCGGTACAGTTCAGCCGATTGGGCGGTGAGTTGGCCGTGGATGGTGGTGACCACCGGGACATCGGGAGGCCGGTGTGCGTAGAGCGGCCCCGCCAGCGTGTGGTCGTGGATGATATCCACCCCGTCCATGCCGCGGTATGCCCTGATGACATGGCTCAACTCGCTGAGACTGAGGCCAATTTCGTCCGGCTGGCTGGCGCCGAAGCCGGGCATTTGGGGTACCGGGCACGTGCTGTCGGAGGCGGCGGCCAACAGGACTTCGTGCCCCGCATCCACCAGCCCCCGGGCCAGGCAGTCCACTACACGCTCCGTTCCGCCATAGCGTTCCGGCGGGACGGTAAACCAGGGTCCAACAATGAGTCCGATGCGCATGCGGGCCTCCGCGCATAACCCCCTCTACGGTGGGCTGGCTTCACAACCCTCCTCAAGGCTATTCGCGCAGTGAGGAAAATAACAGCTTGTGTTTGGAATGCCTCCGTGCACTTCAAGGTTGACGAGACCATGAAGATTGAGATCTGGTCAGACGTCGCGTGCCCGTGGTGCTACATCGGCAAGCGCCGTTTTGAGACTGCCTTGGCACAGTTCCCGCACCGCGACTCCGTGGATGTTCAGTGGAAGAGCTACCAGCTGGATCCCTCCGTCCCCGAGCACTACGAGGGCACGGAACTGGACTACCTGAGCAAGCGCAAGGGCATGGCTCCGGAGCAGGTCAAGCAGATGTTTGCACACGTCACCGACACAGCCAAGGGCGAAGGTTTGGATTACCACTTCGACAAGGTGGTGGTGGCCAACAGCTTCACCGCACACCGGCTCATCCACCTTGCTGCAACCCATGCGAAGCAGGACGCCGCGAAGGAACAGCTGCTCAGCGACCACTTTGAGCACGGCAAGGACATCGGCAACCAGGAGTACCTTACGGAACTGGGCGCTGCGCTGGGCCTTCCTTCCGAGGAAGTGGAAGAACTCTTCAGCACCGACAAGTTCACCGAAGAGGTGAACCAGGACATCAACGAGGCCCGCGCCATCGGGGTGACCGGCGTTCCGTTCTTCGTCATCGACCGCAAATACGGCATCTCGGGCGCCCAGCCGGCCGAGCTCTTCTCCCAGGCCATGAATCAGGCGTGGCAGGAAGCCAACCCGCTGATCCCGGTGGGCGCCTCCGACGCCGAGGCCTGCGGCCCCGACGGCTGCGCAGTTTAGCCAGCCAGCCGCCGTCGTACCTTAACCCAAGTAGGGGACAGATAACGTCGCTACGAACGTTCGTAGCGACGTTATCTGTCCCCCAGTTGGGCGCCACGCGGTTGGGTGCGGGGCTAGGCTTTCGCGACCTCAAGCTCGACGACGGCCCACGACAATGCGGGCAGCGTCAGGCGCAGCTCCGAGCCAGTGGCCTTGACGTTCTCCAAAGGCTTCAAACCGACCCGGTCCTGCTGTTCCTGGCTGTTGATGGTGAATCGGTCGCCGTCCTCCGGAATCTCCAGGACTTCGGCGCGCAAAACCTGCCGGGCGTCGAAGCCGCGCAGGGCGGTCTCGACGTCGGCCGCCTCTTCCAGGCCGCGGTTCGCGAAGAACAAGGCGACCCGGCCCGTTTCCTCGTTCCACGTGGCGCTGACATCCACCAAATCGGTGTCCCCGAAGCGTTCATTCGAGTACTTGTCGGAATCAACCGAGAGCCGCAGGATCTGACCCTGGGCCAGCTCAGCCATCCGGGCGAACGGGTGGAAGATGGTCTGCTTCCACGCCGGGCCGTTTTCCTCCGAAAGGATCGGCGCGATCACGTTGACCAGCTGTGCCTGGTTGGCGATCTTGACCCTGTCGCCGTGCCGGAGCAACGAGTTAAGCAAGGTCCCCACCACTACGGCGTCCGTCACGTTGTAGTGGTCTTCGATAACCCGCGGGTGCTCGCGCCACGGACCCTTGACGATGTTGCGCAGCTGGTCCTCGGTATCCCGGCCGCGCTGGTACCAAACGTTCCACTCGTCGAAGGACAGGTTGATGTGCTTCTTGTGCTTGCCCTTGGCCCGGACAGCGTCCGCCGTGGCAATGACCGACTCGATAAAGAAGTCGGTGTCGACGGCGGAAGCCAGGAAGCTGCCGACGTCGCCTTCTTCTTCGAAGTAGTAGGCGTGCAGGGAAACGTAGTCGACCTCGTCATAGGTGTGCGTGAGGACAGTCTGCTCCCACTCGCCGAACGTGGGCATCGCGGATTTTGAGCTGCCGCATGCCACGAGTTCAATGGACGGATCCACGTATCGCATGGCCTTGGCGGCTTCCTGGGCCAGGCGGCCGTATTCCTCGGCCGTCTTGTGCCCGATCTGCCACGGCCCGTCCATCTCGTTGCCGAGGCACCAGAGTTTGATGTCGAACGGGTCCTTATGGCCGTTCTTGGCGCGGAGATCCGACCAGTAGGTGCCTGAAGGATGGTTGGAGTACTCCACGATGGCGCGGGCTTCTTCCACCCCCTTGGTGCCCAGATTGATGGCTTCCATGATTTCGGTTCCGGCCTGCCTGGACCAGTCCACGAATTCATGCAGGCCAAAGGCGTTGGTCTCTACGGTGTGCCAGGCGCCGTCCAAGCGGCGGGGCCTGTTTTCGCGCGGGCCGATTCCGTCTTCCCAGTTGTAGCCCGAGACGAAGTTGCCGCCGGGGTACCGGATGACGGTGGCGCCGAGTTCCTTGACCAGCTTGAGGACGTCCTGCCGGAAGCCTTGCTCGTCTGCTTCGGGGTGCCCGGGCTCGTAGATTCCGGTGTAGACGCAGCGGCCCATGTGCTCGACGAAGGAGCCGAAGAGGCGGCGGGGTACTTCTCCAACCGTGAAGTCGCGGTCGAGGGTGATGCGTGCGCGGGACATGAATCTCCTTGGTTGTGTTCTGAAACTGTTGGTAGGCGGTGGTATCGGTCAGGTTCCGGCGAGGCCGGTGGTGGAGATGCCCTTGATGATCTGGCGCTGGAAGAACAGGAAGACGACGATCAGGGGCAGTGCGGCCAGCAGTGCCGACGCCATGTTCTGCGCATACTGCACGCCGTAGGCGCTCTTGATGGTTTGCAGTCCCACGGGAAGGGTCAGCAGACCGTCATCGTTGGTGGAGATGAACGGCCACAGGAAGTTGTTCCACGCGCCGATGAACACAAAGATGGCGACGGCGGCCAGGATCGGCCGGGACAACGGCAGGATGATCTGCAGGAAAATCCTGAGCCGGCTGGCACCGTCCATCACGGCTGCTTCCTCGAGTTCATGCGGAATCTGGTCGAAGAACCTCTTGAGGACAAACACCATGGCGGGATGGATCACCTGCGGCAGAACGATGGCCCACGGCGTATCGATCATCTTGAACGCAAGCATTTGGTAGAAAAGGGGAATCATGAGCACCGGTGGCGGCACGATGATGCTGGCGATGATGGCGATCATCAGCACCTTTTTGCCCTTGAACTCGATCCTGGACAACGCGTACGCCACCAGGGCGGAGATCACCAGGGTGATGAAGGTGATGGCCGCCGAAGTGTAGAGCGAGTTCCACGTCCAGAGCGGGATGTTGCCGGCCTGGAACACGCTGGCGAAAGCGTCGAAGGTAAAGCCCGACGGCGGGAACCAGCTGACTTTCGACGCCGAGGCATCCGCTTCGGATTTGAAGGCGGTAACAGTCGCCCAGGCGAAGGGAACCAACCAGAGAACTGCGAGGACTGCAGCTACCACGACGGCGGCCGCCTTGCCCACAGTCAGCTTCTTGCGTGGCTGACGCAGGACCTGGCCGGAACCGGTACGTGGGATGGAACGGGTGAGGGTTGTATTTGCCATGGCTATGCGCTCCTGCGACGGGTGACGACGAACTGCAAGGCGGAAACCAGCACGATCAGTCCGAAGAAGATGTAGGAGATGGCTGCGGAGTACCCCAGCCGGTATCCGGTGAACCCGGTTTCGAAGATGTACTGGACCACGGGACGGGTAGATCCACCCGGGCCGCCGGAGGTCATCTGGTAGATCTGGTCAAAGACCTTCAGCGAAGCAAGGATCTGAAGAAGCACGATCATCACCGTGGTGGGGGTGAGCTGCGGCAGCGTGATGGAGAAGAACTGCCGCCACGCGCCGGCACCGTCCAGCGAGGCCGCTTCGTAGTGCTGGGCAGGAATGTTTTGCATGGCCGCCAGATAGAGAAGGAAGTTGAACCCCACCGTCCACCAGAGCGTTGCGATCACGATGGACCACATGGCCACGTTGGGGTCGTTGAGCCACCCGACCTTCGGGATGCCGAACTTGGACAGGAAATCGTTGATCAGGCCAAGCTGCGGGTTGTACATCCAGACGAAGAACAGGGAGACAACCGTGGACGCCAGAAGGAACGGGGCAAAGTAGGAAAGCCGCCAGAGCCACTGGGCCGGCAGGCCGATGTTCAACAGCGCAGCCATGACCAGCGCAACCAGCACAAACGGCACTGTGCTGATCACCGTGAAATAGAGCGTGTTGCCCAGGGAACGCCACATCCCGGCATCGGCAAACGCCTCGGAGTAGTTGGAAAAACCAATGAGGGCGTCGTTGGCGCCGGTGAGGGACTTGCCCGTCAGGCTCATGTAGAACCCGTAAAAAATGGGCCAGACGAGGAACACCAGGAAGAACACGAGGAACGGGGCTGCGAAGGCCCATCCGCTCACGTTGTCCCTGCTCCTGCGCAGGGAGGGGCCGGTTTTGATACCGGGTGCAGTTGTTGTCCGTGCTTGGCTGGTCTGCCGGGACACAGTAGAGGAACTCATGAATGACTCCTTTGTCGCTCGGTGTGCGGGTGCCGGTCAGACCGGGTTGGGCCGGGATAGAAGGTCGTTGGTGCGGCCTACGAAGCCGTCCCATCCGTCCTGCGCCTTGCTGCGTCCCAGCAGCACGTTCTGGATGAACTCGGCGAAGTAGTTCTGCCAGTCCGAACCGGATCCACTGAACCAGGCCTCGGGGTCGTAGGAGATGATCTCAGCCGCATTGGCGTAATGGACCTGCGGGGTGAGTTCCTTGTAAGCCTGTGACTGCACCACGGGCTGGTACGCCGGGATATGGCCTGCTTCGGCCCATGACAACGAGCCTTTGAGGATGTCACTGACAAATTTGTAGGCGTCCCTGCGCTTTTCCTCGTCAACAGCGAGCTGCCGCGGAAGGACGAACGAATGCGAATCGGCGTAGGAAGCGGGCGTCCCGTAGAGAGTGGGAATGGTGAGCGCGTCAACCGGCAGCTTTGCCTTTTTCATGGTGGGCAGTTCCCAGCCACCGCTGAAGAGCATGCCCGAGTCGCCGCGGACGAACTCGGCGATACCGGTGTTGATGTCGTTGCCTTTGGCCGCGATGGTGTCGTCAAAGAGCGATGCCATGAACTCCAGTGACTCTACGGCTGCGTCCCGGTTGGCCTGCATGGGTTGGCCCGGAGTCAGGACAATTTCGGCACCGTGCTGCTTGTAGAGCGTGTAAAACAGGCGCCACATCTGTGAGCCGAGGTTCAGGTAGCCGAAGGACAAACCGTGGGATTTGGTGACCTTTTGCATCTCCAGGGCCACGGCCTTGAACTCCGCCGGCGAACTCACATCGCGCAGCTGGCCATTGCTTTCCAACAGACCGGCTTTACCGGCGATGTCCGTGTTGTAGAACATGATGAAAGGGTGGGAATCCAGTGCCAGGGAGAACACTTTTCCGTTTTGCTGGCTCTTTTCCCAGATGCGCGGTGCAAAGTTCTCCGGGGTGATGCCATTCTCCGCCAGCAGGCCCAAGTCCCAGGGCTCAATGAGGCCACCGGGAGCATATCCGGGAACGCGGCTTGCGTGCATGATGGCCACTTCCGGCGGACGACCGCCTGCCGATGCCATGGCGAGCTTGGTGTAGTACGGCGCACCCCAGGCCAACACCGTGGGGTGGACCTTGAAGCCCGGATTCCCGTTGTTGGCGTTGGCGATCATGGCCTGCATCTTGGTGCCGTCTCCTCCGGAGAGGAGATGCCAGAAGTTGATGGTCGGCGTGGATGCTGCTCCTGCTGCGCCGCCACAGCCGGTGAGGCCCGTGGCCAAGAGCCCGCCGCCAAGCAGCGCCGAGCCCGTCAAGAGCTGTCTCCGGGACATACTTCTCCCGGTCAATGATTCAAACTGCTTCACCCGTCACTCCTTTGGAAGGGTCCGCTGAAAGGAAACACACTGCTGCACTGAAGTCCGGCTCCGGTACGTCCCCTCGCGTGGGTAAAAGGTGGCCCAGGGGTGACGCAGCTCTCACATTACATCGTTGTAATAGGCAGGGCAAGAGAAATTGTTAGCGCGAACAATTTTACTTATTGAGCAACCTCAGCGGCTGCTGGAGCGACTTCAGCGGCTGCTGGCCCGCTCTTCGATCGTGTAGGGAACAGCCACAATGCGCTGCGGGTGAGCCCTGTCCGTCATACGCTCAGTGAGCAGGCGCAACGCCTCGGCGGCAATCGCCCTCTTGTCCACGGACACCGTACTAAGTGGCGGCACGGCGAACCGGCCGTCAGCAATGTCGTCAAAACCCGCCACGGCGATGTCCTCCGGAACGCGGACTCCCCGCTTCCACAGGGCATTCAGGGCACCCAGGGCCATCGAGTCAGTGAAGCAGAAGATCGCCTCCGGCAGTGGGTTGCTGTCCAGATACCGCATCAGTGACTTCGCCGCGGAGGCCGGAGTCCATTCTTCGCAGGCGATCATCAGCGACTCGTCCCGCGGAATGCCCAGGGACTGCAGTGCCGCCTCATACCCTTGTGTGCGCTGAATGGCGGTGGCGGATTTCCTTCCCCGGTTGATGCCCAGGACCGCGATGCGCCGACGGCCGGGCCGGGCGAGAGCCAGGGTCATGTCCCGGGCTGCGGCGAAGCTGTCTACGAAAACCCGGTCGGCCAGCTCTTGGGAAACTTCACCCAGCAAGACCACAGGAGGCAGTGCCACACCCACCCGTACGGCGCTCTCATCAAGCACCACGGGGTTGAGGATCAATCCGTCGATCAGGTTGGCCCGCGCGCGCGTCATCAGCTCCTGCTCACGATGCGGATCGGAACCCGTCTCCTCGATCTGAACGCTCCAACCTTGCGCATGGGCCACCTCGACGACACTTTGGGCGAGCTCCGCGGAGAACGGTGTGCCCAGGTTCGGCAGAGCCAGGCCGATAACGCCTGAGCGGCCGTTTCGCAGTCCCCGCGCCGAAAGATTCGGGACGTAGTCCAGCTCCTGCATGGCCCGTTCAACCCTGAGCCGCGTAGGTCCGCTCACCGGGACGATTCCATTCATGACGTTCGAGACCGTTTTGGGTGAGACCCCCGCGCGGCGCGCCACGTCCTTGACCGTTGCGCGCAAGACGCCCCCTTGCTGCAAGTTTTCCGGTTCTCCAGTTTCCCGGTTTTCCACGATGTTACCGTCCGGTCAGGCAGCTTACGCGCCGTGACCCGGTTTGCTGACAGATCGCTGTAAAGTGTCTATATGCCCAGGATCACGGCCGCCACGAACGCTGCCCAACGCGCCGAGACCCAACGTCGGATTCTCACCGCTTTTGGCGAACTCCTCTTCACCCATGGCCTGCCCGGACTGACCATGACCGATGTTGCCCGGCACGCGGGCGTTGGCCGGACAGCCGTCTACAACTACTACGCGGACATGGAGCAGCTCCTCATCTCCTATGCCCTGGATGAGACCGAACGATTCCTCGTGGACCTTCGCGACTCACTGGCGGCACTTCACAACCCGGTGGATCGCCTGGCACTCTACGTCCGGGCGCAGGTGGAGGACCTCAGCCGCCGCCATCTGCCTCCAGGGCCGGCAATGGCCGCCGTCCTCTCCCCCGGTTCCTTCGCAAAGCTCGCAGACCACGTAGGCGAACTCAATGCCCTGCTCCAGGACATCCTCCAGGATGGGGTGCAGCAGGGTTACCTTCCGGACACCGATGTTGCCCAGCTCGCGCGCCTCATCCACGGAACGCTGTCGGCCAGCGCCGCACGACGCAACCGGACGCCCGACGGCGAGACTTCCGCGCCGTCCGCAACCTCCGACGTCGGGCTTCTTGCCGCGCAAGAGGCGCAAACCGCTCAAACCGTGCGCTTTATCCAGCTCGGGGCCGGTGCACGCTTTGACGAAGCAGGCAGGCCGATCCTGCTGGCCACCGCGACGGCAACGGCCTGACGCCGGTGTGTCAGCCGGCAGGCCGCGTGGGAATGATGGGCCACTTGGAGTTGTCGGCGATCCGCAGTTCCTCGCGCGGGCACATGAGCTTGCCAGGGGTCTGGTCCACCAACTGTGGTTCCACGAGACCCTCATAGCCCGGCGTGATGATCACATCCACAGACTCGTCTTCCCGGTTGTCCTGGAAGTAGTCAGTGCCGGTCAGGTTGCGCTGGATGTTGAAGGCAGCCCCCTGGCCCTTGACCCCGGACACCACCACGCCAATGCCGGAATAGGCGGTGTCGCTGTTGCCCACGGAGGCTACCTTGTAGCCACGCGCGGTGAACTGGTCAGCCACAGTTGCCGCGAGCCCGCTGCGCGAGGTGGCGTTGAGGACGTTGAGCTGGACGGTCTCGTTGGGCACGTAGTCGAAGGTGGTGGAAGGGCAGAGGCTGGAAGGCGCCTTGCTGGCAATCGCCGTCGGCACCTTGATGACGCCGTTCATGATGGCCCAGGCGCCTACCGCACCGGCAGCTATCACGCCGAGCAACAAGACCAGGACGATTCCGTGGAACAAGCGGCGCCCGAATCTGCCGCGTCGGACCGGGACGTCATCGGCAAACGTTGCCCTGAGTTCCGGCCCTGTCACCACGTGATGGCCGTGCAACTGCGTCACATCCTTGGGACGCTTACGTTTTTTTGCCCGGGACTCGATCTGATCCGGCCCGGACACCCTAACCATCGATCACCAATACACGTGCGTGGATTGCTGTCCTCTGGTGCAGCGCCGTGCGGACCGCGCGATGGAGGCCATCCTCGAGGTACATTACGCCCTGGTACTGGACCACGTGCGGGAACAGATCTCCAAAGAACGTGGAGTCTTCAGCCAGCAACGCCTCCAGGTCCAAGGTCCGCTTGGTGGTGACCAGATCGTCCAACCGCACAGGGCGCGGGGGCAGCGCGGCCCAGTCCCTCGGCGCGGAGTATCCATGGTCAGGGTACGGGCGTCCCTCGCCCACAGCTTTGAAGATCACCCTGCAAGCCTATGGAAGATGCCGCCCTAACGGAACTTGTGACCCACGGCACAGGCAGGTTGTAGCCAAAAGGTGACTATCCTTCATTGGGGCGTCACAGACGTCACAGCTGTGTGGGGACTCTGCGGGACTGACAGAATAGGGGCATGACCCAACCGCTCCAAGCTACTGACCGGACCGCTGCCCGCGCCGAGCCCGCACTGGCTTTGTTGCTGGATGTCGATGGCCCCATCGCCAGCCCCGTGACGCGCGATGTCAAGCCGGACATCATCGCTGATCTGGTGGCCCTCGCCTCGGCCGGTATTCCGGTCATCTTCAACACCGGCCGTTCCGACGCCTTCATCGCCCAGCAGGTCATGGAACCCATGATTGCCGCGGGTATGCCCGCCAATACGGTGATCCACGCGATTTGCGAGAAGGGCGCCGTCTGGTTCAGCTACACAGCGGAAGGGCCCGGCCCCATCCACGTGGACCATGAACTCTCCGTTCCCAAGGCCTACGGCGACGACATCCGCAGGCTCGTGGCTGAGGATTACTCGGCGCACATGTTCTTCGACGAGACAAAGCGCGCCATGGTCTCCGTCGAGCAGCACCTGGACGTAGCCAGCGCCGATTACCTGGCTGAGCAAAAGCTGTTCGACGCCGACGCACTGGGCATCATGGAACAGCACGGCCTCAACGCCGCCATCCTGGACCACCACGCTCCCGGATCCGACGACACCGCGGACTACCGCCTGGATCCCACCATCATCTCCACGGACATCGAGTCTGTACGGCTTGGCAAGGACCTGGGAGCCAGCCGCGCTGTGGAACTCCTCGCGGCCCAGGGCGTCACGCCGCGCTCCTGGCGCACTGTGGGAGATTCCCGGACGGATTACGCCATGGCAGACTGGCTGCACCACAACGATCACGACGTGAAGCACGTGGATGTCCGGCCTGCGGACGGCGTGCCGGTGAAACCGTACGCCATCCTGACCGCCGCGGACCTGGATCTTGCCGACGACGTGATCCACGACGACGCCGGCGGAGCGTTCCTGCGCAGCTGGCGCGAGGCCCTGGCCATCTAGAGCTTCACCACCTACACACGCACCACCGACGATCCCGGAGAAACAGCCATCACACAAGCACAGGTCGATCCGATTTACCACGGCAGCCCGTCCGTCGAAGAGGACACGATTGCGGAGGCGGTCTCGCCTGCCGTCGTCGCGCATCTCAGGCACAGGTCCGACGTCGTCCGTCACCGCGGGCGGTACGCCCTGGTCAACGCCGACCTCACCCCGCAACAGGCCATGGTTTCCGATCTCCTGGCGGTTCGGGCAGCTTTGGATGCCGCAGGCATCGATTTCATCCTGGTCCGCGGTAATGATGAGCGGCCCGTGATCGCCGTCGACTGGGAGTCCCGCAAGGACGTCAGGGACGCCCTTGTTGAGGCGTTCCGGAATGAACCCTTCTACGCCATGACCGTGGACGCCAGGAAGAAGACGTCCGTGTTGGTGGCCGACGGAGAGCTCTCGGCCAACCGGAAGGCCCGCATCTTCCGCCTCTACCGGCCCCGGGTCGAGGTTGGCGGCGGCCTCTGGTACGGCCCGGCTCTCGGCGTACAGCTTGAGCTGTGGAGGTTCGAGGGCGACCACCTGGAACTCCCGGTGGAGAATTCCCTGACGCGTCGGACCCTGCTGCGGCAGGACGCCGTCCGTGGAACCGTACAGCGGCATAGCCTGACGTGGCCCACCATCGAGAACATGTTCGCAGACCACGCCAGCGACATCGATTTCGACGTCGACATCGTTTTTTCGTGGGTTGATGGCACCGATCCTGCCTACATTGCGGCGCGCCGTGCACAGCAGGCCGGCGCTGTCCTCGGCGAAGGCGATGACCACGAGGCCCGCTTCCGCCAGATCAATGAGCTGAAGTATGCCTTGCGCTCGGTTCATATGTTCGCTCCGTGGATCCGACGGATCTTTATCGCCACGGACTCTCCCGCTCCGGAATGGCTGGCTGACCACCCGGCCGTGACCATCGTTCGGAGCGAGGAATTCTTCGCCGATCCCTCGGTCCTGCCAACCCACAATTCGCAGGCTGTGGAATGCCAACTCCACCACATCGAAGGCCTGTCCGAGCACTTCCTGTACTCCAACGACGACATGTTCTTCGGCCGTCCTGTGGGACCGGACATGTTCTTCACACCCGGCGGCATCACCAAGTTCATTGAAGCGGACACCCGCATCGGCCTGGGCGAGAACGACGCCGAGCGCAGTGGCTTTGAGAATGCGGCCCGGGTGAACCGCAAGCTCCTCTGGGAACGCTTCGGCCGCATCACCACCCGCCACCTGGAGCACACCGCTGCACCGTTGCGTCGCAGCGTAGTGGCCCAGATGGAAAAGGAATTCCCAGCTGAGTTTGCCAAGACAGCAGCCAGCCGCTTCCGCGCCGCGGATAACATCTCTGTCACCAACTCGCTGTACCACTACTACGCCCTGCTCACCGGCCGTGCAGTGACCCAAACCGCGGCCAAGGTCCGCTACGTGGATTCAACAATGTGGGCCGGACTTCACTACCTGCCCAAGCTGTTGGCCAAGCGCCACATGGACTTCTTCTGCCTGAACGACGGCAGTTTCCCGGAGGTCGAGGCGGACGAACGCGCCGAGCTGGTGACCGACTTCCTGGAGAAATACTTCCCTGTCAAGGCACCCTGGGAGAAGTAACCGGCAGCGACGACGTCAAGGTACCGGGTGAGGTGTGCGCGCCCACCCGGGACTCGTGTGGAATGCGGATGCCTGCCGCAGCCAGTCGACGCTGGACTTCCTCCGCGTCCACAGGCTCACCCACAGTGACGCCGCCGGACTGGGGAACCACAGAGTGGACGATCGTGTGTTCGTACACGTGGATCATGTTGTAGGACTGGGCACCGTCGCGTCCCCGTTGGCCTCCCGCGCGCACCCCGAGATCCTGGGTGTAACACGTGGCCGAGGCGACCGAGACCGGGATGCCGGCGAAGCTCGCCGTCGTCGAATAGTGCAGGTGGCCACCCAGGATGGTGCGGACGTCCGTATTCCGAACGACGGCGGCCAGAGCGGCTTGGCCTCGCAGCTCCACCAGGACCGCGAGGTCCTGCACGCAGGGCACCGGCGGGTGATGCAGGGCGAGGATGGTGCCGTCGGGCGCCGGAGTAGCCAGTTCCGATGCCAGCCAGTCCAGCTGTGATTCCGACAATTGGCCGTAGTGGTAGCCAGGAACCGTGGTGTCAAGGGTGATGATCCGAAGCCCGTTGATGAAGTAGCTGCGGTCCACTGGGTCCTCGGGCTTGCTGGCCTCCGAGGCATCGGCGAAGGCAGCGCGGAAGTTCGCCCGGTCGTCGTGGTTTCCCATGGCCCAGATGGCCCTGGCTCCCAGCGACTCACAGACAGGTTCGATCATGTCGCGAAGACGCTTGTAGGCTTCCAGCTCGCCCCGGTCCGCGAGGTCTCCCGTGAAAATGATGGCTTCGGGCCGGATCCGGGAGGCGACGATCTGGTCGCAAATCTCCTGGAGCCTGGTTTCACTGTCCACAGAGCCATAGAGCGTGCCGGGACCACCCACCAGGTGAAGGTCACTCAAGTGCAGCAGCACATGACCTGGTTTGGGATATTCGGCCTCGATGAACTCCATAGCTGCCTTAGCGTTTGGTGGGAGACGGCGCCTCCCGTGTCAACCCCAGTAGGTCCAATCCAACCAGACAGAAAGCCAACAACCGGCTAACTCCCGGCGGAATGTTGGAAAATTACTTTCCTCCCTTTCAGCTCTGCCGGCTTACGCCAACGCTTCTTCCACTGCTTTCAAGAGGTCTTCGGAGTCAGGCTCCACTGCGGATGGGAACCGTCCTACGAGCTCCCCTGAGCGGTTGACGACGAACTTCTCGAAGTTCCACTTCACCTTCACTGCTTGGCCGTCGTCATCCCGGGTCAGCTCGGCGAACAGGGGGTGCTGTTCCTTGCCCAGGACGTTCGCTTTGCTGGTCAACGGGAACGTCACGCCGAAATTCCGCTCGCAAAACTCTGCAATTTCCTCATCGGCGCCTGGCTCCTGGCCACCGAACTGGTTGCAGGGCACGCCGAGGATCTCCAGCCCCTGCCCACGGTACTTGCCGTACAGCTCTTCCAGTCCAGCGTACTGGCGGGTGTAGCCACATTTGGAAGCCACGTTGACCACCATCACGGCTTTGCCTTCGAACCGGCCGAAGTCGCCTTCGGAGCCATCGTTGAAGGTGATGGGAATGCTGTAGAGGCTGGTCATCGGATTCGCTTCCTGACGTCGTCGGCTGGCGGGATCGCCGCCATCGAGCTTACGGGAGCTGGCTTGGAGCCGCGAAAATGCCCGGGGTTGTGGCGTTTCAGGGCGTAGGAACGGTGAGCGTGGACAGCGGCACGATCACGCCGTCCGGCCTCTGGACCAGGTCCGGGGCGATGAGGATGTAACCGGGCGGGAGCGTCACTAACGGGAGTGCCGACGGCAGGACCGCCACGGGTGCGGGTGCCGGAGCCACGGGGGCCGGGGCAACCGGCGTCGGAACGGACGCCACTGGCTGCGTCACGGCGGGAACCACCGGCACCGCTACCGGTGCGGGCGCTACTGCTGGCGGGGCCGGAGCAACCGGCGCAGGAGGTTCGACGACGGCGGCCGGCGGCGGCGCGACAGCGGACTGGACGGCTGGCGCCTGGACCACTGGCGCCTCGACCGTTGGCGCCTGGACGGGGGTCTGCACGGGCGGCACGACCGGAACCGTGGTCTCAGGAGCTGTAGTAGGCGAGGGCGTGACGCTCGGCGTCGTGACCGTCGGTGTCGGGGTGACGCTTGGGGTGGGGGTCACCGACGGCGTCGGGGTGACGCTCGGGGTGGGCGTGACGCTTGGAGCCGGGGTGACCGTCGGCGTCGGCGTGGCCGTTACGGACGGTGACGGCACCGGCGTCGTGGTTTGGGGCGGTGTAGTGACAACCGGGCCAGGCGTGTCCACAGAGGTGACTGGCGGGACCACGACTGGCGGAGCGACTTCTTCTTCGTGCTCGCCGCCGATGACCGCGCGGTTGGTGCCGTCGGCCACGGGCACTGCCCACTGCGGCGCGGAGCTGCCCGTGCCAACTCCTGGCTGGTAGTTCACGAACGTCATGGTTTGCAGTGGATCCACCTGCTTGATGGGCAGATACGTCCAGCCGTTCGGGTTGGTGTGGAGGCCGTTGACGATCGTCTCAAAGTGGAGGTGGCAACCCGTGGACCAGCCAGTGGTGCCGACTTCGGCGATGACTTCGCCAACGCGGACCGACTGGCCCTGTGTGACGCCGATGTCCTGCAGGTGGTTGTAGGTGGTGACCAGGCCGTTGCCGTGCTCAATTTCCACACGGTTGCCGCCGCCCCAGATGTGCCAACCCACGGCGCGGACAACGCCAGCGTCGGCCGCGTAGACCCGTGTTCCGCAGGGGGCCGCGTAGTCCTGGCCCCAGTGGAACTCGCCGGCCAAGCCCGTCAGCGGGCTGTAGCGGTAACCGTACGGGGAGCTTGGGTTGAGTACTTCCAGGGGCGCGTAGAGACTGCCCGCAGGAGGACGGGACATGCCGGCCGAGGCAACCGTCAGGCCAGTGGAACCGTCCTTGCTGACCGTCCGGACCATCGCCCGGTCAAAGTAGACCATAGGCGTGCCGGGCAGTTGCTCGGGGGGTGCCTGGGTGGGGTCGATGACCATGGTTTCGGCCTCGGGCGGGGTCAGGCTCCCCAATGCCGTGGGTCCGACGACACCTTGGGCTGTCACCGGATTCACTGATCCTGCCGGAACGGCTGTCAGTGGTTGGAAGCCGAAGGCGAAGAAGGCCAGAACGGCAAGACATCCGGCGATGAGAACGCGACGGAATTTTTCGGTGCGGATCAGGTCAATCGCCCGGTCTGATTCATGATGCTTGCCCACAAAACACTCCCCAAAGCCAGCGGCACCAAACCCCAGCCTGGCGTGCAAGCACCATTCTTGCGGGAATCCCAGCAGAAATAAAGGCTTCGCGGGGGCTGTACAGCGAAAGGTTGGATCAGTTTTTGCTCAAGATGTCTTGAGATTTGTCAGGTGCCCGTCAGCCCAGGTTTTCCTTCAGCAGCGCGCGGTGTTCGACGGCGGCGGTTGAGTGAAGTGCGCGGCCGGCCTCGGTCAGTTCCAGGAAGAGCGAACGACGGTCTTCGGCGCAGGTCTGACGGGTGACGAGGCCTGCTTTTTCGAGGCGGTCCACCACTTTGGACACGGCGCTCTGGGTCATCGGGGTCCGCTCCCCCAAGGACTTCATGCGGCACGACGACTCTTCGCTCTCGGCCACGAGGTCCAGGATCTCGAACTCGTTCAGCCCGATATCGAATTTGGCCTCAAGGGCGCGGTCGATTGCTCCTGCGGTACGGAAGTAAGAGCTCTGGATGTCGCGCCACTGCTCAACCAATTCCCGGTCTTCCAGCTGGCGGTCACGCGTCGTTGCCATGTCCCCATCCTAGGCCATCAAGTCATTAAAATCCACGTCATAAAATTCCACGTCATATTCCTTGTCATTGAATGACACGTCATATAGATTGATCCCATGACCTCACCCACCACCCTCAATACACCCGTCGAGCCACCCTTGGCGACAGCGTCAACAGTGGTCCGCTGGACGCGGGCCCAGTGGCTTCTTCTGATGGTTGTCTGCACCGTCCTTGCCCTCGATGGCCTGGACGTCTCCATGGTTGGCGTCGCCTTGCCCTCCATCGGACAGGAACTCCACCTCGGAACCGATTCCCTGCAGTGGATCGTCTCCGCCTACGTCTTGGGCTACGGAAGCCTCCTGCTCCTTGGTGGGCGGCTCGCGGACCTGTTGGGCCGCCGTCGTATCTTCCTCATTGCCTTGACTGTGTTCGCAGCCGCGTCGCTCCTCGGCGGCCTGGTGGACGACCCCGCAATCCTGATCGCCACCCGCTTTGTAAAGGGCCTGGCAGCCGCCTTCACTGCACCCACCGGCTTCTCCATCATCACCACGAACTTTGCCGAGGGCCGCGAACGCAACAAAGCGCTCTCCATCTTCACTACGTTCGGTGCCAGCGGGTTCTCCCTGGGCCTGGTGGTCGGCGGCCTGATGACCAGCCTGAGCTGGCGCTGGACGTTCCTGGTATCCGTGCCGATCGCCGTGATCGTGGTACTGCTGGGCATGAAATTCATCCCCAAGGACAAGCCATCAGCCGAAAACAGCGGGCACGACATCTGGGGAGCCGTGACCCTCGCCCTGGGCATGCTCGGCCTGGTGTACACCTTGGTTTCAGCACCTGAGCAGGGCTGGGGATCTGTGGCAACAATCGCCGGATTCGCAGTTTCTGCCGCAGTGCTGGCAGCCTTCGCAATCATCGAGAACAAGGTCAAGCACCCGCTTATCCGCTTCGGCATCTTGAAGGAAGGCTGGGTTGCACGGGCCAACTTGAGCGCAGTGGGGCTCTTCGGTTCCTACCTAAGCTTCCAGTTCATCGTCACCATGTTCCTGCAGTCCGTGCTCGGCTGGACCCCTCTGGGAATGGCGTTGGCCTTGCTGCCGGCGGGCCTGCTGGTGGCCACCAGCGCTCCGTTCGCCGACCGGCTCATTGAAAAGTTCGGAGCCACGCAGCTGATCCTCACTGGCCTCACCGCGCTTGGATTGGGCTACGTGCTCTTCCTCAGGGTGGGCACCACCCCGAACTACGCGCTGGACATCCTGCCCTCGGTGGTCCTTCTAGGCATCGGCTTCGCCCTGGCCTTCCCGTCCATCAACGTGCAGGCCACGGCAGGCATCAAGGATTCCGAGCAAGGCCTGGCCGCAGGGCTCATTCAGACCAGCACGCAGGTTGGTGCCGCTTTGGTCCTCGCCGTCACCACAGCCTTGGTCAGTGGCCACGGCCAAGCGGCCGGTACCGTCAGCGCCCAAGCCATGCTGGAACAGTACCGTCCGGGACTCATCCTGAGTGCCGCCGTCGCAATTGCCGCCCTGCTGGTGGCAGCCGCACCTTCCCGACGCCGCACCACCCTCTAACCCCGGGTTTTTGTACAGCCAATGCCCTTATGAGCCGCTCATAAGGGCATTAGTTGTACGAAAACTCCCTCTGTACGGTCTGGCGGATGTGAGGTCTCATTGGATGCATGAGGAACTACCTCACGGAGTACCGCCACGAACTCCAGCGCACGTTCACCGGGACGTCGGGGACGCCGCCTGAGTGGGTGCCGCGCCTGGCGGAAGGGAACGACGCCGGATATCACCTTCCGGGCTCGGCCGTCTGGGCGGTGCATGGGCACGTGGCCACCATTGTGGCGGGGATCCGGGTGCTGCTGATGCAGGCCCTCCACCCCGGTGCCCTGGCCGGCGTCTACGAGCACTCCGGTTTCCAGAAGGATCCCCTGGGCCGCCTGGCCAACACGGTGCGCTGGATCTTCACGGTGACGTACGGATCAACAGAGGCGGCCGAGTCTGCCACAGCCGTGGTCCGCAGGATCCACGAACGCGTCCGTGGGACCTACGTGGACGGGAACGGCGCGGTTCATGAGTACGCCGCCAACGATCCCGAACTCCTCCGCTGGGTGCACGTGACCTACGCCGACTCGTTCCTGACGGCCAACCGGATCTGGGGCGTTTCCATCCCCGGCGGAGCTGATGCCTACGTCCGCGAGTGGGCAGCAGCGGGGCAGCTCATGGGGGTGCAGGACCCGCCCCTCACCGAGTTCCAGGTCCGCGAAGAGTTGGAAAGGTGGTACGCATCAGGGATTCTGCGGGCTGATGAAAGGCTGGCCGAGACAGTATCCTTCATCCAGCATCCGCCACTGAGCCCCCTCCTCAAGCCCGGCTACAGCATCCTTTTCGGGGCAGCCATCGCCAGTCTTGAGCCAAAATACAGGGACTTGCTGGGCCTTCAGCGGCCCATGTTGGGGCCGGTCCCTTTGCCGGTGATCACGGCTGCCAGGGTGGTGCTGGGAATGGTCCGGTTCACCCTCGGGTCCCATGGGCCCAGCGAACAAGCGGCCCGCCAAAGGTTGCGGAGGCTCGGGTACGCGGACGCTTGACTGGAAAGCAGAAAGCCAGCCCCTCGGCGCGGACCCATGCAGTGCGGGTTGCGCCGAAGAGCTGGCTTTCAGTCGTTGAAGCGGGACGCTAGATCAGCTGGTCCGAGAGGTGGTTCGGCGTGCCGAAGCGGTGGGCCGTGATGGACACAGCCTGCTCACGGAGGAACGGGAGCATCTCGATCCGGCCGGCCTGGGTCACGGCGCCGTGGTAGACCGCGACGTCGGGACGCCCACCCATCGCTGCGCTCAGCGCGGCGAAGTCGCCACCGATCAGCCGGATGCGGCCGCCGTCGAACGATGCCGCACGAGCCAGCCACGCGGCGTCGTCCTCGATCCGGACGTTGACGCCAAGACCGGCGAACGCGGTCACCACGGCGTCGGGAAGTACGACGGCGGAGCTCACCGAGAGCTTCGAACCAGCCACAGCACCGGCTGCCACAACGCGCAGCAGCTCAGCGAGCCGCTCGCCTTCAGAGAGGCGGACGGTCACGGGCAATGAACGGTAGCGGAAGACGTTGCGCTCAGCGGTCAGGGCCGAGACATCCTTGCGGGTGCCGAACTCGGTTGCCCAAGCCTCGGCGTCGCTGAAGAGTGACTGCTGGAGGGTCTCGTATTCCGCAGCGGTGACGTCTGCGGACTTTGCCGCGGCGAGGATCTGCGAGGCGGCACCTTCAAGGACGGTGCCGCCCTTGGCCTTGGCTTCAGCGGGGACCCAGCTGCCCAGACCGATCAGGTAGTTCGGTCCACCAGCCTTGGTTCCGGCACCGACGGCCGACTTCTTCCAGCCACCGAACGGCTGGCGCTGCACGATCGCACCGGTGATACCGCGGTTGACGTACAAGTTTCCAGCCTGGATCTTCTCCAGCCAGACACCCATTTCAGCGGAGTCCAGGGAGTGCAGGCCGGCAGTCAAGCCGTACTCGATCTCGTTCTGGATGGCGATGGCTTCCTCAAGGGTCTCCGCGGTCATGACGCCGAGGACCGGTCCGAAGAACTCGGTGAGGTGGAAGTAGGAGCCGCGCTTGACGCCCGAACGGATGCCCGGGGACCACAGACGGCCGGTCTCGTCGAGGCGCTCGGGCTTGATGGCCCACGTTTCGCCGTCGCCCAGGGTGGTGAGGGCGTTGAGGAGTTTGCCGTTGGCGGGCTCAATGATCGGGCCCATCTGCGTGGTGGCGTTCTCCGGGTAGCCCACGGTCAGGGAGCGGGCGGCGTCGATGAGCTGGTTGTGGAAGCGGGCGGACTTGGCCACCGAACCGACCAGGATCACCAGGGAGGCAGCGGAGCACTTCTGTCCGGCATGTCCGAAAGCGGAGTACACAACGTCCTTCGCGGCCAGGTCAAGGTCAGCACTCGGGGTCACGATGATCGCGTTCTTACCGGAAGTCTCCGCGAGCAGGGGCAGGTCCTGGCGGAAGGAACGGAACAGCTCGGCCGTTTCGTAGCCACCGGTCAGGATGACGCGGTCAACGCTGGGGTGCGAGACCAGCTGGGTACCGAGGTCACGCTCTTCGAGCTGGACGAGTGCCAGCACGTCCTTCGGCACGCCGGCCTCCCAGAGGGCATCCACCATGACGGAACCGGAGCGGCGGGCCTGCTTGGCAGGCTTGATGACGACGGCGGAACCTGAGGCCAGTGCCGCGAGGGTCGAGCCGGCGGGGATCGCCACCGGGAAGTTCCATGGCGGGGTCACGACGGTGAGGTTGGCCGGGACGAACGTGGCGCCGTCGACCGTTTCCAGGTCCTTGGCGCGCTCGGCGTAGTAGTGCGCGAAGTCGATTGCTTCGCTGACCTCGGGGTCGCCCTGGTCGATGGTCTTGCCGGTTTCGGAAGCCATGACCTCCAGGAGCTCGGCGCGGCGGGCCTCAAGGACTTCGCCGGCGCGGTGCAGGATGGCTGCACGCTCCGCGGCGGGGCGTGCGCCCCACGCCTTCCCGGCTTCGACCGCCGTCGAGATGATCTGCTCGAGGGCGGCGGCGTCGGAAACCTTGGTGGACTCCACAATCTTGTCGCCTGCCGTGGAACCGGGGATGCGCCCCAGGATGTCACGGCCCCACGCACGGTTTGCCGGCAGGGCGGGGTCGGTGTCCGGGGTGTTGCGGAAGCCCTCGGTTGGTGCGGGCTCGGCCCGAAGACGGCGGTCCTGCCGGCGGTTGGGACCGGGCACTGTATCCGTGAGCTGGGCCAGGGAGTTCAGGAAGCGCTGCTGCTCGCGCTTGAACAGGGCTTCGTTTTCGCTCAGCTCGAAGACCGCAGACATGAAGTTTTCCTGGCTGGCGCCTTCCTCCAGGCGGCGGATCAGATAGGCGATGGCAACGTCGAACTCGCCCGGGTGGACCACGGGTGTGTAGAGCAGGAGGCTGCCGACGTCCTTGCGGACAGCCGTTGCCTGGCCGGTTGCCATGCCCAGGAGCATCTCGAATTCGATCGCTTTCTGTCCCTGACCGGCAATCCCGCGCTGCTTGGCAAGGAGCCAGGCGAACGCGACGTCGAAGAGGTTGTGGCCGGCAACGCCGATGCGGACCGCGTCAACGTGCTCCGGGGTGAGGGCGTAGTTGATGACGTTCTTGTAGCTGGTATCGGAGTCCTGCTTGGTGCCCCACGTTGCCAGCGGCCAATCGTGCAGCGAGGCCTCAACCTGCTCCATGGGAAGGTTGGCGCCCTTGACCACGCGGACCTTGATGGGTGCGCCACCCTGCGCGCGGCGGGCCGTGGCCCACTCCTGCAGTTCCTGCATGGCGCCGAGGGCATCGGGGAGGTATGCCTGGAGGACGATGCCGGCCTCGAGGTTCTTGAACTCGGGCATGTCCAGGATGCGCTTGAACACAGCGATGGTCATGCTCAGGTCCTTGTATTCCTCCATGTCCAGGTTGATGAACTTGGGCTTGGGGAAGGATGCCGCGAGGCGGTAGAGCGGGGTGAGCTTCTCCACCACGTGGTCGACGGCTTCGTCGAAGGCCCACGGCGAGTGCGGTGCGACGGTGGAGGATTCTTTGATGGAGACGTAGTCCACGTCGTCGCGGGCCAGGAGCTTGAGGGTACCTTCCAGCCGGCGGGCTGCCTCGTGCTCGCCCAGGACAGCTTCGCCCAGGAGGTTGACGTTCAGGTGCACGCCGTCCTGCTTGATCTTCGCGATGGCCGGGCCAAGCTTGGCGTCGGTGGCATCAACGATCAGGTGGCCCACCATTTCGCGGAGAACGCGGCGGGCGATCGGGATAACCACCTGCGGGAGGATCGGAGCCATGACGCCGCCTACGCGGACAGCGCTGCGCATGTACCAAGGCAGGAACTTGGGCACCTTGGGGGCGAGCTCGGCGAGCTTACGGCCGGCGACCGACAGATCCTCGGGGCGGATGACGCCGTCGACGAATCCAACAGTGAATTCCAGGCCGTTCGGGTCCTTCAGGACGCCGGCGAGGCGTTGGGCGGACACGTCGACAGGAATCTTGCTGGCTTCGGTCAACCAGTGGCGGACCAACGCAATGGCTTCGTGGGCCAGAGCATCGAACTGCCCGGAATCCTGGGTGCGCGGGGCTGTGGCATCCGGGAGGGTGCTGGTCATGGGGGCTCCTTCTGAGGCGGAGAAGTTTGTTTGTTTCCATCAGTATGGATCTACAATCTCATTAGGAAAAGCGATCTTTTCTGACGAATATTCATTACCCATCCCGAACCTTTGGAGGCCATCGTGTTGGACGTCCGCAGGCTGCGTTTGCTGCACGAATTGAAGATCCGCGGGACCCTCGCCGAAGTGGCCGACGCGATGCAGTACAGCCCCTCGTCCGTGTCCCAGCAATTGACGCTCCTGGAGAAGGAAGCCGGGGTGGAACTGCTGCGCAAGGCCGGACGCCGGGTGCAACTCACGCCGCAGGCAGAGATCCTAGTGGCGCACACCGCGGCGCTGCTGGAGACGCTGGAGCGGGCTGAAACCGAACTCGCCGCTTCCTTGTCGATGGTCACGGGAACGGTCCGTCTGGCCGTCTTCCAATCGGCCGCGTTGGCGCTTCTGCCCGGCTTCCTCAGCATCATGCGCCAGGAGTACCCGGAAGTGCGGGTGGAAATGACCCAGCGTGAACCGGAGACAGCCCTCTACGAAACGTGGGCGCGGGACTTCGATCTGGTGGTGGCCGAGCAGTACCCCGGCCATGCTGCGCCGCACCACAGCGGGTTGGACCGCGTCACGCTGACCAGCGACGCCATCCGCCTGGCCACTCCCCCGGTCGGGTTGGGCGGGGAGACTGTTTCCTCGCTCGCGGACACCGCGTCCATGCCGTGGGTCATGGAGCCGAGGGGTGCTGCCTCCCGTCACTGGGCCGAGCAGGCATGCCGATCGGCCGGCTTCGAACCGGACGTGCGCTACGAAACCGCCGACCTCCAAGCGCAAATCCGGCTCATCGAATCGGGCAATGCCGTGGCCCTCATGCCGGACCTCGTCTGGACGGGCCGGAGCCGGACAGTCCAACTGCTGGATCTTCCGGGTCTGCCCAAGCGAACCGTATTCACTTCCACCAGGACGGCGGGCAGGATCCACCCGGCAACCGCAGCGTGCCGCGAGGTCTTGGAACGGGTGGCCGAAGCGCAGCAGCAGGATGCGGAGCAGCAAGCGGACGCCGAGGTAGCTTCCTAGGAACGCAAAAGGCCCCAGTCCGAAGACTGGGGCCAAACGCGGAGAATGGGGGATTTGAACCCCCGAGGGCGTTAACCCAACACGCGTTCCAGGCGTGCGCCATAGGCCGCTAGGCGAATTCTCCTTGCTTCCGATTCGAAAGCAGATACTACTGTACCCGAGAATTTCGGCATCGTGTAATCGAGGGAAATCGGCACTGCCTGACACGCGCGGAGAAGGTCCCCTTAACGGAAAAATGGACGCCCCCAACGCGCCCATTCTTGCGGCACAACCGTTGAGCTACCGGGTCCGGCCCCTCGCCCCCAGGCCCCGCAGCTCACAACCTTGAGATTGCCCCAATCGGTGTACATAAACATGGTCCGCCGCTGTTCCTTCTTTTGCAATGGTTGAGACCGGTTTGTAGCCTAATTTGCTGACAAGATGTCTGCATGACGCAGCTTCACGCTCTCGTGGTTTACGTACCGGACACGCATATCGAAGAAGTTCTGTTGGCCATGGGAGACGCAGGCGCGGGTCGGATCGGCGACTACTCCCACTGTTTTTACACTTCCCCAGGCACTGGCCGGTTCACTCCCCAGCCCGGCGCCCAGCCGTTCATAGGAGAGGTGGGGATCGAGGAGCAGGTGGCGGAAATCCGCGTTGAGTGCGTGGTTGGGGAAGCAGCGCTCGACGGCGTAGTGCTGGCCCTGCGGGCGGCGCACCCCTACGACGAACCGGCTTTCATGACGTGGCCCGTTAGTGGGTGGCGGTGATTGGCCCCACCGATTGACTTGGCCAGCCTTGCCAACGGATACTGATAGCACGCCATACCATCGAGGTGGTCGTGGAAGTGAGCCTCAGGAGTTCCTGCCGGATGACAGGGCCTGGGGCTTCGCGATTTAAGCTCTCATCAGATCCGATGGACGTGGGCCAGGGAAGCTATCTGGTCAAAGTAATCAGCCACACCCTGTTCCCCTTGCGCGACAGCGCCGCATAAGACATCCGCCGCCCAAAGCATGGGCTCTTTAGGCCCAGGAATGTGTTCCATCCGAATGCCGGAGCCTATCGCGCGTGCCGAACGCAGGACTTGAAGCATTTTCATGTCGCGCCTGTCGTCTGCGTTACCCCGGGACTCAATGACCGCGCGCGAAACCCCGAGACGATCGAGCTCATGAAACAGCCGCTCCAAACAAAGTCTTCGCTGCCTTTCCTGGCTGTCTCCCGTTGGCTTGGATCTAACCACGACGCAGCAAGTCAGGGGCAAGCTGGACAGTTCCTTGACCAGCCTGCGGCGCGAATGAGTTTGTTCATCGCGCCAATGGAGCTTCTTGGCCGAACTGCTTTTAAGTGTCAGCAGGACTTCCTGAGCACTATCAACGTCACACTGGGCAAGCACCACCGCCCCAAGAACATAGACATCATCACCATTTCGACGACTCACCAAGGACTCGTCGATAAACGCAAACGTCGCCATGCCTCCGCCTAAACCGTAGATCTCCGACCCGTGCGAAAATCACCCTCCCGGGCCGTTGCAGCGGAGCTGGTTTGGCGATCCTATTCCACGCCTCAGACAACGCACCGATTTCGCTGCCAACCACCCGCCGTCGAGCGTTTTCCACACTGGCTGAGGCCGATTCGAACGCCGCACCAAGTTCGGGTAAGCTTGTCGACGGCCCCTCATGTGGCGTCATCCTGTTGAACTCCCCCAGGACCGGAAGGTAGCAAGGGTAGATGGGCTCTGGCGGGTGCATGAGGGGTCTCTTATTTAAATGTCAGTCCCTATAGGTAGGTTTCACTTGTGACTGTTACAACTGCCCTGTATCGAAGGTACCGTCCGGACTCTTTCGCGGACGTTATCGGGCAGGAACACGTCACGGAGCCGCTGATGACGGCGCTCCGGAAAAACCGCGTGAACCACGCCTACCTCTTCTCCGGCCCGCGCGGCTGCGGTAAAACCACCTCTGCCCGCATCCTTGCACGCTGTCTGAATTGCGCCGAGGGCCCCACTGACACCCCGTGCGGCACGTGCCCCAGCTGCGTCGAACTGGCCCGCGGCGGTTCGGGTTCGCTGGACGTGATCGAGATCGACGCCGCCAGCCACGGTGGTGTGGACGATGCCCGCGACCTCCGCGAGCGCGCTACGTTCGCCCCGGTCCGCGACCGATACAAGATCTTCATCATCGACGAGGCCCACATGGTCACGTCGGCCGGCTTCAATGCGCTCCTCAAGATCGTCGAAGAGCCGCCGGAACACATCAAGTTCATCTTCGCCACCACGGAGCCGGACAAGGTCATCGGCACCATCCGCTCCCGCACGCACCACTACCCCTTCCGGTTGGTGCCGCCGGAGCCGCTCATGCAGTACCTTGAGCTGCTCTGCAGGCAGGAAAACGTTCCTGTCGCCCCGGGTGTGCTGTCGCTGGTGATCCGCGCCGGCGGCGGCTCTGTGCGTGACACCCTTTCGGTGCTCGACCAGCTCATGGCTGGCGCTGGCCCCAACGGTTTGGACTACGAACTCGCGGTGGCGCTGCTCGGGTACACCCACGCGTCCCTGCTCGATGACATCGTCGACGCCGTTGCGGCCGCCGATGCCGCCACGGTCTTCCGGGCGGTTGACCGGGTCATCCAAACCGGCCACGATCCCCGACGCTTCGTCGAAGACCTCCTGGAGCGGTTCCGCGATCTCATCATCGTCCAGGCCATGCCCGAAAGTGCCCAGGCGATCCTCCGCGGAATGCCCGAGGACCAGATCGCACGGATGCGCAACCAGGCCACCAACCTGGGTGCTGCTGAACTCTCACGCGCTGCCGACGTCACCAACACCGCCCTTACGGAGATGACCGGTGCCACGTCACCGCGGCTGCACCTCGAGCTGCTCTGCGCGCGCATTCTGCTGCCTGGCTCCGAGCAAACCGAGCGGGGAATCGCCGCACGCATAGACCGCGTGGAACGTCGCCTGAACTACGCGGGCGACGCCGGTACAGCGGTCGTTGCTGCAACGGCGCCTGCTGCTGCGGTTCCGACGGCGGCGACTCCTTCCACTGCTGCGCCGGCACAGGCGGCACCTGCCGCCGCTCCCGCCCAAGCAGCAGCATCGGTTCCGGAGGTTGCAGGCTCTCGCTCCGAAGCAAGCGCGGCTGCTGCTGGCGCTGCCCCATCGGCCGCTCCTGCCCAGGCGCCGTCTACCGATGCCGCAGCACGCGAAGGGCTGACAGCCCCGCGCGTTTCGACCAACGACTGGCCAGTCGAGGATCGCCCTGCCGCCGGCCGCACAGCCCAAGCAGCCGCTCCCCAGCAGGCTCCGGCACAGCAGGCACCCGCCAAGCAGGCCGCCGTTCAGCCGCGGGCCACCCAACCGACAGAGCATGCGGCTCCGCAGGCGGCCCCCGCCGTGGCACCGGCAGCTGCGGCTCCGGGCCCCGCCCCCGCAGGTGGCGGCGACGTCGAGGCTCTTCGCCGGGCGTGGCCGGACGTGCTGCAGACACTGACCAAGATCAAGCGCAGTACATGGGCGCTCGTTGAACCCAACGCACAGGTCGCCCAGTTCGACGGACAGGTGCTTACCCTCGCGTTCACTACCGGCGGCCTTGCTGGTGCTTTTGGTCGCGCAGACCATTCCGAAAACCTACGCCAGGCAATCCACAAGACCATCGGCATCGACTGCCAGATCGTCGCAGTGGCTGGCGGCAGCAGCTCAGCGAGCTCTGAGCCAAACCCAAAAGCGCCTACTAGCCGGGAAACCCCGGCTGCCCCAGCCGCGGCGGGCACTCCTGCTGAATCGTCGGCGGCTGAGTCGTCGGCCCCGGCACAGGCATCAGCCCCAGCGCAGGTGTCGTCGGTTGACTCCGCATGGGGTTTGGCGCCGGCGGCAGCAGTGGCTCCTACGCCGGCGAACCCTGGCCAAGCCGCCCCGCAGCAGGTTTCTCCCCAGGAGCCGGCTCCCAAGCAGACTCCGGCACCAGCAGCAGCCCCGGCAACGCCCGCGCCTCCGGCGCCTTCTGCCCCGACACCCGTGGCAGCCGCACCCGTGGCAGCTGCCCCGCCCGCGGCCGCCGGCGACTACTCCTACCCGGATGACGACTGGGGACCGCCGCTGGACGAGGACGCCCCGCCGTTGGATGAAGAGCCACCGGCTGATTGGGAGCCTCCTTCCGGCTACGGCCGGGGAGCCGCGTCCCAGGGGTACCCCCAGACTTCCCCCGCTGGAGCAACCTCCCCCGCGGGAGCACCCACCGGGGCAGGTTCCTCGGCACAGGCACCCGCCGCGCCCAAGCCGTCCGATGACCCGTGGTCCCGCGCAGTAGAGCAGGCCCCGGGCACGTGGGTGGTCGGAACCGAATCCAACGTGGGCAAGGCAACGTCCACCCCGGAGGAGGCCCCCGCACCCTCAGTGGCTGCCCCCGATTACGAGCCCGCCGCAGCCCAGGTCCCGGAGACGGCAACCGCATCCTACGGTCACCCAACCAACGCCGAGCAGAACCCAAGCTCCAGCTGGGACGTCGCACCGGCGTCGAGCTGGCCAGGAACGCAAGCGACGGCGGCCATGGCAGGCACCGCCCCGGCAACCGGGAGCGGACAGCCCGCCAGCCCCATCCCCACCTGGCCTTCCTTGGCGACGCAACCAGACGAAGCGCACGGTTCAGTTGCCACGCTTGAGGAGGACGCGCCGTCGGGCAATTCCAACGGCCGTCAGAGCCTGTACCAACGGCTGACCAACAGCCCCGAAGCCCAGGCAGGGCGCGTCCAGGCACCCGTCCGGACGCAAGCTGCCCCGGTTGCTGCGCCGGAAGATATTCCAAGCCCGGAGGACGAAACCATCGAGGAATCGAGGGTCTTTGGGCGGGCTGCCGTGGAGCGTATTCTGGGCGGGAAGCTGATCGAAGAGCGCGCCTTGGACGGTTCTCCCCTGCAAACCCGCTGACTCCAGCATTGATTTCAAACAAATGAGGACATTGTGTACGAAGGTGCAGTTCAGGAGCTGATTGATGAGCTCGGCCGCCTCCCCGGCGTGGGGCCGAAATCAGCGCAGCGCCTGGCGTTCCACATTCTGGAGGCCGACCCTGAGGACATGAAACGCCTGGTCACGGCCATAACCACCGTCAAGGAACGCGTGAAGTTCTGCTCCGTCTGCTTCAACGTCACCGAGCAGGAAACGTGCAATATCTGCCGCGATCCGCGTCGTGATCCGTCGGTGATTTGCGTTGTGGAGGAGTCCAAGGACGTGCTGGCCGTGGAACGGACGCGATCGTTCCGTGGCCGGTACCACGTGCTCGGTGGGGCCATCAACCCCATCGCCGGCATCGGCCCCGAGCAGCTGCGCATCCGCGAACTCCTTACGCGCCTCAATGACGGCGCAATCCAGGAAATCATCATCGCCACAGACCCCAACCTTGAAGGCGAAGCCACGGCCACGTACCTGGCCCGGATGCTCAAGTCGATCGGTGTCGCCGTGACGCGGCTGGCTTCCGGGCTGCCCGTCGGCGGAGACCTGGAGTACGCCGACGAGGTCACGTTGGGCCGCGCCTTCGAAGGCCGTCGGAACGCCCTGCTGTAGTCCTTCAAGCGGCGGGCTTGGCAGCCGCTCTACGGGACATCAACCAGCGCCCGAGGAGCGCAACCAGGACAGCCACGCCAGCCTGCATTGCAAACCCCATCAGGGCCACGGGCATGGGCGGTGGCAGCCCGTCACTTGCCGCGCCGTTGAGACAAGGGATCTCCGCGGCGGGCCCGTCGACGGCGAACTGCAGCCCCGACAGCACCCACGCGACATCGTTGTCAGGCGGAACGAATCCTGCCCCGACACTGCCCAGCAACAACGCCGGATTGGAAGCAGCCAGCCAGGCAACCCTGTCCGTATGTGCCACCTCCACCGGGTGGAGATCGCCAACGCACTCATAGGAAGTGACCCTCCCGGCGTCATCGCGCTGCATGTTCACAGGAACTGAAGCGCTGGCCACGTCCGACGTCCCAGGCAGCAACAGGACGGTGAGCACCACATTTCCCACGCAGAAGAAGGCCACCAGCACTGCAGCCAGGGCAACGCCGGGGGCCTTCGCCGCGAAGCAGGCGCGCGTACCGGCACCCAGGAGCCCGAACAGCGCCACTTCAAGGACAATCACGACGACGGCGGCAGCCGCCAGCGCGAGCGGCCCACCGACACTGCTGCCCACCACGATCAGGACCAGCGCGGCCGGTGCAGCCAAGGCGCATCCCCGCATGGCCCCTGCCAGAAGCGCCACTGGAAAGCTTCCAGGAACATGGCGGAATCCCCAGCTGACTCCCAGTACCGCGGCCGCGAAAGCCAATAGGAGTGCGGTGACGACGAACGTGGCCGTGGGCAGCTCGTCCCTAACCCAGCCATTCAGCTGCGCCGAAGCGAACAGGAGCGCCGCCCCTCCCCACGAAAACGCAACGCCCAAGCAGCACGAGAACCAAAACAACCACGACGTGAAGGACTTTTCGGCTTCCCACCAGGCAGCCCGGACTGCCTCCGCGAATGGGGTGTCCTGCATCGGATCCGAGCCGTCGTCGCGGGACGCTACATGAGGCTGATCGTCTACCAGCCCACCTCCGATGACCTCATAGGCGGCCTCATCCCGGCCGGAATCGGGCCCCGGGTGATCAGGAACGCGGACCATCGCCACTCGCAGACCTCATGAGGTGGATGGTACGCCGGGAGCGCCAGTACCAACATCCGTTTCCGGAAAGAAGGTGGGACCATGGTCACATGGCCCCTCTCCCCGGGTTCCCCGGTACCAAGCGCCCCCGGCCCATAAAGCCCAAGCCCGGGCAGGAATCCGTGTGGGATTACCCACGCCCGCCGAAGGTCGAACCAACTTCGGAAAGGATTGTGGTCCGGCTTGGCGGTCAGGTGATGGTGGATACCACCGACTCCGTGCGTGTTCTGGAGACCAGTCACCCGCCCGTGTATTACCTGCCCATTGAGGCCTTCCCGACAGGCGTTCTGTTCCCTACCGACGGCACGACTTTCTGCGAATTCAAGGGCGAGGCAAGCTACTTCGACGTCGTGAGCGGCGGCGTCGTTGTTCCGCGTGGAGGCTGGACTTACCCCCATCCGGCGCAGGGGTTCGAAACTCTCCGTGGCCGGGTAGCCCTTTATCCCGCGCATATGGATTCGTGCCAGGTCGACGGCGAGCAGGTGACTTTCCAGCAAGGCGGCTTCTACGGCGGGTGGATTACGGAGCGGATTGTGGGACCGTTCAAGGGCGGACCGGCTACCTCCGGTTGGTGACGGCGCCGGGCGTGCAGGGAATGCTCCGGCCGCTATGTGGTCACAATTCCTGTCAGTGCTGCGCCCGGCGATAAACTGGGCAAATAAGCTACGCAGGCGTGCTCCAATTTGGAATTCAGCATGCCGCGTTCGAACCCTATTGATGCAGTGAGGGTGCGCGCATGACTATGCCCACTACCGAAGTGAAGATCGACGAGCTCGCAGGCGGGGCAGCCATTACCAAGCAGCTGATCGTTCAAAAGTTCGGCGGCTCCTCGGTTGCCGATGCTGATGGCATCAAGCGGGTCGCACAGCGCGTCGTGGATGCGCAGAAGGCCGGCAACGAGGTTGTGGTGGTTGTCTCAGCAATGGGCGACACTACTGATGAACTCCTGGACCTGGCCGGACAGGTCACGGACTCCGCGCCTGCCCGCGAGATGGACATGTTGCTGTCCGCCGGTGAGCGGATTTCCATGGCATTGCTCGCCATGGCCATCAACAAGTTCGGCGCCTCGGCACAGTCGTTCACGGGCTCCCAGGCCGGCATGATTACCGACGGCATCCATGGCAAGGCGCGAATCATCGACGTCGATCCCCACCGCATCCGCACGGCCCTGGACAAGGGTCACATCGCCATCGTCGCGGGTTTCCAGGGCATGAGCCGCAGCACCAACGAAATCACCACGTTGGGCCGCGGCGGTTCAGATACCACCGCCGTCGCATTGGCCGCAGCCCTGGAAGCGGATGTCTGCGAAATCTACACGGACGTTGACGGCATCTACACTGCCGACCCCCGTGTGGTGTCCTCGGCCCAAAAAATCGACCGCATTTCCAGCGAGGAAATGCTGGAACTGGCCGCTTCCGGCGCCAAGATCCTCCACCTCCGGTGCGTGGAGTACGCGCGCCGCTTCGGTGTGCCGCTGCACGTCCGTTCTTCATTCAGTCACAAGGAAGGCACCTGGGTCATCCCGGGCGCCGACGAAAAGTTCACGATTCAAGAGGGAGTTGCCTTGGAGCAGCCAATCATCTCCGGCGTTGCACACGACCGGTCCGAAGCCAAGGTCACCGTTGTGGGCGTCCCGGATATCCCCGGCAAGGCTGCCGCGATCTTCCAGGTGATCGCCGATGCCCACTCGAACATCGACATGATCGTCCAGAACGTGTCCACCCACGGCACAGGCCGCACGGATATTTCGTTCACCCTCCCCATCGTCGAAGGCGCCGACGCCCTGGCAGCCCTCCGAGCCGCTGAGGGGCAGATCGGTTTCGAGAGCATTGAGTACAACGAACACGTCGGCAAGCTCTCCCTCATCGGCGCAGGCATGCGTTCACACCCGGGCGTCTCGGCCACCTTCTTCAAGGCCCTCTCCGACGCCGGCATCAACATCGACATGATCTCCACCTCGGAGATCCGTATCTCAGTCGTCACCAGCGCTGACGCCCTGGATGACGCCGTACGCGCCATCCACAATGCGTTCGAGCTCGACGGCGAAGCCGAGGCAACCGTCTACGGCGGCACCGGCCGCTAAAGCACTTTGGCGACGGCCACCGCCGTCGAGGTTCACCATCTCAGAAGTCCCCGTCCCGCCTTGGGTCGGGGACTTCTGCGGCTGAATCCCGCAATGCCCCATCCCGGGTCCTTCCGCCCTCGGTGAACGAATTACAGTCTTTGGACGTTGATCTGCGTTAATACAGGGGTGAAATGGCACGGTTGACGGCTTTTTGGGGCGTCACCGACGTGGTTTTCGCCACAAGCTGTAGAACTGGGGTATGGTATGGAATTTTCATGGCATGCTGTACGTTGCATACCCGGTAACCCCCTAACACGAAGAGGCATTTAAAAAGTGGCAGCCGATTACGACGAACTCCGTACCGATGTAAAAGAGAACCAGGAGCAGTCCCTCCAGGCTCTTCAATCTGCCAGCGCCCCCACGGCCAAGAGCGTCGTGCTGGAACTGGACGAAACCGACGGCCTTGACGCCAACGGCCCCGGCGGCGAAATCGTCGCCGAGGAACTGGTTATTCAGGTCATCCCGCAGGCAAACGACGAGTTCACCTGTAACTCGTGCTTCCTGGTCCGCCACCGCTCGCAGATTGCGCGCGAAAAAGATGGCGTCGCCTACTGCACCGACTGCGAAGGCTAAGACGACCCACCACCCCGGCGGACTGAACGTCGTCAGGGAGTGCCGCCGTCGGGATTAAATTGCGGAAGGACCGGAGCCATGCTCCGGTCCTTCCGCAGTTAAGTATCCTATGGTCGCGCTCCTGGCCCGACGATGGTTTTCTGGCGTCGATGGTTGGCGATCCTCAACTGGAGGATCCTCGCGCCGCCGGCAAGGGCTACCAGGACTCCGCCACCCACAGCTGCGATAAACAGCGTGGTGCCCAGCGCCAGTGTCCCCTCCAGTCCGAAGAAGCGGACGGTGGTCATGTCCTGGTTCTGGACGAAGAAAATGATCAGCATCACCAGAACCACCAGGCCCACGGCAACCGCCACCCACAGCGCAGCCGTCCGAGTCGGCCTGGTGCTTGAAGCAAGGGGCGGTGGCGCCCCGCGCTGTTCGCGGTCTGGGCCAACCGGCATTCTTGCGGCATCATCGTGGAAACTCATATGACTGCCCCCTTCAGCTGCGGCTATAAACTGCACTCACATAATAAGCATGCTGATCATTGCCGCAACAGGGGGTGCTCATACGGAGTAGTCAGTGGATGTTGCGCCGGGATCATTGTTCCGGACTGCGTAGTGATGGCCCTCGGAATCGGTCTCGATGTCAAAATTCTTCAGGTCTTCCTCAGAAGCGGTTTCGAAATCGTCATGCTTGTGCACCACCGGAGCATCCGTATCGCCGTGGGTTGCCGGCCCAAAGACGAATTGCAACCGCTCGGTCACATGCTGGAAGCTATCCAACTTGCGTCCCATGTTCTTCCACCTCCCTTCTTGCCGGAGAGCGAAAAAGCGGCAGGCGTGATGCGCACCGTTCAGTGAGGCAATTTTACGCCGGAGGACCCAAAAAGGCTCCAGACCAAGGCACCGCCGAGTTGGCATTTAATGACAATCCGGGCCCGCAGGACTGTCATCAAATGCCAACTCGACGGCGGGGGCCGGATCAATCTCGACGGCGGGGGCCGGGCTTAGCGCAGGGACTTGTCGTCGGGGTTCCGGGGAACCACGTACGTGCTGCCGTCGGGGCGGCGGACCGTTTCCCATTGCCGGGTTTCAGCCTGGCGCTGGGCGAGCAGCTTCCGGTTTGCCTCTGTCATTTCGTGATCGAGGGAGCTGCTGTGCGCCGGTCCAAAAATGACGCGGAACTTCCCCGTTGCGCGCATGAATTTCCGGGTGAAGGATTCCTTTGCCACGCTGATCGACTCCTCGGTGTTCGACGGTTCAATACCTTCATAGTACGCTAATAATTAGTGCACTAACTAATCCACGGAGTCCAACGTGTAACCTCGTCAGTGCAACGAGCAGGAGGAAGCAAATGACAACCGTCAGCGAAACCACCCAGGAAACCGATGACCTCCTGTTGGAACGCCAACTCTGCTTTGCCCTCACAGTTGCCTCGCGGAGCGTCGTGGGTGTCTACAAACCAGTCCTCGAGAAACTTGGACTGACCCATCCCCAGTACTTGGTGATGCTTGCCTTGTGGGAGCGCAGCCCCCGGACGCTGAAGGACATCAGCGACAGCCTCCTCCACGATCCCGCCACCCTCTCGCCCCTGTTGAAACGACTGGAAGAGGCCCAGCTCATTACCCGCGAGCGCGTCGCGGGCAACGAGCGCGCACTGGCCATCACACTCACGGACAAGGGAGCGGCACTCCGCGCCAAGGCCACCGAAGTACCTGGTGAAATCCGTGATCGCCTGCAGCTCACGCGCGAAGAAGTCGCCGAACTCCACCAGGCAATGACAGGTCTGATTGCCGCCACTCAGCGCGCCTCCACCAGAGCCACGTAAAATGGGAGCAACCTAGGAGATTCCATGCGCCTGCGATTTGTCCGACCCCTACTGGCAGTTCTTGCTGTCGCCGGCCTCGCCGCATGCTCGGGCACCCCCACACCAGGCTCCCCGGGCAGCTCCAGCCAATCGCCGTCGTCGTCCGCTTCCAGCAACCCGACCACCAGCAGCCCGTCCGCCGCAGCCGGTCGAGGAGATGCCCAACTGTCCATCACGCTCCTGGAAACCCCCGAGGCATCGCCCCAGAACTTCACGCTGGTCTGCAGCGGAGGCGTCCCCGCTGCAGAGAGCAAGCACCCATCCCCTGCCGAGGCCTGCACGGCGATCAAGAGCAACCCCGCCATGCTGAGCCCTGCTCCCCCGCGCACCGACCGGGCCTGCACCATGCAGTACGGCGGCCCCGCAACTGCCAAGGTGACCGGCTCGGTGGACGGCAAGGAAGTTACCGCTGCCTTCAACCGCACTGATGGCTGCCAAATCGGCATGTGGGACGCTGCCAAGGCCGTCCTCGGATCCGATGGCGGGCTCTAGGCTGCGGCACCTCCCCCCAGAGCAATGGCTTGGGCTGGAGGCTGCCCACCAGGCGCGGGTCGCGCAGTACTCGGACCCGTACCTTGCCCGGCGTTCGGCAGGTAAGAAGCATCCGGTCGAGGACTTCCTCTTCACGTACTACACCCAGAAGCCAGGGCAGTTGCTGCGCTGGCACCCCGGGGATGGTGTGGTCCTCAGTGGCCCACAGGCCATGGAACGCAGTGGCTGGAAGTTCTACAACATGCTCGACGACGGCGAACTCGCCTCCATCGGGCTGCCTGCGGGCACGCCTGCGGTTACCTTCGACCGGGCCGGCTTCCTGGCCGATCGCGCCGAAGCAGTCCGCTTCGCAGGGATCATCCTGTCCGGCACGGCAAAGCGCCCTGCGCAGTTCGGATGCTTCGGGCTGCATGAGTGGGCGATGGTGTACCGGCAGGAGAAGTTCGAGCTGCGCCACGAATACCTGAAGCTGCGGCTCGGCGGGGATGGCACGGACACCGTGGTGGAAGAGAACCGCATCCGTTGCTCGCACTTCGACGCCTTCCGCTTTTACACTCCCGACGCCGTTCCCCTGAACGAGCTCACGCCCACCCGCGAAAACCAGCGGACCATGGAACAGCCAGGATGCCTGCATGCCAACATGGACCTTTACAAGTGGGCCTACAAGCTGGCTCCGGCGTTGCCCAGTGAGCTGGTGATGGATTGCTTCGAATTGTCGTGGAGGATCCGTGCCATGGACATGCGGGCTTCGCCCTACGACCTCGAAGAATGGGGCTACCCGCCCATCAGGATCGAGACACCACAGGGCAAGGCCGAGTACGTTGAATACCAGCGGGCTTTCGCAGCCGACTCCCAAGAGCTGCGGGCCCGCGTGCTCCAGGCAGTAGGCCCGCTCTTGGACGAGCTGAGCGGCCTGGCTGCCTGAGCACCCGACGCCACCAGCGAAAGGTCACCATGGTTTCCCAGAACACCACCGAGTACGACGTCGACCTCACCGTCAGGCTGACAGAGTCGCCTGACGGTGACAGCAGGGTCTTCCACCTCCGGTCCGTTGGTGGTGTCCTCTCGCCGGACCCGGAGTCCCTGGACTCGAACCTGCCGGACGCGCCTGCGGCGCTTGCCGCCGTCGAGCAGTTCGGGGAAGAGATCTTCTTCCCGGAACCACGGTTGGACCGGATCTGCACCCAGCAGTACGGCGGGCCCCAGGTGGCCGAAGTGACAGGTTGGTTCCGTGGGCGCAAGGTGCACAGCCACTTCAGCAGGACCGACGGCTGCGAGATTGCGCGCTGGAAGGCCGTATCGGCACTGCTGGGCAACACGGGAGGCTCGACGGGCGCCGTCTAAACGCAACGCGGGGTCACTTATGGCCCATAACGGGTGCCCGAACGGGCCATAAGTGACCCCGCGTTGTTAGTGCGGGTGACTAGCCGGCGTTGTTGCTCTGCGTCGGCTCGTCAGCGCGGATCTTGCCCTTCGGCTTCTTGTCCTTCTTGTCCTTCTTGGGGTCCTCCTCGTCCGGGACCACTACCGCTCCACCGGGGTTGACCAGGACCGTGACGAAGCTCGGCTCGCTGGTGCCCGCGAAGGTCAGGCGTCCGATGTAGGAACCGGGTTCAAGGTTCTTCCAGTTCAGCGAGATCTGGCCCGTCTTGCCGTTGGGCAGGCGGATCGGATTCGGCGTCACACTGGCGTTGCCCTGGTTGGCACCCAGAACGGCAGCATCAACAGTGGCCTTGGTGGCCTGGTTGTTGGGGCTGGCGTAGAGGTTGGCGAAGACGTAGTAATCGCCCGGTGCCGGGTTGGGTACGGACAGTGTTTCGCTGGCCGAGGCTGTTGCGGCCGGAAGCTGCTGGCCTGAGGGCGTCAGGACCAACATGTCAAAGTCGGCAGCCTCATCGGAGGAGATCACCGAGAATTTGGCAAGGGCGCTGCCCTCGCCCACGGTTACCTTCTTCACGTAGTTGGACGCGTTCGTCTCACCGGCAAACGGGCCCGGGACCAGTTCGATGGCTGAAGAATCAGCCTTGGACAGCCCGTCAATGGTCACACCCACCGGCAGGTTGGTGCCGGAAGTGATGTTGATGGTGCCCGATCCGTTGGGACCGGTGCCAGTGAACGCCAGTGCCTTGTCCGCGATCACGGACTGGGGACGGACGGCGATCGGCGAGGTGACGGTCTTGTTGGCACCCTGCCAGCTCAACGAGCCCATGGCGAACTTGCCGAGTTCGGCGTTCTTGTTCTCGAACTGGACCTTGAAGGTCTTTTTCTCACCGGGAGCGCCAAAGGTCAGGACGGACGGCGTCACCTTGACGTTGACGCCGGGAACGTCAACGGAGGCCCTGTACGTGCCGGCGGTCAGTGCCGTCAGGGTACGGGTTACCTCGATCTTTCCGGCCAAGTTGCCCAGTGCGAAGGAAGGAACGTTCATGTCGCGCGCAGCTGTGGTGCCGAGCCCTTCCATGCCCAGGTCCATTCCGGTGCCCTGGATGAACTTCAGGTAATCCTCGGTGGTGGCGTCGTAGACCAGGCCCGGGTTGAGAACCTTTGCGGGGTCCACCTGTCCGGCGCCAGTAGCGAAGACATCCTTGTTGACGGTTCCGTTGGCCAGCTTGACGGGGCCGGCGGTGGTCATCATCGCGGACTTGACCGTGGCCGGGGACCACTGCGGGTTCTTGGACAGGATCAGTGCGCCGAATCCGGCCACGTGCGGTGAAGCCATGGAGGTTCCGGAGAGGAAGCCGAAGTTGTCTCCACCGGTTCCGATCGGGGAAACCCCGGCAAGAATAGCCACACCAGGTGCTGAGACATCCGGCTTCAACAGGTCGGAGTCGGTGGCAAGCAACGGCCCGCGCGAGGAGAACCCGGCGATCTGCGGCTGTGCTTCCAGCGGCAAACCGGTGGTGTCGCGGTTGACCAGGGAAACGGTGATGGCCGGGTTGGCCGTGACCTTGTCCTTGATGGTCTGGGTTGCGGGCGGGTTCACGTGGACGGTGGGAACAGCGTGCTTGTCCGTGTCCAGCGAAGAGTCGGTCAGGTTCACCAGGATCATGCCGACGCCACCGCCGCGCAGGACTTCGGCGCTCTTGGCAGTGCGGTCAACGACTCCGCGGTCACACACCACAACCTTGCCGGCCACCTTGGCCGGGTCCAGGGAGCCGGGGGCGCAGAGGGCTGCGTTGCCGGTGCCGCTGGCAGCGTTGGTGGACAGCACGACGCCGGCCCCGCTTACCTCGCGGTTCATGATGGACGCTCCGCGGAATTTGCTGCCATCGGAGAATTCCACCGTGCCCTGGAGTTCCTGGGAGAACGACGTAGCGGCAACAGTGGTCAGCCAGGGAGCGCCGTGGTTGACGGTGCTGGCGGTGGGTCCGGAGTTGCCGGCCGAGGTGGCCACGAAGATACCTGCGGAAGCCGCGGACAGGAACGCCAGCGACACAGGGTCGGTGGTGGAGGTGGTGGAGCCGGAGATGGAGTAGTTCAGTACGTCCACGCCGTCCAGGATGGCCTGCTCGATCGCATCCACGGAGGCAGAGCCGTAGCAGCCACCTGTTGAAGGATCCGTATCTTCCCAGCAAACCTTGTAGATGGAGAGCTTCGCGGCCGGTGCGATGCCGCTGGTGGTTCCGAAGCTTCGGCCGTCCACAACGGCGTCGACGTTGCCGTTGCCGGCCGCCGTGCTGGCGGTGTGCGTGCCGTGGCTGTCCACGTCAACGGGGGAAATGACTTCCTCCGGGGCACGGTTTGCCGGCGGGACAGTCTCCAGGAAGGCATCGGCAAAGTAGTGCGTGCTCAGGACCTTGGAGTTGCAGGCACTGCCGTCGTAGTCGGCGCCTGTTCCGGTGCCGGGCTGGCATTCGCCGACGAAAGTGTCGCCGTCGGCCTTAAGCATGGCGATCTTGCCATCAGCGGTGCGGTAGGGGACGCCCACCTGGGGGTTGCCCACGAGCGGGCCGACGGGCTCGCCGGCGAAGAACGGGTTCGAGGGCGTGTAACCGGTGTCGATGACGCCTACGACGGTGCCCTTGCCGGCGTTTTCCTGACCACCATACTGTGTGGCCCAGGTGCCGTTGGGGCCGCTGAGCTTCAAGAAGTCGGTGGTGGAGTAGTCCGGCGCGTATTGGGTGTCGGGCGCGACCATCAGGACCTTGGGATCCTTGGCCAGGTTGATGGCCTGGTCTGCTGTGAGGTTGGCACTGAAACCGTTGACGGCGGTGGTGAACTCGCGCTTGATGGTGACGTTTTCCTGCTGCGCGACTTCCTGCTGCTTCTTTTGCAGGTGCTGCTGGTATTGCTTCACCTCGGCGCTGTCAGCGTCGAGCTTTTTGCCTTCTTCCGGTTTGGTAGGCGCAAGACCCGCCGTACCGCCGTCGTAGGTTGCCGCAGGCTTTTCGGCGAGGACCACCATGTAGCGGCCGTCCTTGTACGAGCCGGGGTCAAGGTTCTTCTTGGCCACGCCTGCAACGTTTCCAGGCGCCGCCGGGGCTGGGGCGGCCTGGGCCGGCGTCGCCATGGACGAGAGAAGCAACGGCAAGCCGACGGCGAGCGCCGCGGCCTTCCGGAGTCCCCCGCTTCTGACGAAGCTCTTTCCTTGTGATTTCACGAGTGGTTGCACCTTTCACTGAGGAGGCCCAGGCTCCATCGCCAAGGCCTGTCAACTTTCAGATGGTTGAACCTTTGACAGTTCTTGTCAAAGACGCGCAACCAGCCGAGTCATAGAGTATCTAGTGAGAGCCGAATATGACATAAAGCACATTTTGATTAATTTGTCTTGTCACGCCCCAGCGCGCCGTCACAGAAAGCAGCAACGGACCGCGGGGAAGCCCGCGGTCCGTTGCAGTGGCGATCAACAGGTTCATGCAGGCAAATGTCAGCCCTTGGGCGTCACCTGCAGGCGGTCAAAGGAAACCTGCTTACCCCCTCTGTCCAGGACCACGACGTCATCGCGGCCGTTCTTCACATCAGCAGGAAGGATGAACTCCACGGTGTTGTCCGTGGTGGGGAAGATCCAGCCGAGCCGGTACCCCGTCTTGTTCAGGTACACGTAATACCAATCCCCATATTCGAGCCCCCTCAGCACCACCTTCTGGCCGGTACGGTATTTGTCCGCGGTCCCCAGGTCGAACGGAGCCGTCTGGCCATCGAAGTCCTGCACCGTCCGCTGCGGTTCACCCGACGGCCGGGTGGGCTGGACTTTCAACTCGAGGGGGTCCCCCGTCGCCGCGGCCACAGCGTCCAGGGAACCGTTGCGGGAGGAGGCCTCGAACGTCACGGCGGCCAGGGAACCGGCAGCTATATCCGCCGCAGTCAAGAGCTGCTCACGCGTCGCGGTCACACTTTCACCGGCAGCCAGGGAAGCAAGCGAGATCCCGGCGGCGGGAGCTTCAACCCCACTCAGGTCCACGTTGCCCGCATTTCCCACGGTGTAGGTGTATGTCACGGGGTCGCCGACGCTGGCGAAGCGGTCGCCGTCCGCGTCCTTCCACTCGGCGGAGACTGTTGCAGAAAGCGCGGCGTCCCGGACCTTGAGGTCCACCTCGCCCCCGTTGAGCTGGTACGTCTTGGTGCTCTGACCCGGGGAACTGACCTCCCAGGTCGTGGCCGGAACAAAGAAGCCCTGCGCGGCCTCCTGTGCTGTGACGGTGTGCCGAGGTGTCGTGCACTGGTAACTCTGCCCGGCCGCCAGGGAGAGGTAGCGGCAGTTGCCCGGGCCTTCAGGCAGGAACGGGCTGAAGTTGCCGGCCGCAGGAACTACTTTCTCCGTGAGCGGGCTCGTGTTCTTGACAGTGAAGGTGTACGGGACAACGTCGCCTGCCGCATAGGGCTGGGTTGCGAGGTCACGTCCGACGTCGGCCCGCGCCCCGCTGATGTCAGTCGTCACCAATCCGTCGCGCAAGGCGACCGCAGCGCCTGTGAACGGCACTGTTTTGGTGAGTGACGGCGTCGTGCTTGAGGTGATGCTGAAGCTCGCCTCCGGGACGAAGTAGCCACGCTCGAGGTCCGCTGCCGTGATCGCGTGCTTGGCGGTGGTGCAGTTGTAGCTGGCACCGGCGGCGAGGTTGTTGTAACGGCAGTTGGGGGCCGACGGCGGCAGGAAGCCGGAGTCGAACGTCCCGGAAAGTGGCACCGAGTTGGCCGTGACATTGGAGGTGCTCTTGACGTTCAGCGAATAGCTGAGCTGCTCGCCCACCTGGTAAGGGCTGGCCACAACGTCGCGGGTGGGGGCCGTTCCCGTGATGGTGAGGCCCACCTGCGGCGCCACCGGCACCGTGGCGGTGAAGGTGTACTGCGAAACCCGGCCGTCCGTCGTCGTGAATGCTGCGTTCAGGTTCTGCGGGCCGCTGGCATTCGCGGGCGCAGTCAGGGCCACATTGACGGTGACCGAGGCGCCTGGAGCCAGGGAAGGAACAGGCACTGAAGTGGCTGACCAACCTGTGGGCGTGTAGATGGTCGCGTTGCCGCCGCTGAGCGTGGTGGCTTCCTGGTTGGTGACGGTGATGGCAACTTGCTGGGTAGCCCCCGGCGCAGTGGTGACCGCGGGGACGGACAGCGGCGCACAGGCGTAGTTCAGCCAGGCGTCGTCAAACTTTGCGAAGGGCATATTGTCCGTGTAGTTGCCTTCGTAAAGAACGCCGAACTTGCCGTCCTCAAGGCGGGTCACAGTGGAGTAGGCGGAGAAACCGGAGCGGATGGTCCGCACACCGGGCCACGTGGCACCGTCATCGCATGACACGCGGGCCGAGACGTTCTCGCGGCCGGTCTTGGAATTGGCGTTGGTGAAAATGAGCTTCTTCGCATCCGCCGAACCCTGCGCCGCATTCGGGAACATCCGCGCGATTGAGCCATTGTTGGCAGGATCCGGAAGCTCCGTGTCCTGCGCGACAGGGCCATAGGTGGCTCCGCCGTCGGTGGAGACGGCCACCTTGCGGTAACCCTGGTTGGCGTTGTCGCGGGAGTTCAGGAGCACCCGGCCGTCGGAGAGTTCCACGGTCTTGTTCTCGTCCATCCGGTCACCGACGTTGGCACCCTTTTTCCACGTCACGCCATGATCATCCGAGTAGACGCTGTACGCCTGGATCTTGTTGCTGCCGTCGGCCTGGCGGACGTCACCGGCGTACTGCTGGATCAGGCGTCCTTTGTAGGGGCCGTACTTGAGCTGGATACCTTCGCCGGAGGAAGCGAAGTTGGAACGGACATCCCCTGCTACCGGGCTGCTCTTGCTGTTGCCGGGCTTGGTGACGTTGGTAATGAGCCGGGGCTGACCCCAGGTGACTCCGCCATCCGAGGACTCGATGACCGCGGAAGAGATCACCGTCCGGTCGGCGTCGTCATTGCCGAACTGACTGCCGCCGAAGCCCTGGTCCTTGGAGTAGACGAAGAATGCGAACACCTTGTTCGCCTCCGCATCGTAGATATAGGAAGGGTCACTGTAGCCGTATTTTGGGCCACTTGCGTCTCCCACATGGCCGGCGGCGATGACCTGCACCGGTCCCCACGTCTGGCCGCCGTCGGTGCTGCGCCGCTGCACGATCGAGTTCGGGTTGGGCGCATCGGCGGCCGAGCCGGGACGTCCGTCCCAGGCGGCAAGGACCACGTTGTTGCCCAGGTAAGTCAGTGCGGGGATCCGGTAGAAGAAGTTGGCAGCGGTGCGGTCCGCTGCGATGTTGGCCTCGGTGAAAGACCCGGGTGGGGCCGCCGGGTCGGTGGGCGGAAGGGGTGCGGCGGTCGCAGGCAGTCCCAGCCCGGCCAGCAGGCCAACGCCAAGGGCTCCGGCCACTACCAAGCGGGCGAGCGGTGCGGGGGATGAGGATCTCAAATCCAGTGTCCTTTCTCGGATACAAGCAGGACGTTCGTGTTACGTGCTACGTCGAACGTCCTACAACCATAAGGTGCTCGGCGTCACATTGCCAGGGATGAAGCGCGGGAGAGCTCAGGCCTCGGCAAAGCTGTAGCCTCGGGAAAGAGCCAAAACCGCCTCGAACCTATGGAGCCGCAGTGAAAATCCTCGTCCCGGACACCATCGACCTCGATCTCGCCAGCCTCGACGCTTCAGGAGAGGACATCGTGGTGTACCAGGTGGACCAGCCCATCCCCAGCGCGCACCGCGACGCCGAAGTGCTGGTGGTCTGGCGCAACACCACGGAGAACCTCACTGACGCCGCCAAGGAGATGCCCTCCCTGCGGTTGGTCCAAACTCTCGCGGCAGGACCGGACTCCGTCCTGGCCGCCGGGTTCGCCGAGTCCGTGGCCATCACCTCGGGCCGCTCGCTTCACGACGGACCCGTGGCGGAACATGCCCTCGCCTTGGTTTTGGCAGCTGTCCGGCGTCTGGACGTCCTCCTGGAATCCCAGAAAGCCGCCACCTGGAACCAGCCGTACAACACAGCCCAGTCCGATCCCGCTTCCGAACAGCTCTACACGCTCGACGGCGCCAAGGTCACCATCTGGGGATTCGGTTCCATCGCGGGGCGGCTGGCTCCCCTGCTGGCCGCGCTGGGAGCGAAGGTCACCGGCGTCGCAAGCTCCAAGGGTGAACGCTACGGCTTCCCGGTGGTGGCGGCAGATGAGTTCCACGACGTCCTGGGATCCACAGATGTGCTGATTTCGATCCTGCCCGCAACCCCGGAAACCGCCGACGCCCTCAATGAAGAGGTTCTGCGTCAGCTCCCGGCGAGCGCGGTGTTCGTCAATGTGGGCCGCGGCGCCACTGTGAACGAGGACGCGCTGCTTGCCGCGTTGCGGGAGGGACGGTTGCGCGCTGCCGCGTTGGACGTGACCAAGGTGGAACCACTCCCCGCCGATTCGGAGCTGTGGACCGCCCCGAACCTGATCATCACGCCCCACGTTGCGGGCAACCGGCCCAAGGGTGCAGGTCCGTTGGTCACGGCCAACGTCAATGCGCTGAAGGAAGGAAAGGTGCTGACCAACCAAGTGGCCGGCTGAGATTCCCCGGGGGCTGCAGCCACAGAAAAGCGGGCCTGTCCTCCACAGAGGGCGGGCCCGCTTTTCGGGTAGTGGAAAGGAATCAGGCGTGCTCGTAGGTCAGGCAGTCAGCGGCTTCGCGGCCCGGCCCAACCCTGACATCATGGGCTTCGCACATAAGGTTGTTGTTGTGGACGCATTCGGACCGCTGGCAGGCGCCGACGTGGGCCAGGACCTTGGGAAGTCCGCCCATGGCATTGGTGTCAATGAACGTTGCGCAGGAAGCATGGTCCTGGGTGCCGCCAATGGTGATCCCAAAAGCTGTACAGCCATCGTGGTTGAATCCGCAGCTGCCAACGCTGCAGGCGGATACTTCTGCAATGTGATCGGTCATCGTTCCTCCTGGTTGTCTTTGTCTTACCAGGGGGGTGAACCCCCGCATGTAACTCCAAAATACGCCGGATTCACGGTGTTTAACCGGTTGGAATAGCGCATTTGTACGTGCGCTATTCCCAGGCTCCGTAGGGGGCTGGGCAGTGCTTATCGGGGCCCGCGCAGGGCCTCGCTGATTTTCGCCCGCGTCTCCGCATCCAAGGGGGCAGTGACCCGGTGATCGCGGGCAGCCAGGTCAGCCTTGATCTTTTGGATCACCATGCGGCCCAAGCCCGCAAAAACGGCAGCGGCCACGACTCCCAGCACCATCGATTTCGGTTTCTCAGCCATGGGCCAATCCTAGTGACGCGAGCCCGGCGCGGCCAGCGCCGACAGCCGCCCCCAAGGGCCGCCGTCGGGCATTCAAAATGTCCCAATTTCCGGCGCGACGGCGGGGTGTCCTCGCAGAATCATGCTGAATAGGGTATGAGCGCAGCTCCCGGTAGAATGGTTGTGCAAGCTCGCGGAGCGCCCTCATGCCGTTCAAACAATGCTGTTCACAACCGCGGTCAACCCTGTGTTGACCACGATGTTTGAACGCGGCTGAACGGCGTGAGACGGCACCTCCGCGGCAGCCTTATTTAAGGTTCACCCAACTCACGCACAGGAGTTACCGGATGCCCCGGATCGTCGTTGACGTCATGCCCAAGCCCGAGATTCTGGACCCCCAGGGGAAGGCCATCGTGGGTGCACTGCCCCGCCTCGGCTTCAACAGCTTCAGCGCAGTCCGCCAGGGCAAGCGCTTCGAACTGACCGTCGACGGCGAGGTGACCGACGCTATCCTGGCCCAGGCCCGCGAAGCAGCCGAGACCCTCCTGTCCAACCCGGTGATCGAGGATGTCGTCAACGTCGAGGTCGTTGAGGCCTGATATGACTTCCATCCCCCTGATTGGCGAAGCCGTGGCCGTCGCCGCGGAGCCCCGATTGGCAGGCGCCAAGATCGGCGTCGTCACCTTCCCCGGCACCCTTGACGACCGCGACGCCGCACGTGCAGTGCGTCTTGCCGGTGGCACGGCGGTGTCGCTCTGGCACGCGGACGAAAACCTCGGCGACGTTGACGCTGTCATCATCCCCGGTGGTTTCTCCTACGGCGACTACCTCCGCGCAGGCGCCATCTCACGCTTCGCACCGCTGATGTCCAAGATCATCGATGCCGCCAACTCCGACGCCAAGCTGCCTGTCCTGGGCATCTGCAACGGCTTCCAGATCCTGACCGAGTCGCACCTGCTGCCCGGTTCCATGATCAAGAACGACCACCTGAAGTTCATCTGCCGCGACCAGACGCTGCGCGTGGAAAACGCCAACACCGCCTGGACCGTGGACTACGCCGATGGCCAGGAAATCATCGTGCCGCTGAAGAACCAGGACGGCCAGTACATCGCCGACGAGAAGACCCTGGATGCCCTTGAGGCTGAGGGCCGCGTGGTGTTCCGCTACGTGGGCTTCAACCCGAACGGCTCCCGCCGCGACATCGCCGGTATCTCCAACGCCGCCGGCAACGTCGTGGGCCTCATGCCGCACCCCGAACACGCTGTTGAAGCCGGCTTCGGTCCCGAAGCCGGCTTGTCCGGCTCCGCCGGCGCTCCCCGCGACACCGACGGCCTCGGTTTCTTCACCTCCGTTTTGACCAAGATTGTGGGAGGCGACAAGTGACCACGGAAACCACCAAGAAGTTCAACATCGACACCGTTGAGCACGCTGCCAAGACCCCGGACACGGAACTTCCCTGGGCCGAGCTGGGCTTGAAGCAGAACGAATTCGACGAGATCGTCAAGGTCCTTGGCCGCCGCCCCACCGGTGCCGAACTGGCCATGTACTCGGTCATGTGGAGCGAGCACTGCTCCTACAAGTCCTCCAAGAACCACCTCCGCCAGTTCGGCGAGAAGGTCACCGAGGAAATGAAGAAGGACATGCTGGTGGGCATCGGCGAAAACGCCGGTGTGACGAACCTGGGCGACGGCTGGGCCGTGACGTTCAAGATCGAGTCCCACAACTCGCCGTCGTTCGTTGAGCCTTACCAAGGTGCGGCGACCGGCATCGGCGGCATCGTCCGCGACATCATTTCCATGGGCGCCCGCCCTGTTGCCGTGATGGACCCGCTGCGCTTCGGCGCCATCGACCACCCGGACACTGCACGTGTCATGCACGGTGCCGTTGCCGGTATCGGTGGTTACGGCAACTGCCTCGGCCTGCCGAACATCGGCGGCGAAATGGTCTTCGACTCCGTCTACCAGGGCAACCCGTTGGTGAACGCGCTGGCCGTGGGCGTCATGCGCCACGAGGACATCCGCCTCGCCAACGCCTCCGGCAAGGGCAACAAGGTTGTGCTGTTCGGTGCCCGCACCGGTGGCGATGGAATCGGCGGCGCTTCGGTGCTGGCGTCGGAGTCCTTCGATGACACCAAGCCCTCCAAGCGCCCTGCAGTCCAGGTGGGCGACCCCTTCGCTGAAAAGGTCCTCATCGAATGCTGCCTGGAGCTCTTTAAGGGCTCTTTGGTTGAAGGCATCCAGGACCTCGGCGCGGCAGGCATCTCCTGCGCCACGTCCGAGCTCGCTTCCAACGGCGACGGCGGCATGCAGGTTGAGCTGACCTCCGTGCTGCTGCGCGACCCCACGCTGACCCCGGGCGAAATCCTCATGTCCGAGTCGCAGGAACGCATGATGGCCGTGGTCACCCCGGAGAACATCGAAGCCTTCGAAGCCGTCATGGACAAGTGGGCCGTTGAGTACTCCTGGTTGGGTGAAGTCACCGATACCGGTCGCCTCATCATCACCTGGGAAGGCGAAGTAATTGTCGACGTCGACCCCCGCACCGTAGCGCACGACGGCCCGGTCTACGACCGTCCGTTCGCCCGCCCGGAGTGGCAGGACTCGGTCCAGGCGAACTCCTTCACTGGTTCCGTCGAGGACGCAGGCCGCCCGTCGGCTCCGTCCGAGCTGGCAGCAGCCGTGACCGAACTCGTCGCATCGCCGAACATGTGCAGCAAGTCCTGGATCACCAAGCAGTACGACCGCTACGTTGGCGGCAACACTGCCATGGCGTTCCCGGACGACGCCGGCGTGGTGCGCGTTGACGAAGAAACCGGCCTGGGTGTTGCCCTGGCCACCGACGCCAACGGTCGCTACACCTACCTCGAGCCGTACCAGGGTGCACAGCTTGCCCTGGCCGAGGCCTACCGCAACGTCGCCACCTCCGGCGCTGTGCCGATGGCCGTCAGCGACTGCCTGAACTTCGGCTCCCCCGAGGACCCGGATGTCATGTGGCAGCTGGCCGAGGCCATCCGTGGCCTCTCGGACGCCTGCATGGAACTCGGCATCCCGGTCACAGGCGGCAACGTTTCCCTGTACAACCAGACCGGCACCACGCCGATCCACCCCTCCCCCGTTGTGGCAGTCCTGGGCAAGCTCGACGACGTCGCCCGCCGTACGCCGTCGGGCTGGCGCGAAGATGGCCAGGCCATCTACCTGCTCGGTACCACGGCAGCTGAGCTGGACGGCTCGGAGTGGTCCAACCTGCGCGGACACCTCGGCGGCCTGCCGCCGAAGGTCGACCTCGCAGCGGAGCGTGAACTGGGCCAGATCCTGATCAACGCTTCACGCGACGGAATGGTTGACGCAGCGCACGACCTCTCCGAAGGTGGCCTCGCGGCTGCCTTGGTCGAGTCCTCGCTCCGTTACGGCGTCGGCGCCCGCATCGCCCTTGAGGAACTCATGGAGCGCGACGGCGTGGACCTGTTCACGGCGCTGTTCTCCGAATCCCAGGCCCGGGCCATCGTGTCCGTGCCGCGCTCCGAGGAAGTCCGCTTCAAGGACATGTGCACCGCCCGCGGCTTCGCCCACCTCCGGATCGGCGTTGTTGACGCTGCCGGTGGAAAGCTGGAGATCAACGGCGTGGACGAGCTCTCGCTGGACGCCCTCCGCGAAGCCCACGAAGCAACCCTGCCGAAGTACTTCGGCTAGCTCCTGAAGCAACGCGGGGTCACTTATGGCCGGTAAATCCCTCTGGGATGGGCCATAAGTGACCCCGCGTTGCTTGTTTAAGCGGGCCAGTTCCGGTTGGTTTCCAACAGCCCGGTGAACTCCGGCCCCGGCACCGGCCTGCCGAAGTAATAGCCTTGTCCGCTGGTGCAGCCGATGCTCCTGAGCAACTCTGCTTCCTGGGCTGTCTCGATGCCTTCCCAGACACCCTCGAGCCCGCACGAACGGATGACCTGCTGTATCGCCGCCAGGAACTCCAGCTGCGACGGGTCATTCGCCAGGTCCTTCACGAACTGCCGATCCACCTTCACCCTGTCCACCGGCAGTTTCCGAAGATAGCCCATCGAGGAATACCCTGCGCCGAAGTCGTCGATCTCAAGGCCTACCCCCAGCCTGTGCAGGCTCCTCAGGGTGTAACGGTCAAGTTCGTTGTTCCGGATGATGGCGCTTTCGGTCAGCTCCAGCACCAGTGAATCCGGGGACAGTCCTTCTTCCATGAGCACATCGCGCACGTCATCAACGAATTCGAGGCTTTGCAGGTCCGCGGCGGAGACATTGATGCGCATGGAAAAGACCGGCTGCTGCATGGCCGGATTGTCACGCCACTGACGGAGCTGGCGCATCGCCGTGCGCAGGACCCACCTGCCCAACTCCGCGATCAGCCCGGTAGCCTCGGCAACCGGAATGAACTGGTCCGGCATGATCAAACCATGGACGGGATGGTCCCATCGGACCAAGGCTTCGCAGCCCTCAATCTTCCCGGTGTCAAGGTCTACGATCGGCTGATAGTAAAGGACCAACTGCCCGGAACGGATCCCTTCCCGGAGGTCGCCCACGATCTGGCGCTGGAGTTGGCGGAAGTGCAAGGTCACGGGATCAAACAATTTGAGCTTGTTTCTGCCCTCGCTCTTGGACTCCTCCAAGGCGAAGCCGGCCTCCTGGAGCAAGTCCTCAAGGGTATGGTGCGGCTCCGCGATGCGCAGGCCCATGCTGGCGGCGCACTGGACACTGTTGTTGCCGAGGTCGATGTTCGGTTCCAGCGCGGCCATGATGCGGTTCCCGACGGCGGTGGCCCGGGCTTGCGGGGTGGCGGGCATCAAAACAGCGAAATCGTCGCCACCCAGGCGGGTGACGACGTCGTTCTCCCGGACTGCCGACCGGATGCGCATGGCGACGGTGACCAGAACCTGGTCCGCTGCCGCGTGGCCCGCCGAGTTCTTCAAGGCCGTGAAGCCGTCCAGGTTCAAGAGGATCAGTGCGGGCGGGGCAGTGCCTCTGGCTGCGGCGTCGGTAGCTTCCATGAAGGCACGCGCCAAGGCGAGCCGGTTTCCCGCGCCCGTCAGGGAGTCGGTGAGGGCATCGTGGCGCTGTTCGTTCCGGACGTGGTGCAGTTCCTCCAGGAGCGCCTGGACCTGGCGCTCCAGGCGTTGTATTCGTGGGTCGTCATCAGTGGAGACCAGCCTGCGCGGCATGGTGCTGGTCACGATTCATCCAGGCTGCGCAGCGACATGTCCGCCACGGACTGGGGCTTGGAAACGGGGTTGCGGTGCTCGTCCAGGAACAAGCGGTAGGAGGCGATGTCCAGCCGGCCGTCGGGCTTTGCCATGGTCCCCATACGGTACACGTGGGTGATCCACGATCCGCCGAAGATCGCCTCGATCCAGGCATCACATTCCGCCAAAGGAAGGTGGACGCGCGTGCCGGTGTTGCGGCGGTGGCCGGCGATGGAAAGCGTGATGCAGCTGCCCAGGAGGCCTTTGTCCGCCGTGAACCAGGCCAGTCCTTCGACATCAGCCACGATGGTCAGATTGGCGTTCCCATCCTCCACGGACTGGACCGGCCCCATCCGCACCGAGCGCCGGTCCGCATTCAAGGCGGTGGCCGTTCCGGCTTTGTAGGGGGCACTGGTGATGTCCCGCCTGAACACGGACAATTCCTGGTTGTGCTGGACCTGGATCCTGGTGGTCAGTTCGTTAACGGTCATGATCGTGCCTCATCCGCAATAGTGGCCGCCTCGAGGCGGTCGGCTCCTACAATCCTGTTTCGACCCTGTGCCTTGGCACTATAAAGCGCTGCGTCAGCTACCTCAATCATGAAGTTCAGATCGGCTCCCGAAGAGATGCTGGATGTCACCCCGTAGCTGATGGTGGGGAACCGGACACCCTCCGGCGTGCGCATGCCCGCGATCCGGCGGCTGATTTCGACGGCGATGCTCTCGGCACGGTCCTGGGTGGCTCCCGGCAGGAAAAGGATGAATTCCTCTCCGCCGTACCGTCCAATGAGGTCCGTGGACCTGACCGATTCGGCGCAGGCTCCGGCGAAGGCTTTCAACGCTTCGTCCCCCGCACCATGCCCGTATTCGTCATTGACCGCCTTGAAGTGGTCAAGATCAGCCAGCACCACTGCAGCGCCGGATCCTGTGGAGTGCAACCGGTTGAGTTCGGTGGTGGCCAGCTCGAGGAAGGTGCCCCGGTTGAGCAGGCCTGTCAGGTGGTCCCGGTCAGCCCGCTCCTTCAATCCCTTGATGAGCTGGTCGCTGGTCAGGGCGGTCATGCTGAACGACACCGTCACCAGCAACACCAAGGAAACCAAGCCTGAGGGTCCCGGGCCAAAGTAGGTCCGGAAGGTCACGCTGTCCGGCCCTTCCACCGCATAGACGGCCCAGCGGCCCAGGTAATAGACGGCGAGCAGACCCGCAGCGAGTGACAACGCCTTGTGGACTTGCGAGTGCGAAGCCTTGATCAGCCAAAGGTCCCGCGCAGCCAGGGCAATGCCCGTGGTCATCATCGCCAGGTACACGAAGCCGCCGGACCAGACGTTGGTGGCAGGGTTCTCAAGGACGGAAGCCACTGCCGTAAGGGCCGGAGCGGCAGCCAACTGCCAACGCGCTGTCTTGAGGTCCCGCAAGGAACGGGCCCCGGCCCAGACACTGAAGGCTCCGGCCACCACCAGGACGTTTCCGGCGGGATTCGCCCATTGCTGGTGGGGAGTCCCGTTGAGCAGGAAGGCTGCGTTGCCGGCCATGAACTCCAGCAGAGCCAGGCTCCACCATCCGGCATAAGGCGAGCGGGTGCGGCGGAAGGAGGTGCAGAACAACACCAAGAGAGTCACAGTGACCACGCCCAGGGCGACTCTTACCGAAAACGAATCGAGCACCGTGTCCAACCCCCTCAGCTGGTCATCCGTCGGCTTTGGAATCAGTGTGGCGCTGGTTACTCAACCTCTGTGCGGCATTTGCTCAAGATTGGCTCAAGATCAGGGGCGTTCCTCACGCTACCCAATGGCCGTCGTCGTGGAATTCCGCTTCCAGCCCATGCGGAGTCTTCTCCCATTTGTGGGGGCTGGTGAGCATCTGCCACGCTGCACGCCACGCCGCCACCGAGTGGAGCACCCAGTAAAACGGGTTCAGCAAAGCGAAGATGGCGATGCGCCACCCGTGCCTGTGCCAGGTGGTCACCCCGGAAACGATGATCATCATGGCGTTGCCAAACAGCATGGACACCACTCCTCCGGCCAGCAACCACTCCGGCAGCACCAGCCCGACGATGTCGTAGCCGATGTAGGTCACCACCGTGAAACCGACCACCCAGGGATAGGCAAGGAAGGCCAGGGGCGTGCCGAGGATCAGCCCCAGGAAGCCCACGGTTCCGGCCACGCCCGTGCTCTTCATGTACCTCAAAGAGTTTCTGGTGTTCACGGCGGAGGTGATCATGTAGCCCTTGATCCACCGGGTGCGTTGCTTGATCCAGGCAGGAACCTGGGAACAGGCTTCCTCCCAGGTGGTGGAGTTGATGACGCCAACGCGGTATCCGTCCACGGCCGCCCTGAGCCCGAGGTCCGCGTCTTCGGTAACGTTCCAGGGATCCCACGCGCCGACTTCCTTGAGGAGTGCCGTGACGAAGTGGTTGGAAGTGCCGCCCAAGGGCAGTGGAATCCCGGAGTTGTCCAGGCCTGGCAACATCGAATCGAACCAGTGGGTGTACTCGATGGTGAACATTCGGGTGAGGACGTTCTGGTCCGCGTTGAAGTAGTTCAGCGCAGCCTGGACGCAGATCAGGGGTTTGCGGTTGGGGTTCAGGTGCTGCCGCTCGAACTCGTCCTGTTTGAAGGCCGCAATGGACGCCCGCAGCTGCCCCGGATCCGGCCGGTCCTCGGCGTCGTAGATCACCACGTACTCGCCCCTGGCGAAGGTCAATCCGTAGTTGCACGCCCGGGGCTTCGTCTGTGGCTCCCCCCGGGGAACAATGAGGATGCGTACATACTCCGGCGGCTTGGATGCCTTGGCAGCGGCGATGGTCTCGGCGTCGTCTTCCTCCAGCAGGACCAGGACGTCCAGCTTTGAGCGGGGGTAGTCCAGCTGCCCGAGGTTCGTCAGAAGCTTGTCGATGATGTTCGCTTCACGGAACACGGGAACCAGGATGGTGTAGACGGGCAACTCGGAATCGGGAATCCGTTCAGCTGCCACGGGCGGAAGGCCCCGACGGGAACGCTCCCTGTTCCGGGCCCGGAGCACTGCTGCGTCGTGCAGTTTGTCGAAAGGCCGCCGAAGACTGGCCAAGGATTTGAACGCAATGCTAATGAGGAAAACGACATTCGCGGCCGTCAGGAGCACAATGACTGCCGTCAGCGGGGAGATCACGAAGCCCACCATGATCGCTGCAACAAGGACCACGGGAAGGTACCGCTGCCAGGGCGTCAGCGCGATGCGCGCCGACTCCCCCGGTCGTTCCTCGGCCAGGCGCTCGGCGGATTCGTACAGGAGGTGCCGCCGGAAGGAACGCTGGATGGACTGGTTGATGTCCCAGTCCGTAGTGGTGCGGAATTCGACGTCGGTGGCCCCAAACTTAGCGGCCGCTTCGGTGGCAATCCGCTCCGACGGGGCGACGGCCGTGGCCACGGTGAGGACGCCGTCGTCGAACCGCCAAGGCAACCACTGCGGTTCGCCGAGTTCGCTGAAGTTGAGCTGTTCCACCAAACCGTCATCGGTCGGCTCGGCAACCAGGTCCACCAGCGGCGCGTCCCACTGCCGCGCCAGGACTTCATAAATCCGACGGCGGTCCAAACCGGCTTCAAGGATCAGGTGCCGTCCCAGCAGGCCACCTTCGCTCGCAGCACGGTCCAGTGCCCGCTGCAGTTGCGCGGGGGTCACCAGGCCAGCGGCAAGCAATGTCTGTCCGATGGACTGCCGGTTGAGTTGCCCGTTGGCTTGGGAAAGGGGCGTCATGAATCGAAGGACCTTTCATAGATCCGGTGCGTGGGCGTGGAGAACGCCACGGAGTAGCGCACACCGAAGGACGGATTCTTGAGGATGGCCTGGTAGACAAGGTCGGTGGGTCCGGAGTCCCTTGCCCCCGTGCCGGCCTCAACGTTGACGAAGACCCACTTGGCATACTTGGCCGGATCCTCCAGCGCCGGAGCGAAGTAATCCCCCGAGGCTCTGTTGTAGATCTCCTTGAGCGGGATGCCCATGACGGGAAGCACCGCGTTCCCCCGCGCACTCTCGTCCATCAGGATGCCTCCCGATTCGTAGTGTTGGTTCAGCCAGCGGGCGGCGGCGGTGGAATTGGTGGTCGATTCAGCGGACATCCGGCCCTCGGCAAGGACCGCGAGCCGGCCTGTGGGATCCTGGCTCCACCACACGTTCTGGACCACCAGCGCGGCCAGCAACGCGCCGATCAACCACGGCCTAAGCCTGGCGGGCCGTGCCACTTCCTGCACCAGGAAAGCCACCAGGATGGCCACCAGGGGCAGCGCCGTCAGTGCGAAGCGGTTGTTCCACCACGTGGTTGGCAGTGAATGGTCGTTGTTGATGGCGGTTTGGCCCAGGAACAGGCTCAACAAGGCAAAAGCGTAGGCGCTGCCGGTCACCGCCACCAGGAGGGTGCTGTTGGCGAAGCCCCGCCTCAGGACCAGGACGACGGCGCCGCACGCCGCCAGTGCGAGTACCACCACCCCGGCTGTCTCCACCAACGACCAGTGGAAAGTAGTCAGCGTCAGTCCGAGGTTTCCCTTGGTAGGCAACAGACCGCCGTCGGTGATGTTTTTCTGCTGCGCGTAAGCGGAGTACTGCCCGAACATGAACTCCAGCGGATTGCCGTAGATGGCCCAGTTGTAGGAAAGCCACCAAAGCACCGCCGCAGCGGGGATCATGACGTAGCCGCCTGCCATGGTGAAGGCTTCGCGCCACTGCCCAGTGCGGCGCTTGGAGACGATCAGCACGAACAGCGTCCCCGTCATCACCAGCGCCCACCCCTCGTAGCGGGAGAGTACGGCCGCTGCGGATGGAATGCCCCCGAAGACCGCCAGCTCACCGGCACTCATCCGACGACGACTGGTGGCCCAGTGTGCCAGCCCTGCCATGCCGCCGACAATGCACATGATCAGCACGGGCTCTGTCAGCGCCGTCGTGTAAACGTAGAGGACCGCCGGGTTGGCCAGGACCACCAGGGTGGTTGCCAGGCGCCCGGCCCTGCCCAGGCCGAGGCGGGCTGCGATCAAGTACAACCCGGTGGCCGTGCCGGAGAGGGCCAGAATGCCCAACAGCCCGGCGGCCCACCCTGAGCTGAACAACCACATGTTCAACACGAACGGCGCCAGGAGAAGGTGCGGCATAGGCAGCCACACCGTGCCGAGCTGCTCAAAGCCGGGCGCTTTGCTGTCGAAGATGCGCCGGGCAATGGTCAGGTGGCTCTGGGCATCGGAGTAATCCAGGTTGGTGCCGTGGCCAATGGTGTACATGCAGGCGAGGTACCCTACGACGGCGGACACCACCGCCACGATCCGGGTACCGGGCACCTTCCGGCCGCTTACCGGGGCGTCCAGCCGGGCCCAGCCCCACGTGAGCCGCGTTGTCAGGGACTGCAGCGCCGGCTTCCGGTGGGCAGCCCGGCGGCTCGTGGCAAGGTCAGTTGCCATGGCCCGGCTCGGTTGCTTTCACCTCGGCGTCCACATAGGCGTGGGCTTCCTTGGCGCGGCGCCGCAGGAGAACGGTCCGTACGGCAAACGCGAGGCCCAGAACCAGCACGGCGGCACCGATCCACCAGGCGTAGGGACGGTAGTCGTCCGTTACCGCCTTTTGTGGGACCACCACGTTGCTTTCCAAAAGGACCGGTGTGCCTGAGGGCTGCGTGACAAGCAGGTTGCGCGACAACGACGCCCAACCACCTTGAACCCCGCTGATGTGCGAGGTCAGCGAGGCCTGCAGAGCAGCTGCCGCAGGGTTTCCATCCGGCGCCCAGGCACCGAGGAGCAACAGGTCGCGGCCGCCCTGTTCGAACGCTTCCAGCACGCCGAACGGGGCCGAGGTGCCCACGCCGTATTCGACGTCGTCCGGTGCGATGGTGCGGAACTCAGCCAGCCGCAGCGGTGCCGAGAGCTTGTTGGCCACTTCACCCGTAGCGCCCACCACCAGCCCGGACTCACCGGAGCCCGCCAGGGTGTCCAGACCCACCACCCGGGTATCCAGAAGTGTGGCGCTCTCCTTCTGCATCGATGCGATCAGCGTTGCCGCGTTGACTGTGTTCGACTGGGCGTTGCCGTCGCCGAAGGCCACGGGAACGCTCTGCCCCAGGGCTTGGGGGAAGCGGGCGAAGCCAGCTTTGAGGGAGCCACCCCGGACGGCGGTCAGCGTGCTGCCGGCAGTGTCCAGGGTGACCTCCATGGGCATCACACCGGCAGGCCCTGTGCAATCGCCTCCCGCAGGCAGTGCCGCGAGCCGGATCCGGAGGCCGTTGTTCGCCTGAAGCTGCCCGGCAGGGACCTCGGCTTCCAGCGAGAAGCTGTCACCGCCGTCGAGGTTTTTGGAACTCAGCAGGTAATCGTTCCAGAAGACCGAAAGCTGCGCTTGGGCGTTGTCGGGGACCGCCGCGTGCGTCCCCTTGATCTGGACCTTCACCGACTGGACCGGCCCGCCGAACTGCGACTGGCTAACGCCGACGTAGGACTCCGGGGTGCCGTAGCCGGCCAGCTTCAGCGTGGTGCTGCCGAGGTCTTTGAGGCTTCGGGTTAGTCCCGGCGTCGCAGGCAGGGCGGACGTCAGCCCGGTCACTGACGAGGTCACCGCGAGCGCCGTCTTGTCGCTGGCCAGCGCGCGTGCGGCGGTGCGGAGTTCTTCGTCACGGCCGCTGAGGATAAGCTGCGGGAGGCCTGCCACAGCGGCCAACGTGGTGCTCGTTTCACCTCGGTCGCCCACCACGCTCAGCACCCGGCTTCCTGCTGGAAGACCCGCCGCGCGGGCGGCAAGTCCGGTCTCCGGGACCACGCTGATGGAGGCATCCGGGTAGCGGTGGGCCATGGCGGCCGATGCCGTCATGACCGCCGCGGAAACGTCCGCGCCCGGATCCGCCGGGACGGGAAGCACGACGGCGGGCACGGACGCCGGGAAGAACTCACCCACCGTTGTGGGAACCTTCGCGGTTCCGGAGAAGTCGACGGCAAGGTTGTTGAGGGTAGCCGTCGCATTGGAGACGACACACATGGTCTGCGTGGCGGGAATGAACTGCAGGCCCACGGTCAGTTGCTGGTTCACAACGTCTGCGCTGCTGACTGCCTGGTCCAGGGCAACAGTGGCTGCAGCGTTGGCTTCCAGGATGACCCTGCCGTTGACGGTTGCGCGGACCGTCCCTTCCGGCTTCCCGGACACCATGATGCTGCCCTTGATCCGTGTGGGTTCCAGCCCCGCGGTCACTGGCACCACAACAGTTTGCTCCGCCTGCCCTGCCATCGCCGAGACGCTGGATGAAGGCTTGATCACGGCTCCTTGCCCGGTGTCGGCTGCAGCCATCGCGGCGGTCATGGCGGTAACCGCGAGGGTCGCGGCGCACGCCAGCAGGACGGTGGCGGTGCGGGATCGGGCAAGGGTTCTGGCAGGGCTTTGGGTCACGATGTCAGTCCTGGGTAACTAGCAGCGGATGAGTCAGGGGCCTTTTAGGGCCAACCTCATAGACACTGCCGGGCCGAACTCAAGACGCGTTGCTGCGTTTGCTCAAGATTCCGTCAAGACGCAACGCGGGGTCACTTAAGGCCCATAAAAGCCCCTGACATGGGCCTTAAGTGACCCCGCGTTGCTGTTGAATGGGGTTTATGTGGATCGGGTGGATCGAATTCGACGTCCTGCTGGGCGACGTTCACAGCCTCAAGGAGAAGCGCTCGCTGGTGCGCCCCCTGGTGGCCGAACTCAAGCGGCGCTTTGAGGTCTCTGCGGCCGAGACCGGCCTGCAGGACCAGCACCGCCGGGCCATGATCGGCGTCGCGCTGGTGGCTCCGGATCACGCCCACCTTCAGCAAATGCTCGACGCCGTTGAACGGTTCGTGGCTGCCCGGCCTGAGTTTGAGCTGCTCAGCGCGCGTCAGCGGGAGCTGCACAGCGAGGACTAGTACCCGATGACCGCCCATCGAGTGGAGTCCAGGTGGGCATCGATAGCCTGGTGCGCGGCCTCAATGCTGCGGCTGCGGAGGGCGTCCACGATCAACTGATGCTCCCGGAGCACATCACCGGCGCGGTCAGTCTCCTGTGTTACCGCCCGTACGCCGATCCTGAGTTGGCGCTGCCGCAACGAGGTGTAGAAGTCGGCGAGGATGGGGTTGGCTCCAGCTCGAACCATGAGCGTGTGGAACTCTGTGTCCAGCTCGATGAACCGGGCGGGATCGTCTTTGGCTTCCCGCTGCTGGTCAATGATGCGTTGGAAAGCGTCGAGCTGGCTTTCCGGCATGGACTCCAGCGCCAGGACCGCCCACTTCTCCACTACTGATCGCGCCTGAAGGATGGCCCGCACATCGGGATCCGAGATGGGCGGAACGTAGGCGCCCTTGTGCGGAATGCGCTTGACGAAACCTTCAGCCTCGAGCCGCAGCAGCGCTTCGCGGACAGGCGTTCTTGAGGTCCCTGTCGACTTGGCGAGGACTGCCTCGTTGAGGAAGGTCTCCTCATCCCGCGGGATCGCGGAGATATAGCTTTTCATCCACTGGTAGGCCACCTCGGGCTGCGACTGTGCAGTGGGAGTCGTCTGGATCATGGAGAGCCTTTCTCGCGATGCCCAGTATACGAGTCGCATTCACGCACATTGGGTATAGACAGGTTGTATACAACTAGTCTACAGTCATATTTCAGTGATCCCCCTCACTGATTTGGAACCCCTCATCTCCGTGGGAGACCGGCCGAGCCATTCCCCCAGCGCCAGGTCCCCACCCGCAAAAGGATCCCCACATGACCGATTTGAAGAAGGCAGAACTGAGGCAGCAGAAACACTCAAGCCTGCCGGTAGTGGCTGCTTCAAGCCTCGCCGGGACGGCCGTCGAATGGTACGACTTCTTTCTCTATGGCACTGCCGCAGCGTTGGTTTTCAACAAGCTTTACTTCCCCACGGACGATCCCCTGGTAGGCACGATGCTCGCCTTGGGCACATTCGCCGCGGGCTTCCTGGCCCGCCCGCTCGGTGCAATCGTGTTGGGCCACTTGGGTGACAAGCACGGTCGCCGCGCAACGCTCGTGGCAAGCCTCATGCTCATGGGCATCGCCACTGCCCTCATCGCCTTTATCCCGGCCTACGCGGCGATCGGCCTGGCAGCGCCATTGCTGCTCCTGCTGCTTCGCCTGGTCCAGGGTTTCGCACTCGGCGGTGAATGGGGCGGCGCGGTGCTCCTTGTCTCCGAGCACAGCAACGACAGCTCACGCCGGGCATTCTGGTCCTCATGGCCCAACATGGGGCCGCCCCTTGGCAACCTCATGGCCGCCGGTGTGCTCGCCGTCCTGGCCGCCACCATGCCTGAAAGCGAATTCCTGGCCTGGGGCTGGCGCATAGCCTTTGGACTTTCCGCGCTCCTGGTGGTCATTGGCTTGGTACTTCGTCTTTATGTCCAGGAGACCCCGCTGTTCAAGGAAGCACAGCGCAAGCGCGAAGCCGACGCAGTAACGGAACGCAAGATGCCCCTGGCCATCCTGTTCCGCCGCAACTGGCGCGAGATCCTCATCGCTACCGGCAGCCGCATGGGCGAGAACGCCGGCTTCTACATCTACTCGCTGTTCATCATCACCTACGTCACCCAGATCATGGGCCAGCCGAGGCAAACGGGTTTGACCGCCGTCATGATCGGCCAGGCCGTCGCCGTCGTCGCCATTCCCATCCTGGCCCTCTACGCCGACAAGGTCGGCCGGAAGCCGATCATGATCGGTGCCTCGATCGCCACAGTGGTGTGGGCCTTCGCGTTCTTTGCGTTGCTCAACACCGGCCAGGCGTGGGGCATCATCGCCGCAGCAGTCGGTGGCTTGCTGATCTTCGCCGCCTACAGCTCAGTGATCGGCGCCTTCTTCTCCGAACTGTTCCCCACCGACGTCCGGTACAGCGGCACCTCTGTGGCCTACAACCTGGCGTCGCTGATCGCGGGCTCGCTGTCCCCCATCATCGCATTGGCCCTCTACAGCGCCTTCGGCACCGGCTACGCCATTGGTATCTACCTTGCAGCGATGGGCCTGATCTCCATGGTCTCGGTGATGTTCGCGAAGGAAACCAAGGGCCTCAGGCTGAGTGACCTGGACGAACAGCCCGTCAGCGGACAGCCCCTCAACAGCAAGTAAGGAACACGCATGAAAATCGCACTCGTCCAGGTGGCAAGCCCGGACACAGAAAGCCGTGAGGACCGGATTGGCAGGGTCGAAGCCCTTCTCCGGAACACCACTGGCGCTGAGTTGATCGTGCTCCCCGAATTGTGGAGTGCAGGCTACTTCCACTTCGACGAATACGCGGACCTGGCAGAAACTCTTTCCGGCCCTACCGTTTCAATGTGCTCACGGGTGGCCAAGGACCTGGGTGTGCACCTTCATGTGGGCAGCATCATCGAGGCCGGAGAAAACGGGCAGCTCAGCAACACCTCCATCCTGCTGGGACCCGATGGCAGCGTGGTCCACACCTACCGCAAGATCCACGTCTTTGGTTACAAGTCCAAGGAAGCCGAGCTGCTCACCGCAGGAACTTCACTGCCGGTAGTGGAACTCCCCTTCGGAGCGACCGCCGGAATTACCTGTTATGACCTCCGCTTCCCGGGACTCTGGATGGAGCTCAGCAGTCGCGGCGCGGAAATCGTCATTGTCCCGGCAGCCTGGCCTGCGGCCCGGCGCGAACACTGGCGGCTGCTGACCACAGCGAGGGCCTTGGAACACCAGATCTTCGTGGTGGCCTGCAATGCGGCAGGCACCCAGGAAGGCGTGGAGCTGGGAGGACACAGCCGCGTCGTCGACCCGGCCGGGAACGTGCTCGCGGAGGCTGACGCAGGCGAGTCCGTGCTCCTGGTGGATATCGACCCCGCCCAGGTCAGCACTGTCCGCAAGGAATTCCCTGTGATCAACGATCGCCTCGCCAGCTACCAATCTTTGACCGTTTAGGAGAACCATGGAAACAACACGGCAAGTCCCACTGACTTTCAGGGTGGTGGACACGGACACAACAATCACGCTCACGGACTTCCACGCAGTGGTGGCAGGCTACACGGGCCGCGATCCCAAGGCCGTGCAGCACCACATCGACGAACTCGCGGCGATCGGCGTTGCACCACCTCCGGAAGTGCCCATGTTCTACCGCATGGACTCCGACCTCTTCGAGACCACAGGCGAGCACGACACCAGCACCAACCTGACCTCCGGCGAGATCGAACCCCTGTACATCCGCCACGATGGAAAGTTCTACCTGGGCATCGGTTCGGACCACACGGACCGTGACATCGAGGCCACTGACATCGGCGATTCCAAGCGGGCCTGCCCCAAGCCGGTGGCCGGTGAGGTGATCGCCGTCGAAAATCTCGAAGAGCTGGACCTGGACCAGTGCACCGCGCGCTCGTGGGTGGACGGCGAGCTGTACCAGGAAGGTTCGCTGGCGGGCCTGCGCAAGCCGGCCGACGTCGTCGAACGCCTCCTGGCGCGAACCGACATTGGCGAAGGTGATTTCATGTGCCTCGGCGGCACCTTGCCGCTCCTCAACGGGAAGTTCATTGACGGAACTTCCTGGAAGCTGGAGCTCTCCTTCCCGAATGGGACCACCATTGAACATAACTACAAAATCAAGAAAGGCTCACTCTAATGAGGACCGGAAAAGAGTACCTGAAGTCCCTGAATGACGGACGGACGGTGATCCTCGATGGCGAGGTTGTCCCGAACGTCCTGGAGCACCCGGCGTTCGCCAAGGTTGCCCACACCATGTCCGAACTGTTCGACATCGCAGCGGACCCCGTCAACGGCATGCAGTTCCACTCCGAGGAGATCAACGGACCGGCCAACCGCACGTTCGCCGCTCCCCGCACGCAGGAGGAACTGGTCCTGCGGCGCCAGGCCATCGAAAAGTGGGCCAAGCACACGCACGGCTGGGTTGGCCGCAGCCCTGACCACGTCGGCACGTTCTTCGCGGCTTTCGGCTCCCACCCGGGCGTCTTCGCGGACGAGACCCGCGACTTCGCAGGCAACGTGGAGCGGTACTACAAGAAGATCCTGGCCGAGAACCTATACCTCTCTTACGCGATCATTCCGCCGCAGGTCTCCCGCGCAACCACAGCGTCAGGCTGGGAAGGCGAATACCTGCAGGTCGGCGTCGTGCGTGAAACCGAGGAGGGCATTGTTGTCCGCGGTTCGCAGATGCTGGCCACCGGCGCCGCGATCGCCGACGAAGTGTTTGTCACCTGCATCAAACCGCTGGGACCGGACGATGTGGACTTCGCCGTCAGCTTCGCCATTCCGGTGGCCACGGACGGGCTGAAGCTGTACTGCCGCCGTCCGTTCGCACCGGCGGCCACCAGCGACTTCGACTACCCGCTCACCAGCCACTACGACGAGCCCGACGCCCTGGTGGTCTTCGACGACGTCCTCATCCCGTGGGACCGGGTGTTCATCAACCGGAACATCGACACCCTTCGCCGGCAATTCTTCGACACCGGCGCCCACGCGCTGGGCAACTGGCAGGCCCAGATCAGATTCTCCACCAAGCTGAAGTTCATCGCCTCGGTGGCCCGCAAGGTCACGCAGGTGAACGGGACGGACAAGATTCCGGGCGTCCAGGAGAAGCTCGGAGAGCTGGCCGCGATTGTGCAGTCGGTTGAGTCCGCGGTCCTGGCCGCCGAATACACCGCAACGACGGACGACGCCGGCATGCGGGTTCCGGGGAAAGCTGCACTTTACGGAGCCATGGGTCTGCAGTCGGAGACGTACCCCCGCGTGATCTCGATCCTCCGCGACCTGGTGGGCGGCGGCGTGCTGCAGCTGCCCTCAAGCATCGCGGACATGACCAGCAGCGTGACCCGCCCGGACATGGAACGCTACGTCCAGTCCCCCGGTGTTGCCAGTGAAGAGCGGGTCAAGCTGTTCAAGCTCGCTTGGGACATCATCGGCTCCGAATTCGCCGGCCGGCACCAGCAGTACGAGATGTTCTACGCCGGAGCGCCGTTCGTGGTCCGTGGCGCCTACACCTACCGCAACTACGGCTATGACGCACTGGTGGCCGAACTGGACAAGTTCCTGGGTTCGTACAGCATCAACTCAGAATCGGAAGGAATCTAAGCCATGGCAAAGCCCGAATTCGAGTTCACCCCCGTTTCCTCGGTGGAGTTCGCGCCCTGCAACCCGCACATCGAGGGCTTGTCCGAGGCGATCCTCGCCCGGGACTCCGACAACGACTCCGTCACCCGGATCCTGAAGTTCGAGCCAGGCACGGACACCTCACCCAACGGAGTCCTGACGCACGATTTCTGGGAAGAAGTGTTCATTTTCGAAGGTTCCTTCGTGGACCAGCGCCTGGGCAGGACCTTCAAGGCCGGCGACTGGGCCACCCGCCCGCCGGGTATGGAGCACGGCCCGTGGGTTTCGGAAAACGGCGCCAAGATGTTTGAGGTCCGCTATTACACGGATTCACCGGCAGACCGGAGCAACTGACATGAGCCTCGCACCGCTTTTCACTGTTCCCGATGCCATGGGAATGCGACGCGCGATGGGCCGCTTCCTCACCGGCGTCGCCGTCGTGACCACCAAACACGAGGACGAGCTCTACGGCATGACCATCAGCTCGCTCACCTCCATCAGCCTGGAGCCGCCCATCCTGATGATTTCGCTGAACTTCGGCACCCGCACCGGTGACGCCTTGCTGGAAAGCGGCAAGTTCGCCGTCTCCATCCTCGGCTCGAAGCAGGAGTCGATCGCGCGCCGTTTCGCCGTGCGCGGTGGGAACCGCTTCGACGAGGGAGACTTCGACGTCACCGAAAGCGGCTTGCCCGTGATCAAGGGCGCCCTCGCCCAGGCGGACTGCACCGTGGTGCAAACGTACGACGTCGGCGATCACCAGGTCTTCTTCGGACAGGTCACCACGTGCCGGGACCGGGACGGCGAGGTGCTCGCGTTCAAGGCCGGCCGCTTCGGTTCATTCAGCGACTTCGGGCACGCCGAGATCCCCTGGATGTTCTAGCCAGCCTCCGCGAAAGCAACGCGGGGTCACTTATGGCCCATAAATCCCCTGAGGAAGTGCCATAATCTGTCTCTATTACAAA
>NZ_JBHVQI010000022.1:0-64241 GCF_042886835.1 Paenarthrobacter sp. NPDC057981
CGCCCCCCAGAATTTGTGGGGGGGGGCCCTTCTCTATGGGTCGACTTACTTCTTGTCGGTGCCGGAAGCGTCCCGGTGGTCCGGACCCAGAACCACATTTTGGGCAACTGGATCATTGCCGGTGCCCTCAAGGCCTGTGCGGATAGTGGCCGATGCCACGCCTCCGGCAGCCTTCTTGGAGCCGCGGCGTTCGATCAGGATCGCGATGCGGGAAACCGTCAGGTTGATCAGGATGTAGATCGCAGCACCGACGAAGAACGCCGGGAACAGGAAGTTCGGCCCGAGGAAGTCGGCCATGATCTGGATCTTCCTCAGCAGTTCCTCGTAGCCCACGATGTAGCCGAGCGAGGTGTCCTTCAGGAGTACAACCAGCTGGGCCACCAGCGAGGGAAGCATGCGCCGGACTGCCTGCGGGAATTCGATGGACATCCGGGACTGGAAGCTGCGCAGACCGATGGCCAGCCCGGCTTCGCGCTGTCCCTTGGGCAGCGACTGGATACCGGCGCGGAGGATCTCCGCGAAGATGGCGGCGTTGTAGAGCACCAGGCCAACCACGACTGCCTGGAACTGCCCCGTGGCGAAAACCAACAGGACGAACAACATCATGAGGACCACGGGCATGCCGCGGAGGAACTCAAGCACCACCTGGGTAGGAATGCGGACCCACGGAATCAGCGAGATGCGCAGCAGGCAAAGGCCGATTCCCAGCGGGAAGGCGATGATCGCCGCCACAGCAGCAGCAGCAAGGGTGGAGAGGATTCCTTGGCCAATCAGGTTCCAGACATCCGGAGCCATGGGGCCGTAGAAGATTTCCCAGCGGTCGGCGTCGAAGATGCCTTGCTGGGCCAGGGTCATCACGGCAATGGCCAGGACGCCGAGGATGATCAGGATTCCGGCAGCGGAACCAATGAGCGAGTAAAGGCGGGCCTTGGGCCCGGGGACGTCGTACAGGACCGAGGTCATCGGGCAATCGCCACCTTTCGTTCGACAAAGTGCGCCAGGAGGCCAAGGGGAACCGTGATGAGGAGGTAGAAGAATGCCACCCCAAGAAGGATCCAGAGGACCTGGTTGCCGTAGTCATTCGAGAGCTGGCGACCGTAGCCGAAGAGCTCCAGGACGAAGAACGCGCCGGCTACCGAGGAGTTCTTGACCAAAGCGATCAGGATGTTGATCAACGGCGGGACCACCGTCCGGACGGCCTGGGGCAGGACGATGAAGCCCAGGACCTGGGTGAAGGTCATCCCGACGCTGCGGGCAGCTTCGGCCTGGCCAACGGGGACGCTGTTGACGCCGGAACGGACTGCTTCAGCGATGAAGGCGGCGGTGTAGCTGCTCAGGGCGATGATGGCGGCCACTTCGAACTGTTCGAATTTGACGCCCAGCCGGGGGAGAACGATGGCTGCGAAGAAGAAAATGATAGTCAGGGGGGTGTTACGGGCTACTTCAACATAGAACATGCTGAAGCCGCGGAGTGCTGCCACGGGGGAGACCCTCATGGCCGCCAGGAGTGTGCCGACAACGAGGGCAATGATTCCTGAAATTACGGAGAGATAAAGGGTTCGGAGAAATCCGTCCCAGTATTCGGGGAGGCTTGCTATGACGGCGTCCATGGCTTCCTTTGGCTGCAGCTAATCAGGGAACAGGGTCCTGGATTCATCAACTGCCGCCGTCCGGGTGGGCGGCGGCAGTTGATGGGTCCCGACTAGTAGCGGTTGATCGCAGGAAGTTCAGGAGCGGTCTTGATGACCTTGCCTGCGGTGGCTTCCCATGCCTTCTTGTACGTGCCGTCCTTGGCGAATCCCTCAAGCTGGTCGTTGATCCAGTTGCGGAAGACGGTGTCGTCCTTCTTCAGGCCGATGCCGTAGGGCTCCTTGGTGAATGTCTGGTCCGAGGCGAGCTTGAAGGCGTCCGGTTCCTTGTCGACGTAGCCGGCGAGGATGACGTTGTCGGTGGTCACGGCGACAACCTGCTTGTTGCGCAGCGGCTCCAGGCAGGCGGTGTACGTGGCGGCCGGAACGACCTCGGCGCCGTACTTCTCGGCAATGGTCTTGGCCGGGGTAGAGCCGGTCACGGAGCACACCTTCTTGCCCTTGACGTCTTCGGGCTTGGTGATGGAGTTATCGTCCTTGTTCACCAGCAATGCCTGGCCTGCTTCGTAGTACGGGCCTGCGAAGGAGACCTTTTCCTTGCGGGCGTCGTTGATGGTGTAGGTGGCGATGACCAGGTCTACACGGCCCTGCTCGATGAAGGACTCGCGGTTCTGGGAGACGGTCTCCACCCATTCAATCTTGTCGGCAGCGATGCCCAGCTTGGCGGCGATGGCCTTGCCGATTTCAACGTCGAAACCGACCGGCTTGCCGTCCAGGCCCTTCTGTCCAAAGAGCGGCTGGTCGAACTTGGTACCAATCTTGATCGTCTTGGCCTCGCTCAGCTTCGCCATGGTGGTGCCGGCTTCGAAGCTCGCGGAAGCAACGGGGGGAGTGGTGGAGCTTCCGCCGCCACCACATGCGCTCAGCGACAGGGCAAGAGCAGCAGAAGCGGCCACCAGGAGTGACTTCCTCCGGGTAATAAGAGACTTCATGATGTTCCTTTCATTGGATGGCCGCCTTACGGCCGGGATGCGGGCGGTAAGGAGCTAGTGGGTCAAAAGCTTGGACAAGAAGTCCTTGGCACGGTCGCTCTTCGGGTTGGTGAAGAACTCCTCCGGGCTCGCGTCCTCCACGATCTGTCCGTCGGCCATGAACACCACACGGTCAGCAGCCTTGCGGGCAAAGCCCATCTCGTGGGTTACCACGATCATGGTCATGCCTTCTTTGGCCAGCTGGATCATGACGTCCAGGACTTCGTTGATCATTTCCGGGTCCAACGCGGACGTGGGCTCGTCGAACAGCATCACCTTGGGCTTCATGGCAAGGGCGCGGGCAATCGCCACGCGCTGCTGCTGTCCGCCGGAGAGCTGTGCGGGAAGCTTCGGAGCCTGATGTCCGACGCCGACACGCTCAAGGAGCGCCATGGCTTCCTTGTCCGCGGTTCCCTTGGCTACCTTCTTGACCTTGATGGGCCCGAGGGTGACGTTCTCAAGAATCGTCTTGTGGGCAAACAGGTTGAAGGACTGGAAGACCATTCCGACGTCGGCCCGCAGGTGGGCAAGATCCTTGCCTTCTTCGGGAAGCTTCTTCCCGTCGATGGCGATGTCGCCGTCGTCGATCGTTTCCAAACGGTTGATCGCACGGCACAGGGTGGACTTACCGGAACCGGAAGGTCCGATAACTACCACGACTTCACCCTTCCGAACCTGGAGGTTGATGTCCTTGAGGACGTGCAGTTGACCGTAGTGCTTGTTGACGCCATTCAGGGAGACGAGGGCATCGCCGGACGCTTGAGTAGTCATACGAAGAATCTAGCGAACAACGAAGCAAATATGACCACGGTCACGGCAACTTCGTGAAGATCGTGACTGAACAGAAACCTGCTCCCCAGGCATATACCAGACTGCAATGCAAGAAGCGGGTCGCTGCGATGGAGCCGGCGCCAGGAGGCGCTAGCCTTGGGCAATGAGCATCAGCCAGCACTCAATTCCCAACCCGGATGCCAACGGCAACGGCAGGACCACCCACGTACCCCTGCCTTCGGAGATCGCGCCCGCCAAGCACAAGGGCTCCTTGGAGCTTCGACGCAAACAGGCAGATACGGGAATGTCGGACCAGCATTTGCTGGATACCAGCGGTGCCGGGCAGTTCATCCACACGGATCCCTGGCGAGTCCTCCGGATCCAAAGCGAGTTCGTGGAAGGGTTCGGGGCGCTGGCCGACCTCGGCCCCGCCGTCAGCGTCTTCGGTTCCGCCCGCACCAAGCCGGGGACCGAATACTACGAGATGGCCGTAGAGGTAGGCCGCAAACTGGCAGAGTCCGGTGTTGCGGTCATTACCGGCGGCGGACCGGGCTCCATGGAAGCAGCGAACAAAGGCGCCGTCGAAGGCAATGGGGTTTCCGTGGGGCTGGGAATCGAGCTGCCGTTCGAACAGGGGCTCAACCAATGGGTGGACCTTGGCATCAACTTCAGGTACTTCTTCGCCCGCAAAACCATGTTCGTCAAGTACGCGCAAGGATTTGTGGTGCTGCCGGGCGGACTTGGAACCCTTGACGAGCTCTTCGAAGCCATGGTCCTGGTCCAGACCCGAAAGGTGACCTCGTTCCCCATCGTTCTCCTGGGCGTCCGTTTCTGGGGCCCAATGATCGAGTGGATCCGGGAAACTCTGGTGGCGGAGGGCATGGTCTCCGAAAAGGACCTCGATCTGATCCAGCTGGTGGATGACCCGGCAGACGCCGTCCACCGGGTGCTGCACGGGGCTCCGCTTCCGACACCGACAGGTGAGCAACGCCCGGAGTAGCAGGCGTGTTTCTGGCACCATGGACACTGTGAGCTTCTTTCTGGTATTTCTCGCAATTGTCCTGGTTGGCGCGGTGCTGTTTTTCGGCGCCGGTGTAGTCCGGGGGCGCACGTTGGGAGCGGGTCTTGACGACCCCCTTCCCAACCTGCCCCCGGTGCTGCTGCCGGCCGAGGCGCGGCCGTCCGACGTCGACTCCGTGCGTTTTGCGCTGGGGCTCCGCGGCTACCGGATGGATCAGGTGGACCAAGTGCTCGATGAGCTCCGGGACCAGCTGCGGGCCAAGGACCTTGAAATCGCGAGGCTGGGGGCGTTGGCGGAGCAAAAGTCCGGGGGCGACGAAACCGGCCGGACCCCACAGTGACCGTCCAGGCTCCGGTCAGACACGGCGAAGGAGCTGCGGCCCGGCTTTCCCGGGCCGTGGCGGCTGCCGGATCACGAATGGCCATATGGCCTTGGTGGCTGCAAGTATCACTGATCTTTGTCGCCGCCCGCCTGGTCAGTGCTTGCATCTTCATGGCAGCGGCGCTCCAACAGGGCACCAACCCATGGTTCCCGCCGGCTCCCGATTACTGGAACTTCATCACCATCTGGGATGGCCGCTGGTACCAGCAAGCTGCCGATAGCGGTTACCCATCAGTCCTGCCGGTGGACGCAAACGGCGTGGTCAAGGAGAACGCCTGGGCCTTCTACGCCCTGTTCCCGCTGCTGGGGCGGGGTGTCGCTGCCATGACGGGCCTGGGCACCTTGCAAGCCCTTACTGTCATCGCAATGGTGGCAGGCTTGGGCGCGGCCTTGGTGATCTACAAACTCTTCCGCGAATTCGCAGGCAAGCGCACAGCCATCTGGGGCGTCGTTTTCGTTTCCACGTTCCCGGTGTCGCCGATCCTCCAGGTCCCCTACGCCGAGTCCCTGAACTTGCTGCTGCTGGCCGCATCACTCCTCTTGGTGGTCAGGCGACGGTACCTGACAGCTATTCCCGTAGTCCTGGTGATGTGCCTGTCCAGGCCCACCGGGGTACCTTTCGCGGCCATGGTCGGTTTGCTGCTGCTCTGGCGCCTCTGGGAAAGGTTCAGGCGCCCATCAACAACTGAAACCATGTCCACCCGGAGCCTGGTATCCCTTGGGGCGTTGGTGGTGGCAACCGGAATCGGAGCCCTCGCCTGGCCCGCCATCGCTTGGGCAGTGACGGGCGATCCGACCGCCTATACGCGGACCGAGACCGCTTGGCGTGGACATGACCTGGTGCCTTTCAAGCCGTGGTTCGATACCGGCCGGATGTTGTTCGGCCCGGTGCTCGGTGTCCTGGCTCCGTTTGTCTTCACCGCACTTTTCGTGCTGGTGATGGTGTCCGCTCCGGTAAAGAGGCTCGGGCCGGAACTGAGGCTCTGGTGCGCCTGCTACATGGGCTACCTCCTGGTGTTCCTGCACCCGCAGACCAGTACCTTCCGGATGCTCCTGCCGCTGTTCCCCTTGGCGCTCGGTGCTGCGGCCTTGTCAAAGTCCAAGGCGTACCGGGGGACCGTCGTAGTGATGTTTGTCCTCCTCCAGATTGTCTGGGTTGTGTGGCTGTGGGCGTGGGCCCAGTTGCCAGGAGGCGGCGACTATCCGCCCTGACGTGCACCTTTGTCCGTCGCCGCCAATTTGTACAAAGCCCGCACAAACGGGCCGCTGATTTCGCTACGGGCGGGTAAGTACGGGATAATGGACCCAAGAGCAGGGACAAAGCACCTAACAGTGCCCGGCCATGGCGGCCTCCAAGCAGTGCCGCCGGCTGCAATTGCGACGCGGAACCAGCCCGGCCGGGTTGGCGTGACTTGGGACAAATGGAGGGGATTTTCCTAATGGCGGCTATGAAACCACGTACTGGCGACGGCCCTATGGAAGTTACCAAAGAGGGACGCAGCCTCATTATGCGTGTGCCGCTCGAAGGTGGAGGCCGGCTTGTGGTCGAGCTCAATGCCGCCGAAGCGGAAAACCTCAAGGAATGCCTCGTAGGTGTGACGGAATAGAGTTACAAAGCAGGGCCCGGCATCAGCCGGCGCCCTGCTTCTTTGTTTAACTCACGACGGCGGCGGGCGCCTATTTCTTGACGGCCACCAAAAGGCCGTCCCCGGTGGGCAACATGGCCGAGGCGAGCCGTTCGTCGTCGCGGATGGCCTTGCCGATCTGGCGCAGCACCACGGTGGTGGAGTCGCGCGCTGCCGGGTTGGAAACCCGATCCTTGTCCAATGCATCGTTGATGACCAGCGTGCCCCCGGACTTCAGCAGGCGGATGGCCTGCTCCACGTATTTGGGAAAGTTCGGCTTGTCGGCATCGATGAAGACGAGGTCATACGCCGCGTCGGTCAGCCTCGGGAGGACATCTGCCGCGCGACCTGAGATGGTGCGGGTGCGGTTGGCTGGGCTGCCCGATTCGAGGAAGGCCTCCCGGGCCGCCTTGAGGTGCTCGACGTCAACATCGATGGTCGTCAGGACAGCCTGGGGCCCGAGTCCGCGCAGCAGGCAGACACCCGAAACTCCGGCTCCGGAACCAACCTCCACCACAGTCTGTGCCTTGGACGCCGCTGCGAGCACCGTCAAGACCGCGCCAACACCGGGGCTGATGGGTGTCACGCCCAGCTCGAACGAACGCTCGCGGGCGCGCAACATCACGTCATCCTCAGCCGGCAGATCTTCTGCGTAGGACCAGCTGCTTGACTTGTCGGCACTCATGAAGGGATTCGCTTTCCGCGGGTAGGGGTGTTTGTACCAGACTACTGTGTCCGCCCCGGTAAACCGGCTGTTGGGGAGTGGCTCCCGTTCTGTGTCAGAGCCGCTTTTCAGCCGTGCACGAAAAACGATGTCCAGTCAGGTAATTCCCAGACAAACTTGGGATGATATTGCTCCGGTCATCCACGAGGTGGGCGGCACCGAATTAACGGTGAACCACAGTTTGAGGGGAGTGGACGATGCCGGCATCCCATGCTGCGCCAGTCCTTGCATCAGAAGGCCCTGAGGCCGCCACCGACTGGGTCATGCCCAGCTGGGAGGAAGTGGTGTCCAACCACTCCGCCAAGGTATACCGCCTCGCCTACCGCCTGACCGGCAACAAGTTCGACGCCGAGGACCTCACCCAGGAGGTCTTCGTCCGGGTCTTCCGCTCCCTGGAGAACTTCAAGCCGGGAACACTGGACGGCTGGTTGCACCGCATCACTACCAACTTGTTCCTGGACCAGGCCCGCCGAAAGAGCCGCATTCGCTTTGACGCGCTGGCCGAGGATGCAGAGTCCCGCCTGCCCGGCCGTGAGCCCGGTCCTGAGCAGAGCTTTGAGCACAACAACCTCGACCTCGACGTCCAGCGCGCCCTGGAGGAGCTCCCGCCCGACTTCCGCGCCGCCGTCGTGCTGTGCGATCTCGAGGGACTGTCCTATGACGAAGTCGCGGAGGCACTGGGCGTAAAGCTCGGGACCGTCAGGTCCCGTATCCACCGTGGTCGCACCATGCTGCGCGAGAAACTGGCCCACCGCGACCCGCGTCCGGTGGAGGCCCGCAAACCGCGCCTGAAGATGCCCCGCATCGCCAGTATCCTTTAGGTCGTCAATGCCCCGACGTCCTGATCGCCCGGAATCTTTGTCCCGGCGTAAGTTGGCTTCGCTGCGCCATTCCCGGAACCCGGAGCATGTGCAGGTGTGCGATAAGTGCCGTACTTTGCTGCGCCAGGAGCGGCAGTACATTGAACGCCTGCGCGGCGCAGCCGTGCCTGAAGCCAGCGAGGACCTCACCGCAAGGTTGCTTCAGCACACCGAACGCCTTGCCAACCATTCCCCCCAGCCATGGGAAGCCCCGCCGTCCCGGAACGGAATCCGGCGCGGGCTGCGGATCACTGCCGTCGCCGCAAGCACCTTGGTGGTGTCGGCCGGCGCCCTTGCCGGTTCGGCTTACATCGTGGCAGGGGAGGACGAGCCACAGGCTTTCGTGCAGACCAACGACGCCGGACTCCTCGCCGGTGCCTGGACGGGCGGGCCATCGGAGTCCGCGGTTGCACCTGCTTTCCAGACCGGCAGCACCATTAACTTGAGTGCCGCCCAGCTGGACGCACTCAGGGTAGAAGGGTGGGCCTGTCCCGAGCTGGCCGGAGCGGGTTTCAAGGTTGTTTCCGCCCACGCCAGGATGGTTGATGACCATCCGGCTGTAGAGCTTCAACTGGAAAGGAACGGCCACTTCGCCACCATCGTGGAGGAACACCGTACTGGCGGGGAGAACTCTTCTGGGGCGTCGACTCCGGCACGGCTCTCCGTAACCCAGGGAAGCCCATGGAAGGCTGTCTACTCGACGCCAGCGGCCGTGATCACGTACGCGTCCGATCTCCCCGCTGAGACTGCAGATGACGCCGTTCCGGAAATAGTCCGGGCGGGCGAGTCCTTGGCGGGCTATGCAGGCGCCCCGGGATCCGATGCCTGGTACCTCAGGCTGCTCCGCGGCCTTCAGACCCTTCTTCGCCCCGCTGGTTTATGAGCGGCACCACAGACAAGGTAATCTTCGTAGCGTGCTTGGAATCAACGGCCCGGAGTTCATACTCCTTCTGATTATCGGCGTACTCGTCATCGGTCCCAGCCGTTTGCCCGAATACACTCAAAAGCTCGCCAATTTGGTCAAGGAAGTGCGCCGTATGGCTTCCGGCGCCCGCGAACAGATCAAAGAAGAAGTCGGCATCGACATCGATGAAGTCGACTGGAAGAAATACGACCCCCGGCAGTACGATCCCCGGCGCATCATCAAGGACGCCCTCCTGGATGATGACACCAAGCCAGTCAGCGCAGGGGCTCCGGCCGTGGCGGCCACCGCCGCGGTTGCAGCTGCCGAAGCCAAGCCGAAGCCGCCTGCGCGGGTCATTGAACGGCTTGCCGAGGGCGAAGCCGCTCCCTTCGACACCGAAGCTACCTAAGCCGCTGCCCGGCCCGGCTCTCTGCTGAAGGGTGTCAGCAAGCCTTAGCGGGGCTCGATGCCCAGCGACAACCCCGATAGTCCCCGCGGCCGTGAGGCCAAGGTTGCCGCTATCCCTGCCATGGCCTTGGCCCCAGCGGAGTCGGGAGCTGCCAGCACCACAGGCGTTCCCGCATCGCCTCCCTCGCGCAGCCGGATGTCCAGGGGGATCTGCCCCAGCAGCGGAACGTCGCTGCCAACGGCGGCGCTCAACCGTTCAGCCAGGATGGCACCGCCGCCGCTTCCAAACAGTTCCATGCGATCGCCGTCGGGCATTTCCAGGAACGACATGTTCTCTATCACGCCAGCCACCTTCTGGCCGGTTTGCGTGGCAATCGTTCCCGCACGTTCGGCGACATCGGCGGCTGCCGCCTGCGGCGTAGTGACCACCAGGATCTCGGCATTGGGCAGCAGTTGGGCCACGGAGATCGCGATGTCGCCAGTGCCTGGAGGCAGGTCGAGGAAGAGGGCGTCGAGATCGCCGAAGTAGACATCGGTGAGGAACTGTTCCAAGGCGCGGTGCAGCATGGGGCCACGCCAGGCAACCGGCTGGTTTCCTGCAACGAACATGCCAATGGAGATGACTTTCACCCCGTAGGCCACAGGGGGCAGGATCATGTCATCCACCTGGGTCGGCTTCTGGGTGATGCCCATCAGTGCCGGCACGGAAAAACCGTGCACATCGGCGTCAACGATGCCCACCCTGAGTCCTTGGGCAGCCAAGGCAGTAGCGAGGTTGACTGTAACCGAGGACTTGCCTACACCGCCCTTTCCACTGGCGACCGCGTAGACCTTGGTCAGTGAACCGGGCTTGGTGAAAGGAATGCCCCTTTGTCCGCCCGGCCCCCTGAGTTGTTCCTTCAGGGCCTCCCGCTGGGCGGGTGTCATGACCTTCAATTCGACGTCGACGCTTGTGACGCCGTTCACCCTCATCAGGGCTTCCGTGGCATCCTGGGTGATGGTCTCACGCAGCGGACAACCCGCTATGGTCAGCAGAACGGCAAGATGGGCCTTGCCGTTGTCATCGACGGACACCGATTCCACCATGCCCAGTTCCGTGATGGGGCGGCGGAGTTCGGGATCAATTACCGTTGCCAGGGCAGCTTGCAGTGCCTCGACAGTAGCGGTGCTCATAAGGTTCAGGACCGGCTTTCAGGGGTGTCAGGGGAAGGCTTGGCGGTGGAGTGTTGCGGACCTGAGGAACGGGGCGGACGCACTTTGGGGATTTGCTGCGTGCGCGGACCCCGGGATTTGTCCCGCTTCTCCTTCAGTTTCTCTTTGACCTTCTCGCCGGGCGATTCCGCTGCATCCGAGGAGCTTTCGGTGTCGCGGAGTTCTTCCTGGGCATCGATGATGTCTTCCAGCAGGCTGCGCAGTTCAGCACGGACATAGTCACGGGTGGCGACTTCGCGGAGGGCAATGCGAAGCGAAGCCAGTTCCCGGGTCAGGTACTCGGTGTCGGAAAGGTTCCGTTCAGCACGCTGGCGGTCCTGCTGCAGCGAGACGCGGTCGCGGTCGTCCTGGCGGTTCTGGGCGAGCAGCAGCAGGGGAGCCGCGTAGGAAGCCTGCAGGGACAGCATCAACGTCAAGAGCGTGAAGCCCAGCTCCATGCGGTCGAACTGCCACTCCGTGGGCGCGAACGTATTCCATGCAAGCCAGAACACACAGAAAACGGTCATGTAGACAAGGAACTGCGGCGTTCCCATGAAGCGGGCGAAACCCTCGGTTGCGTTGCCGAAAGCGTCCGGGTTGGGTGAGAACTTGGGGAGGATCCGTTGACGCCCACTCAGTGGCGTATCGAGACTGCTGCCCTGGCGTGACGCGTTCCTGGTGGGTCGGGTGGCGTTGTTCTCAGCCAATGCGGCCTCCAAGCTTCCTTATTGGGGCGTCGTCCTCGTGGGCGCGCCAGTCATCCGGCAACAGGTGATCCAGCACGTCATCAACAGTCACCGCCCCCACGAGGCGGCCGTCGTCGTCCACGACTGGAAGCGAGTTCAGGTTGTACGTAGCCAGGGTGCGGGCCACCTCGCTGATGTGGGCCTGATCCGAGACAGGTTCCAGGTTTTTGTCCACGAGGTTGCCCAAGGGTTCCGGTGGAGGGAACCGAAGCAGCTGTTGTATGTGCACGACGCCCAGGAAGCGCCCGGTGGGCGTTTCCAGGGGAGGGCGGGCAATGAAAATAGATGACGCCAGGGCCGGCGAGAGTTCCTCGCGGCGGACGTGGGCCAGCGCTTCGGCAACCGTGGCCTCGGGCGGCAGGATGACCGGGACCGGGGTCATCAAACCACCGGCAGTGTCCTCGTCATATTCGAGGAGGCGGCGTACGTCTTCGGCTTCCTGGGGCTCCATCAACTGCAGGAGTTCCTCTGCCTGCGCGGAAGGGAGCTCAGCGAGGAGGTCGGCGGCGTCGTCCGGGTCCATCTCCTCAAGGACGTCGGCGGCGCGTTCGACATCCAGTGCGGAAAGGATGGTGACCTGGTCATCCTCCGGAAGCTCCTGGAGGACGTCGGCCAGCCGCTCGTCCTGAAGCTCGCTGGCTACCTCAAAGCGGCGCTTGTCGCTCATTTCCTGCAGGGCTTCAGCGAAGTCTGCAGGCTTGAGGTCCTCGTGGGTGGCAACGAACTGGGTGGCCGCCTGGGGCTCGTTGTGGCCTCCGGTTTGGGCGTCGGCCCAGTCGATGATCAGGGTCTCGTTGCGCCGGAGCCTGCTCAAGGGGGACAAGGAATGTCCGCGTCGCACAAACAGCTTGCTGACGAACCAGTCCTTGGAGCGGTGCTGGTCCATCGCGATGTCTTCAATGGTGGCGTCTCCACTGCCATCGGCCAGCGTGACGCGACGGTCGAACATCTCCGCCACCACCAACGTCTCCGCGCCGCGCTGTTCGAAGCGGCGCAGGTTGACCAGGCCCGTGCAGATGATCTGCGTCTGGTCGATGGAGGTGATCCGGGTCATGGGAACGAAGACGCGTTTCTTGCCAGGGACTTCGACGACGATGCCGACGACATGCGGTGCGCCACGGGTCCCGCGGGAGAGCACCACGACGTCCCGCAACCGGCCAAGACGATCGCCCAAGGGGTCGAAGACGTCCAAGCCCAGAAGGCGCGCCACAAAGACGCGAGAAGGATGTGTGCTCATGTTTACAGGCTACCGAGTCTGCTCTCTTTTAGCTGAATTCCAGCCGCTTCACATGTCCATGGGCCACAATGGGGCTATGTCTAACATTTTTGGTGGTCCCAAAGCTATCGAGGAATCCCGCAGCGTGCCCCAAGGCGACACCGTGGGCTCATACACCTCTTATTTGGATGCCCAGAAGGCGGTGGACTATCTCGCTGACCAGCAGTTCCCGGTTCAGCTGGTGTCCATCGTTGGCAACGACCTCAAAATGGTGGAGCGGGTCACAGGCCGCTTGAGCTACCCGAGGGTGGCCTTGTCGGGAGCTCTGAGCGGCATGTGGTTCGGCCTCTTTGTCGGCGTCATGCTCTCCTTCTTCACCCCTGCGGGCGGCCCGTTCTCCATCATCACCTCGGTGCTGATGGGTGCGGCATTCTTCATGCTCTTCGGCATCGTTACCTACGCCACCCAGCGCGGCAAGCGCGACTTCACCTCCACCAGCCAGGTGGTGGCCACGAACTATGACGTCATTGTGGCCCGGGAAGCGTCGCATGAGGCACGGCGGCTGCTCCAGCAGCTGCCGATGAACCCGTCGCAGGCACACCAGAGCAGCTACGCCCCGCAGAACCAGCCTTTCCAGCAACCGGGCCAAGCCCCCGAGCGCCCCACCACGTGGAATGACCCCTACGGTCAACGCGGTCCCCAATCCGGCCAGGACACGGCCAACAGCCAGGACACTCCCGCTGCCCAGCACCCCGTGCAGAACCCGACTCCGGCAGCCGTCCGTTACCCGGACCTGCCCGATGGCCGTCCGCAGTACGGTGTGCGGGTGACGGAGGGACAAGCCGACGCTCCGCAGGACGATACCCAACAAGCCGGTTCTGACGGCTCGCCCAAGCAGTAGCGCCGTAAAAAGGGAAGGCCACCGGATCACCGGTGGCCTTCCCTTTTTGCTGTCGTGATGGCCCTGCCTGAGAGGGCAGCTTAGCCCTGGGCGTCCTGGTAGATCCCCGCCATCCAGGACTCGACGTCGTCCGCCTTTCGCGGCAGGGCGGCGCTGAGGTTGACGGGACCGTCGGCGGTCATCAGGATGTCGTCCTCGATCCGGACACCGATGCCGCGGTATTCCTCCGGGATCGCCACGTCCTCGTCCTTGAAGTACAGGCCGGGTTCGATAGTGAAGACCATGCCCTCGGTGAGGACTCCGTCGAGGTAGAGCTCACGCTTGGCCTGGGCACAGTCGTGGACGTCCAGGCCCAGGTGGTGGCTGGTGCCGTGCGGCATCCAGCGCCGGTGCTGCTGGCCTTCGGGGCTGATGGCTTCCTCGACGGAGACGGGCAGCAGGCCCCACTCGGCCAGGCGCTCGGCAAGGACCGTTGTTGCCGCAGTGTGGATGTCGCGGAACTTAACGCCGGGCTGGGCGGCGGCGAAACCGGCGTCGGCGGCGTCGAGTACTGCCTCGTAGACCTTGCGTTGGACGTCGGTGAAGGCACCTGTTGCCGGCAGCGTCCGGGTGACGTCGGCAGTGTAAAGGGAGTCGGCCTCCACGCCGGCGTCGAGGAGGAGAAGCTCCCCGGCGTTGACAGTTCCAGAGTTGCGGGTCCAGTGCAGGACAGTTGCGTTGTTGCCGGCGGCTGCGATGGTGTCGTAGCCGAGCTCGTTGCCTTCTTCACGGGCCCTTGCGAAGAAGGCACCTTCGACAACACGCTCGCCGCGGGGGTGCGTCAGAGCGCGGGGAAGGGCGCGGACAACGTCGGCGAAGCCTTCAACGGTGGCAGCCACCGCGATCTTCATCTGCTCGATTTCCCATTCGTCCTTGATCAGGCGCAGCTCGGAGAGGGCTTCGCTGAGCTTCTCGTCCAAGGCATCGAGTTCGCCGAGGTCCAGGTTTTCGGGATCCTTGGCCGTGTTGTAGCGGGCAGTATCGACCAGTGCGTCGATGTTTTCATCGACCTTGCGGACCAGGCGGATGGAGATACCACCGATTTCCGGGGCACCAACGTTCTTGGTGATGGCCATTTCCAGCTCGGCGATGTGCGCGGTGGGCAGTCCCAAACGGGCTTCGAATTCAGCCAGCGTCGGACGGGCGCCAATCCAGAACTCGCCGGCCCGGGAATCGGCGTAGAACTGTTCCGTATCGCGGCCGGCCAGAGGACGGAAGTAGAGCGTGGCAGTGTGGTGGCCGCCGTCGTCGCCCTTTCCTTCAGCTACCGGCTCAAGGATCAGGACAGCGTCGGGCTCGTGGTCCACGCCCAGGCCGGTCAGGTGGGCGAAACCGGAGTGGGGGCGGAAACGGTAGTCACAGTCGTTCGAGCGGACCTTCAGCGGCCCGGCCGGGATAACAAGCCGTTCGCCCTTGAACAGTTCGGAGATGGTACGACGGCGGCGTGCGGCGTGGTCTGCAACGGCGTCCCGGGCAGGGGTCACCTGCGGGGCGGGAGCCCAGTTGCTGGCCATGAATGCCTTGAAGGCATCAGACGTGGGCCTCTGTGAGCGGTTGTTGACGCGCTCCTGCAGCGGCTGGGAATTGGAGGAGTCCAGGTTTTGGGTGTTTTCGGCATCGTTCACCGTTACATCGTCCCACCACTTCCCTGAGGAGGCCAACGGCGCAACCGGCCAAGCGGGCATGCATCCCATAGGCTGGGAAAGTGAGGATAGACCTGCATGCGCACTCGAATGTTTCCGACGGGACTGAGACACCGGCCGGCGTGATTGTTTCCGCCGTGGCCGCGGGGCTGGACGCCGTTGCCTTGACCGACCACGACTCAACGGATGGTTGGGAACCGGCGGCCGCCGCGGCCAGGGAACATGGCATTGCGTTTGTCCCCGGCATGGAGATCTCCTGTCGGACGGACAAGGGGATCAGCGTCCATCTCCTTAGCTACCTCCACGATCCCAGCCATGCGGGACTGCTTGAAGAAATCACGAAGTCCAAGGATGCCCGCCTGACACGGGCGGAGCACATGGTGACGTTGTTGTCCGAGGATTATCCGCTGACGTGGGATGACGTCATCCACCACGTAGCCCCAGGCGCCACCGTCGGACGGCCCCACATCGCGGATGCCTTGGTGGCAGCGGGTGTCGTGGCTGACCGCACGGAGGCTTTCACCACCATCCTGACTTCGCACTCGCGGTACTTCGTGCAGCACTACGCACCCGACCCCGCCCTCGCCGTCGAGCTGGTCCGGGCGGCGGGAGGCGTTCCTGTCTTCGCCCATCCGGTGGCGTCGTCCAGGGGTCGCACCGTAGGGGAGGCCACCTATCAGGACATGATTGATGCCGGCCTGTTGGGCGTGGAGGTCGAACACCGGGACAACCCTGAAGAGGGGCGGAGGTTCCTGCGGGCGCTGGCCGCCGAACACGGTCTGTTGACGACAGGATCCTCCGACTACCACGGGACCGGCAAACCGAACCAGTTGGGTGAGAACCTGACTTCGCCGGAGGTCTTGGCGCGGATCGAAGAGTTGGCAACGGGCAGCACGGTGGTCCGATGACAGGGGCCTGCCCGGTGAAAGGGGCCCACTGATGGACCTGCAGCTGCTGGCATCGGTGGTCGTTACCCTGTTCGTCATCATGGATCCGCCGGGAACGGTGCCGATTTTCATGTCCCTGACGGCTCAGTTGTCGGCGAAGGACAGGAACCGTTCAGCCTTCCAGGCGCTCCTGGTTGCCACCGGCGTGATTGTGTTGTTTGCCATCTTCGGCCAATCGATCCTGAACTACATGCACATCTCGTTGGCTGCCTTGCAAGGAGCGGGCGGGTTGCTACTGGTACTCATCGCCTTGCAGTTGCTGACAGGCAACACCAGCGGCGAAGAAAACGCTGCCAAGTACAAGAACGTCGCCTTTGTGCCCCTGGGGACGCCGCTCATGGCGGGCCCCGGTGCGATTGTGGCGGTGATGGTGTTCGTGCAGCAGTCCACCGAACTGTCCGACTACCTCGCCGTAGGGACCGGCATCGCGGTGGTCCTTGCCTCGCTCTACCTGGCGATGCGCTTCGCAGGCGTGGTCCAACGCGTCCTCGGTGAGAACGGCGTGGAACTGGTCACCAGGATCGCAGGGTTGCTGTTGTCGGCCATTGCGGTGCAGATGATTGCAGACTCGGTGACGGCGTTCGTGAAGGGCGCTGCCTAGGCAGGCAGTTGCCTGCACAGCGGCAGACAGCAGGCGCAGGGCTGCTGTGTCAGACCTGCGGGCCGGCGGGCAGCAGCTCGTGGAACACTGCCTTGGCGCCCAGGCGTTTCCGCATGACCTCGATGGCCTGCTCATTCTGGTCGACACACACAAATCGGCGGCCCAGCTTCGCGGCCACGGCGCCCAGGGTCCCGGAGCCGGCGAAGAAGTCCAGGCACCAGTCGTCCTTGCGGCTTGACGCGGAGACGATCCTTCGCACCAGTCCTTCAGGTTTTTGGGTGGGGTAGCCTGTCTTTTCCCGTCCAGTGGGGGAGACGATGGTGTGCCACCAGACGTCCGTCGGCAGCTTTCCGCGCTCGCGTTTGGCCGGTGTCACCAGGCCCGGGGCCATGTACGGTTCCCGGTCCACTTCCTCGTTGTCGAAGTGGTACTTGGTCGGGTTCTTGACGTAGACAAGGATGTTGTCGTGCTTGGTCGGCCACCGGTTCTTGGCCCGGGCGCCGTAGTCATAGGCCCAGATGATCTCGTTGAGGAAGCACTCCCTGCCGAAGATCGCGTCCAGCATCACCTTGGCATAGTGGACCTCACGGTAGTCCAGGTGCAGGTAAAGTGTGCCGTCGTCTGCCAACAGCCGCCAGGCTTCCACGAGCTTGGGCTCTAGGAAGGACCAGTAGTCGCTGAAGGCGTCGTCGTAACTGTGCAGGGCGCCCTTGATGGTGTCGTAGGAGCGGCCTTTGAAGCCGACGCGGTCGCCGTCGCCGTCGGCGTTGCGGACCATGCGGGTCTCTTGGCGCCGCTGCACGCGGCCCGTGTTGAAGGGAGGGTCCACGTAGATGAGTGTGAAGGCGCCGTCCGGCAGCGTTGGAAGGAATTCCGCGTTATCCGCGTGCACCACCATGTTGCCGCCGTCCGGCGCCCAAACAGTTTCAGCCATTGAAGGTATTAGGCCTCGGTGTTGCCTGGCTGGGCAGCAGCCGACTCACCGGAAACAACTTCGCCATTGCGGCGACGCGTACGGGTGCGACGCGTCCGTGCGGGCTTCTCAGCGTTGTCGGCGGTTGCCGTGCGGGCTTCGGACGCACCTGCAGCCGGAGCTGCTTCACCCTCAGACGTACGACGACGACGGGTGCGGTTGCGGCCGCCGTCGCCCTTGCTTTCGCGCGAGTCGCCTGACTTGGAGTCGCCGGACCTGCGGCCACGGCCGCCGTCGCGCTTGCCGTCACGGCCGGAACCGCCCGAACGTGCGTTCTTCTTCCCGGTCTCGCCCAGGTCCTCCAGCACCTCGGCGTCGACGCCGGCGAGGACGCGCTTATTGCGGGGCAGACGGCCCTTGGTGCCCTCGGGGATGTCGAGGTCGGTGAAGAGGTGCGGCGAGGAGGAGTAGGTCTCCACAGGTTCCGGAACGTTGAGGCCAAGAGCCTTGTTGATCAGGGCCCAGCGAGGGACATCGTCCCAGTCAACGAAAGTCACGGCGGTGCCCTTATTGCCTGCACGACCGGTACGGCCAACACGGTGCAGGTAGATCTTCTCGTCCTCGACACACTGGTAGTTGATGACGTGGGTGACGTCCTCGACGTCGATACCGCGGGCGGCGACATCGGTTGCCACCAGAACGTCCACCTTGTTGTTGCGGAAAGCCCGCAGGGCCTGCTCGCGGGCGCCCTGGCCCAGATCGCCGTGGATGGCGGCGGCGGCGAAGCCACGGTCCACCAATTCTTCGGCGACCTTGGCTGCAGTGCGCTTGGTCTTGGTGAAGATGACAGTGCGTCCGCGGCCCTTTGCCTGGAGGATGCGGGCCACAACTTCAGTCTTGTCCATGCTGTGCGCACGGTAGATGAGCTGGCGGATGTCGCGCTTGGTAAGGCCCTCATCGTTCGGGTCGGCGGCCCGGATGTGGGTAGGCTGCGTCATGTAGCGGCGTGCCATGGCGATGACCGGTCCAGGCATGGTGGCCGAGAACAGGAGGGTCTGGCGTACCGCGGGAGTACCGGCAATCAGGGTTTCGACGTCGGGAAGGAAGCCGAGATCCAGCATCTCGTCGGCTTCGTCCAGGACCACCATCTTGACGTTCTTCAGGCTCAGGTGCTTCTGCTTGTAGAGGTCGATCAAACGGCCAGGGGTGCCGACCACGATCTCAACACCCTTCTGCAGCGCTTCGATCTGGGGCTCGTAGGCGCGGCCGCCGTAGATGGTGGCAATGCGGGCGTTGCGCTTCCGGGACGCAGCCTGGAGGTCGTTTGCAACCTGCACGGCAAGTTCGCGGGTGGGGACGATCACCAGGGCCTGCGGGGCCCCGGGGACGGCCAGCTTCTCGTAGCCGGCGTCCTCCCTGCCGATAACGCGCTGCAGGGCAGGAATGCCGAAGCCCAGCGTCTTGCCGGTGCCCGTCTTGGCTTGGCCGATGATGTCGTGGCCGCTCAGGGCAACGGGCAGAGTCATGGCCTGGATCGGGAAGGGGTGCGTGATTCCGGCGTCGGCCAGGGACTCAACGATGTCCGCGCGGACGTTGTAGTCGGCGAACGACTTTTCTTCGATCTCGTGGGGCGTCTCGTCCGAGGTGATCGTTTCCTCGGGTTCGATGGTCTCGGTTCCGGTGGAGTCCGTCAGGACTTCATGGGTGTGCAATTCACTCACAGGGAGTTTCCTTATTCATTTAGGCATTGGCGCTGCATGCTCAACGGGATGGCATAGCCGTACCGGAGCAGAACGGGCGCGCAAGCAATTCCAGTGGAAGCCGATCGCGGGCTATCTAAGTACTGGCACTGGTGACCAGTTGGTACATCTCAAGATCGCGTAGGGGCGGGCTTGTTGAGTTCAAAAATTAACTGAATCAACGACCGGGCATCCATTACTACAGGCCCAGTCTATCCTCTGGGAGCCATAAAGCCCGGATCGGTGGCTGAAGCGCGTCAGCCGAGAAGCTCGAACCGGATCTCCCGGGTGGCAATTTCCGCCTTTACGAGGCGTACTCTGACCTTGGTACCTGACTCCAGTTCGCCGTCACACCGTGCCGTGACCGCGGGTTCGGCGATCTGGACCACGCCGTAGGGGCCGCCGTTGCCATTGCCGTTGCCGTTATTGCCGTTTCCGTTGGATGGCTTGGAACCGGAGATGACAACGGCATCGAACTCCTGGCCCACATGGCCTGCTGCCAGCGCTGCCTCCACCGTGTCCAAGGCCGCACGTTCCAATCGCCCGGCCAACTGATCCGAGGAACCCATGATCTCGGGCAGGGAGGGCAGGGCCTCGCGTGCCCAACGGGGGATCTCCTTGTTGTTGCACAGCGCTTCGCAAATCACCAGGACAAAGCGGTCAATGAGCCGCCGCAGCGGAGCTGTGGTGTGGGCATAGGGGGCGCCGATGGCTGCCTGGGTCACGGTTTCCGGCACTTCGCCGTCAAAAGGGGTATAGCCAGCGCCACGGAACAATGTTCCGGCCGAGTGCAAAATGGCCAGTTGCTTCGGATCGGAGGCGTCCAGCGTCCGTAGATACTCGCCGTAGGTGACCTTGCCGTCCCACGGCTTGCCCAGCGCTGCCGTCTGCCGCTTGAAGTGCTGCAGCGACCTCTCGTCAGGGGCAGGCATGGTCCGCAGGATGCCGATCTTCCCGTCCAGCATCAGTTGTGCCGCTGCCATCCCCGTCATGAGGGAGATTTGTGCATTCCAGTCCTCCACCGGCAAGGACGGCGCCGCGACGATCCTGTACCCGCCATCGGTCACCTGGACGATTTCCTGCTCGGGCATGTTGAGGCTGGCCCCGCCACGAAGCCGCTCCAGCTCGACCCTCTTAAGTCCAACTTCCTTGAGGAGCTGAAGTACGGGCAGTGCAGTTCCGTCGTCGATCTGTTGCTGCGCGCCGGCGTAGCTCAGTTTGGCGCGGCTTCGAACGGTTGCCCGCGCAACGGAAACGTTCACTACCTCCGCCTTCGCGTCCAAGTCGAAGTCCCAGACGAAAGCCCCGCAGTCCTGGTCCGCCAGCAAGCTCCCGGCGTTTTCGCTGATGATCTCCGGGTGCAAAGGAATGCGCCCGTCTGGCGCGTAGAGTGTTTGACCCCGGTGCCGCGTTTCCGAATCCAGGGCCCCGCCGGGTGCCACGAAGGACGGAACATCGGCGATCGCGTAAAGGACTTTGTACCCTTCGCCGGCACGCTCGATGTACAGCGCTTGGTCAAGGTCCGTGGACGTGGCGGGGTCAATGGTCACGAAGGTGACCTGCCTGAGGTCCCGCTCGGGCAGGCGGAGGGATTCGACGGCGTCACGCGCCTCCTGCACGGCCTCAACGGGGTACTCGCCGGGCAGTTCAAGCTCCGTCCTCAGGGCCGCGAGGGCTGCTGCGAGCTGGTCCGATGAATCGTCGACGTTGGGCGCTATCCGGTGATGTGACACGAAAATCAGCGTAGCCCGAAACAGGCCGATAGTCTTGGACGCCCACCAGGCAAAAGCCCGCAGCCGCCAAGCGACTGCGGGCTTATTACCGGATCCAGCGTGCTGTGCTGTGGAAGGCTAGCCTGCCGGGGTCAGCGTAAAGCTCGCTGCCTTTTGACCGTCGAGGTCGTTTACCACGATGGTGGTCGGGCCCTTCTTGATGTCAAAGCCTATGACTCCCTGCACAGTCTTCCCGGTCGGTACGTCCCCCCAGGGGAAGGTCCCCATTTTTTCCTCCAGGAAGAGCAGCTCGCCCTCTTTGCCGTCAGCATCGTAGGCCTCGAAGTTTGTGGCTGATGCGTAGCTGGTTCCCGTGGCAGTCTGCCAGGAAACCTCCATCAGCAGGAACCCTCCATTGGCTGGCTCCAGGTAGGGCATGGCCGAAATTTCCGGGGTGTAAAGGGTGTCCACAATGCCCACCTTCACAGTGTCGCCACTGGACACCGTCACCGTGAAGGAATTCGCATCGCTGGCGGTGCCGGGCGAGGGGAGGGGACCTTCCTGGGACGCCGATGGGCGGGCCGGTTCAGCTGCCTTCTGCCCTTGGATCCCTGCAGAGACCAGCGCCAAGGACAGCACCGTGGAAATGATGCCGATGATCATGCCGGCGAGCCACACCACGATGGTGATGATCCATGCCTTCTTCTTGTTCTCCGGGTAGCCAACCAAAGGCCGGCCCTGCTTGTCACGGGCATTACCTGTCAACGTGATGATGAGGTCCACGATCGACCAGATGCCGAACCCGCCGGCGGTCAGGAGCTTGGCTATGCCGGTGCCGATCTTGCCCAGGTAGAACCGGTCGACACCCAGTCCGCCCAGGAGCAAGGAGAGGATCCAGGTGACCACGAACGACTTTGCCGTTCCATCGCCGCCCGGAGGGCCGTAAGAACCCGAACCCGGCGTGGGTTGATAGCCGGAGTAGGGCCCACCTTGATAGGGGCTGCCATAAGGGGCAGGTGCGTTGGGGACCGGAGGAACACCCGCTCCTTGTCCGTTATCGGGCGCGGGCGGGTAATTCGGGTAACTCACGTGGACTTCCTTCAGTGGTGCGGGTGCGAGGTTTTGGATGGCGGACCGGCGGGGACCGGCCGTCGGGCAGCGTGGCCCGCGGGGTTGCCGCTAAGCGGCGTCGAGGGCTTCGAGCAGCGACTTCGCTGCCGCCGTCGGGTCTTCCGCCTCGGTAATGGCGCGGACGACGACGATGCGGCCGGCGCCGGCTGCGAGTACCTCTTCTACGTTGCCAAGGTCGATTCCACCGATCGCGAACCAGGGCAAATCAACGGCCCCGCCTGTGGTCTCTTCAGCGCGCTTGATCGCTTCTGCGGCATATGTGACCAAGCCGGTTCCCACGGCGTCGCGGCCGGGCTTGGTGGGCGTTGCCCATACCGGGCCAACACAGAAGTAGTCCAGACCCGGGTCGCTGGGCGAGGAGGTGATGGCCGCGTTCACTTGCTCGGGAGTGTGGGTGGACAGGCCAATGACGGCAGGGTGGGGCAGGAAGGTACGGGCGACCTCCAGGGGCAGATCCTTTTGCCCCACATGGAACACAGGAGCCCCGGAAACACTGGCAATATCGGCCCGGTCGTTGACTGCCCAGAGCCGTCCATGGCGTTCGGCAACGCTGCGCAGGACGGTCAGCAATTCCAATTCCTCAGCAGCTTCGATCGTCTTGTCGCGGAGTTGGATGATGTCCACTCCGCCCCGGAAGGCTGCATCGACAAAGTCTTCAAAATCGCCTTGGCGTTTGCGCGCGTCAGTGCACAGGTAGAGGCGGGCCGAGGCGAGGGATTCATGCTGGGTCATGGAAACCACACTAGTTCCTCTAAACTGGGCACGTACCGCGGGAGCCGCGACGACCATCATTGTGACCGTCCGGCTGAGAGGGCTTGGGAGCCGACCGCTTGACCTGATCCGGCTAGTACCGGCGTAGGGAAGGAAACAGATGGCAGAAGCCATTCACGCAGATGTCGCCATCATCGGCGGTGGGATCATTGGCCTGGGCATAGCCCATCAAGCACGGAAGCTGGGCCGCTCCGTGGCCCTCATCGACCCGGCGCCTGCCAGTGGCGCTACCTTTGCGGCTGCCGGAATGCTGGCACCGGTGAGCGAACTCCACTACCAGGAAGAAGACCTCCTGGACCTCATGCTCGAGTCATCCCGATTGTGGCCATCATTCGTGGGCGGCCTGCCTCAGCCCACGGAAGCCACCGGATACAGCACGACGCCGACCCTCGCCGTGGGTGCCGACGCCGCGGACCGCAGGGCGCTCGCAGACCTTCGCGCGGCTCAGCTTGCGGCGGGCCTGGAGGTCGAGCCGCTGTCCCTGCGTGAGGCACGGAACCGCGAACCACTGCTGAGCCCGCAAATTTCCTGTGCCTTCGACATTCGTGCGGATCACAAGGTTGATCCGCGGAAATTGGCGGCCCACCTTTTGGCGGCCCTTGCCGCGCATTCGCCGGACGATGGCAGCTGGGTGAAGGGGGCCGAAGATGGGTTCGCCGTTGAGGCCTCTGCCCGAGGGTTGTTGTGGGACGGGGACCGGGTTGCCGGCGTCGAGCTTGAAAACGGCGGCACCGTCCATGCCGCCGAAACGGTCGTGGCCAACGGGCTGGGAGCCCCTCACTTGCGGGGCCTTCCCGAGGGGCTCAGCCTTCCGGTCAGGCCGGTCTACGGAGACATCCTCCGCCTGCGCGTCCCGGCGCACCTCCGTCCGCTTGTAACCGCCACAGTCCGGGGAATGGTCCGTGGAGTGCCTGTCTACATCGTTCCGCGGGAAGACGGAACCGTGGTGATCGGCGCTACGCAACGCGAGGACAGTCTGTCTGCGACCTCCAACGCCGTCTCGGCCGGTGGCGTCTACCAGCTCCTGCGCGACGTGCAGGTTCTGGTGCCTGCCGTGGCTGAACTCGAACTCCTGGAGGCAACGGCCCGCGCACGACCAGGAACTCCGGACAATGCCCCGTTGCTGGGTCGTGTGGACAATTCCACCGGCGAGGTTGAAGGCCTCGTGATCGCCACGGGATTCTTCCGGCACGGTGTCCTCCTCACTCCCGTCGCCGCCGCGATCGTGGGGGAGCTGCTTAGTGGTTCCACGGACCCCCGCTGGTCCATCTTCCGCCCTGACCGCTTCAATGCAACGCGGGGTCACTTATGGCCCATGGAAACCCCTTCAGGGGGCCATAAGTGACCCCGCGTTGCTTTCTCCACAGCAAGGAAACAGTATGAACATCAAGCTCAACGGCACCGTGCACGAAGTGATCGATGGCGCTTCCGTCAGCAGTGTGGTCACCGCCGTCACCGGCCGCGCCTTGGACCACCGCGGACAGGCTGCCGACGGCGGAAAGCTGGGTGTCGCCGTCGCCCGCAACTCCGAAGTGGTACCGCGGAGCCAATGGGCGGCCACTGCGCTGGCCGACGGCGACGAACTCGAACTTGTGACCGCAGTACAGGGAGGCTGAACGATGATCCAGGCAAACACAGAAATCCGCACCGACGCATTGGTGATTGACGGCGTCGAACTGGGCTCCAGGCTGATCATGGGCACTGGAGGTGCGCCCAGCCTTGACGGTCTGGGAGCGGCGCTCCTGGCCTCTGGAACCGAGCTCACAACAGTGGCCATGAGGCGCTACTCGACCGCTGAAACCGGTTCGCTCTTCCAACTCCTGGTGGACAACAACATCCGCGTCCTGCCGAACACGGCGGGCTGCTTCACGGCAAAGGACGCTGTGATGACGGCTGAACTGGCCCGCGAGGCGTTGGAGACCGACTGGGTAAAGCTGGAAGTCATTGCGGACGAACACACGCTCCTGCCCGATGCGGTGGAGCTGGTCGAGGCAACGGAGCAACTGGTGAACAGGGGCTTCAAGGTCTTCGCCTACACCAATGACGATCCCGTCCTGGCGCTGCGTCTGGAGAACCTGGGTGCCACGGCCGTCATGCCGCTCGGCTCACCCATTGGAACCGGGCTGGGGATCCTCAATCCGCACAACATCGAACTCATCGTGTCCCGCGCCTCCGTGCCGGTGGTGCTGGACGCGGGCATAGGCACTGCCTCCGATGCCGCCCTTGCCATGGAGCTGGGCTGCGACGCTGTCCTGCTGGCCACTGCCGTGACCCGCGCCCAGAACCCCGTGCAGATGGGGCAGGCTTTCAAGCACGCCGTCATCGCCGGCAGGTTCGCCAAGCAGGCGGGTCGGATTCCGAAACGTGAGCACGCCCTGGCTTCTTCCGCGATGGAAGGCCGGGCAGAGTTTCTCTAACCGGGCCTTAAACGATGATGACCATCACCTCCAGGTGATGGTCATCATCGTTTAAGGCCTAGAGCCGCAGCGCTTTGGTCAGGGCTTCAGTGTCGTGCTTGGTGCGTGTGCGTCCAAGGTAGACCACCACGCCCGCTGCTGCAGCGGTTCCGAGCACCATCGGCAAGACCCATGGGATCCATGTTGCGCCCGGCTGGTATCCAAGCCCTGCGCTGATGAAAGCGATCCAGCTCAGGGCACCGACAGCGGCCGAGACGCCAGCCGGCAGCGCGATTCCATACCTGCTGTGCCGCTTGTCGTTGGCCCACACAATGAAGCCGGTGGCAACGGTGACCAGGACCACGATGACGAGGGAAAGCATGGGAGCTCCTTAGCGGCAGTTGGGCGGTTACGTGTCAGAGGGCGCCGAAGCCGACCCTGCGGACTTCCTCGGCGCCGATCTCCACATAGCCCAGCACGTTTCCGGGAACGATGATCTGGCGGCCCTTTTCGTCCGTCAGCCGCAGTTCCGAGCCCTTGGACACGGCTTCGGCCACGATCTTGGCGACGGCGTCAGCATCCAGGGCGGATTCGAGCACAATTTCACGGCCAACGTTTTGAATGCCGATCTTTACTTCCACAGCAAGGCCTCCAAGCCAATCAAGTATTAAGTCAGTTCTCTATTTGTAGCTTAGGACTCTTTGGGGAATCGACTGATTCCGCGCCAAGCTAAACGATAGATCAGATCACTGGCTACATCGAGGTCAAGGTTTCCATCCGTTTCGAGCCAATACCGGGCGCTTACCTGGGCCATTCCTGCCAGGCCACGGCCCAGGAGCTGGGCCTCAAGGGGCGGAAGTTTCGTGTCCTCTGCGATTACATGCGCGACGGCGTCGGCGAAGGTCTTGTTGAACGTCTCCAGGCGGGAGCTGACGTCGGGATCATTGATGAGGTCGGACTCAAACACCAAACGGTGCGCCTGATCGTCGTCGGCGATGAACCTGTAATAGGCGCGCATGACCGCCTTGACGCGCTCCTTGTTGTCCGTCGTGGAGTTCAGCGCGCCCAGCATCAAGTCCGTCAGAGTTGCCAGATGGCTGTCCAGGAGGGCCATGTAGAGCTCCCGCTTGGACGGGAAGTGTTGGTACAGCACGGGTTTGCTGACGTGCGCGGTTTCGGCGATTTCATCCATCGCTGCGCCGTGGAATCCATTGGAAACGAACACTTCCAAGGCGGCGTTCAGCAGCTGTGCACGGCGCTCGTCCCTGGGCAGCCTTGGTGAACGGGGTGCAACGGCCCGTTCCTGCTTTGCGGGTGCCTCATCGTTTGCCCGTGTGCCGTCAGCCACAGTCTGCCGCCTTTCCTTTGCAGTTATGACCACTCTACCGGTGGGTAATATGACCCGGCGGCATCGGCAGGCATACATTGGGGTATGGCCTCAATTGTTGCTGCCCATTCCGCCGCGCCCACAGTCCTGCCACCCCTCGTCGAACCGGCCGCCGGGCTCTCGCCGGCCGAGGTGGAGCGGTACTCACGGCATCTCATCATTCCCGAAATCGGAGCCGTGGGCCAACGCAGGCTCAAGAATGCGAAGGTTCTTGTCATCGGCGCCGGCGGCCTGGGCTCGCCCGCGTTGCTGTACCTGGCGGCAGCCGGTGTGGGAACGCTGGGAATCGTGGACGACGACGACGTCGACCTCAGCAACCTGCAGCGCCAGGTCATCCACGGCGTCAAGGATGTTGGCAGGCCCAAGATCGAGTCCGCCCGTGATGCCATCGCGGAACTGAACCCCTTGGTGAATGTGGTCCTCCACAACCTCCGACTGGATGCTTCCAACGCCCTGGAGCTCTTCGCGCAATACGACCTCATCCTGGACGGTGCTGACAACTTCGCCACCCGCTATTTGGTCAACGATGCCGCGGCCATCCTCGGCAAGCCATATGTGTGGGGTTCCATCTTCCGCTTCGACGGCCAGGTCAGCGTGTTCTGGGCCAAGCACGGCCCGAGCTACCGGGATCTCTACCCCGAAGCCCCTCCGGCAGGTTCGGTGCCTTCATGCGGTGAGGGCGGCGTCTTTGGCATGCTGTGCGCAGCGGTGGGTTCACTCATGGTGACCGAGGCCGTGAAGCTGATTACCGGCGTCGGGCGTTCCCTGCTGGGGCGTGTGGCGCTGTTCGATGCCCTGGGTGGTAGCTGGCGGGAAATCAAGGTTTCCAAGGACCCGGAAGCGGAGCCCATCACGGAACTGACCGATTATGAAGCCTTCTGTGGAGTGACGCCGGCCGCTGCAACGGACCAGGACCACACGGTGACCGCGACTGAGCTCGCTGCCATGCTTGCAGAGCGGGAATCGGGGGAGCGGGACTTCGAGTTGGTGGATGTCCGCGAATCCGGAGAGCACAGCATCGTGAGCATCGACGGTTCCGTCCTGATTCCGCAGGGCCGCATCCTGTCCGGCGAAGCCTGGGTCGAGCTGCCGCAGGACAAGGACATCGTATTCCACTGCAAGGCCGGAACGCGTTCGGCAGCCGTGCTGGAAGCGGCGCGCAAGGCCGGCTACAGCCGCGTCAAACACCTCGACGGCGGCATCCTCGCCTGGGTGCGGCAGGTGGAGCCAGGTAAGCCCGTTTACTGATTCATTGCCTGTTTTCAGGCTTGTCTGGGAAGCTCAAGCATGAGCGAAGAATGGACTGAAACAGAACAACGCCCCATCGGCTCCGGGTTCGGGCACGGCTCCACAGCCATGGAGGTCATTGACGGCATCAACCTGCGGGGCAAGACGGCGATCGTCACTGGTGGCTACTCCGGTTTGGGGCTGGAGACCGTGCGGGCCTTGGTGTCGGCAGGGGCAGAAGTGACGGTACCTGCGCGCAGGCTTGAGCACGCCCGTTCCGTCCTTGCGGATGCCGGTCTGTCCGAATCCGTCCGGGTGGAACAGTTGGACCTGGCCGACCAGGAGAGCGTGAAAGAGTTCGCGGTGCGTTACCTCGAGGATCACGACACACTGGACATCCTGATCAACAACGCCGCCATCATGGCCAGCCCTGAACAACGCGTTGGACCAGGATGGGAAGCCCAGTTCGCCACAAACCATCTGGGGCATTACACGCTGGTCAACACGTTGTGGCCAGCGTTGCGGGCCGCGAAAAACGCGCGGGTCATTTCGTTGTCATCGACAGGACACAAGCTTTCGCACATCCGCTTCGATGACATCAACTTCGCCACCGGGTATGACAAGTGGAAGGCCTATGGCCAGGCAAAGACCGCCAACGCCCTCTTTGCCGTGGAGCTCGACCACCTGGGCAGGAAATCGGGCGTGCGGGCCTTCGCCGTCCATCCGGGCGGGATCATGACGGAGCTGCAGCGGCATCTGCCCAAGGAGGAAATGGTGGCCGCGGGGTGGATGGACTCCGAGGGCAACGTCCGCGAAGGATTCAAGACTCCGGAGCAGGGTGCTGCGACGTCTGTGTGGGCGGCCACCTCGGAGGCTGTCAAGGGCAAGGGCGGCGTCTACTGCGAGGATTGCGACATAGCCAAGCCGACGGACAAAGAGTCACCGCTGGCGCGTTACCAGGGAGTGGACGCCCATGCGGTGGACAAAGAGGACGCGGCCAGGCTGTGGGCGCTGTCGGCACAGCTGACAGGAGTGAACGCCTTCGCTTAGGCGAGGAAGAGCCTAGGCGCTTTCGGAGCGGAGCTGGTCGTGGTCCACGGGGCATTCCGGGGCCGCGGCAGCTGCCTGGGGTTGCTCCAGCTGGATCCCATACAGGGCCTCGAGGGCGGCGACGTAGTCGTCCTGCTGGCCATTGGCGGCAAGCTCGCGGGCCCGGACGGTGGGGATGTGGAGCAGTTGCTTGACCATGCGGCGAAGCGCGAACTCCACCTCCTCGGCGGCGGCCGTGCAGCCATGACGGGCGCGGACCTTCTCCATCTCGGCGTCGAGGACGTTCATCGTGTGGCGGCGCAGGGCCACGATGGCCGTATCTACGGAACGGGCTTCACGTTCGGACTCGAAAGAGGCGGCGGCTCCGGTGACAATCGCGCTGGCCTGGGACAGGGACTCGGCCTGTTCCTGGGGAGCAGCGAGACGGACCGACTCGAGGGTCAGCAGTTCCACGCCGTCGAGTTCTCCTACGGCGGGATCGAAGTCGTGGGTCAGGGCGAGGTCGATGGCGATCAACGGCTTGCCCGAGTTGGCCCGGACGCGTTCAAGGTCCGCGGCTTCCACCCGGTTGTCTGAGCCACTGCAGCCGATCATGACATCAGCTTCGGCCACAGCGGTGGGGAGGGTGTCGGCGTCGAGCGCGTTGCCGCCGCGGGTGGCGACGAAAGCCTCCGCGCGGCCCGAGGAAGAGTAGACGGAGATGTCGGTGCAACCACGTTCCCGCAGGAGGGACATGGTGGCACCGGCATAAGCACCTGTGCCGAAGACCACGACTTTCTTGGTGGACCAGTCCTCGTTCTCGGCAAGGTCCGTCGCGAGATCCAGGGCAACTGAGACGATGGACAGCCCGCGTGAGCCGAGCGCTGTTTGGGCGCCAACGTCCTTCGCCGTTTTCGACGCGGCCTGGAAGAGACGGACGAGGCCGGAGCTGGCGGTCCCTTCCTGCTGGGCGGTAATAAGTGCGCGGCGCACCTGTCCGGCGATTTCACGCTCGCCTACCACGGCAGAGTCGAGGCCGGAGCTGACTGCAAAGAGGTGGCGGGTGACGTCGGGGCCGGTGTGCGTAGCGAAGGAGCGGGAGACAAGCTGTTCGTTGAGGCCGCTCAGCTCGCTGATCCGTGAAACAAGGGCCGAACGGGCTGCTTCAAGGTCATCACCGTTGGCCGTTTCGCCGTAAACCTCGTAGCGGTTGCAGGTGGCGAGAACCACCGCACCGGACACCACGGGGGATTCGGTGAGGGCCGAAGAGGCAAGCCCGGAAGAACCGTTGCTCAACTGAGCGACGGTTTCGAGGTCGATGTCGGCGTGTGTAGCCACCAATGAGAAAAGAACCACAGCACCCCAATCATAGCTTTTTCGTAGCCCGGTAGAACAATATGGCACCGTGGGTCTCCCCACGGAGTCCGGTGATCCGCGCCACAGGGTCCACGGGTGGGCGGTACGTGACAGCTTGTCGTTATCTTTTGTCCCGGATTTTCGGCACAATCAAAGGCATGACTTCTAGCTCGGCAGCATCCCAGAGTACGGCCTCCAACTCCCCGGCGGGTAGCCTCGACGCCAACCACCCGCTGAAGGACGGCCGCACTTCGGACTCACCGCTGATTACCGCTTACCGCGGCGGCACACCGTCCCGCCGGCCCGTGTGGTTCATGCGCCAGGCTGGCCGCTCGCTTCCCGAGTACCTGAAAGTCCGCGAGGGCGTTGCGATGCTGGACTCGTGCTTGCGCCCAGAGCTGGCCTCTGAAATCACGCTTCAGCCCGTACGCCGCCACGACGTCGATGCCGCCATCTTCTTCTCGGACATTGTTATTCCCCTCAAGCTGGCAGGTGTCGGCGTAGACATCGTTCCGGGTGTCGGTCCTGTGTTGGACAAGCCGGTGCGCACTGCCGAGGACGTGGCGGCACTCCCGACGCTGACGTGGGAGGCCCTCGAACCCATCCGCGAGGCAGTCCGGCTCACGGTTGCCGAGCTTGGCAGCACCCCGTTGATCGGATTCGCCGGTGCGCCGTTCACGCTGGCCGCCTACATGGTGGAGGGCAAGCCTTCCCGCGACCACCTCGGCCCGCGGACCATGATGCACGCCGATCCCGAAACCTGGACCGCCTTGGCCAACTGGGCTGCCGACGCCTCGGGGTTGTTCCTGCAGGCCCAGCTCGAAGCCGGCGCATCCGCCGGCCAGCTCTTTGATTCGTGGGCAGGTTCCCTCGGCCTGGCCGACTACACCAAGTACGTGGCACCTGCCTCAACCCGCGCCCTGGACCACGTCCGTGGACTTGGCGCTCCGCTGGTCCACTTCGGCACCGGAACGTCCGAGCTCCTGGTTGCCATGCGCGACGTCGGGGTGGACGTCGTCGGCGTCGACTACCGCTTGCCGCTGGATGAAGCCAACCGGCGCCTGGGCGGCACGGTGCCGTTGCAGGGCAATATCGACCCCGCGCTGCTTTCGGCCCCGTGGGAAGTGCTGGAGGCGCATGTCCGCGAAGTCATCGCCGCCGGCACTGCCGCCCCCGGCCACGTACTGAACCTCGGCCACGGAGTACCTCCGGAAACCGATCCCACAGTGCTCACGCGCGTTGTGGAACTCATCCACTCGATCCCCGCCAAGTAGGGGCGCATGCGCGGCGGACATGCAACGCACAAGCCAACAACCACCGCAGTGGTGGTGGGCGGTGGCATCTCTGGTCTTCTGGCCGCGCGGGAATTGGCCATGGCGGGGGCTGGAGTCACCGTGCTGGAAGCAACAGGATCGTGGGGAGGGTGCGTTGGGAGCCATGTGGTTGCCGGTTTGCGCCTGGACAGCGGCGCGGAGTCTTTTGCCACGCGGTCACCGGCCGTAGCCGACCTCGCAGTTGAACTCGGCTTGGGGGAGCAGATCGTCGCTCCCCACCCCGGCGGTGCATGGGTCCAGCTGCCCGACGGGCCGCAGGAACTGCCCAAAACCGGTGTCCTGGGCATCCCCGCCAACCCGTGGGATCCCGAAGTGAGGCGTTCACTCGGTTTCACGGGGGCATTGCGGGCCTCCCTTGACCGGTGGCTGCCGGCATCCGTAGGAACCTCCTCCGAGGTCACGAGTGTCTCGTCGTTGGTCCGTGCGCGGATGGGGAAGAACGTGCTGGACCGGCTTGTTTCGCCGGTGGTCGGTGGCGTCCATTCCGCTGATCCCGGCCTGCTGGATGTGGACATGGTGGCCCCCGGACTGCGGACCGGCATCCGCAAGCACGGATCGCTTGCCGGTGCCGTGGCAGCCCAGCGGAAAGCCGGCGCCGGACCGGCGAAGGCGGGTTCCGCCGTCGCCGGTCTGAACGGTGGCATGAACACACTGGTCACCGCGCTGGTAGCGGATCTCCGTGACCGTGGCGTAAAGCTGTTGACGGAAAAACGCGCCGATGACGTGGTGAAGACCCGCGACGGCTGGCGGGTCACCGCCGGTAATTCCACGTACGACGCCGACCGGCTGGTGGTCGCGCTGGACGGTCCGGCTGCCGTCGGGCTGCTGGAGAAGTCCTTGCCCGCGCTGGCTGCCTTGCGCCCCGCGCCGGGTCCCTTGGTGAGCCTGGTGACCCTCGTTGTGGACCTGCCTGAGTTGGACAGCCGGCCACGCGGAACCGGAATCCTGGTGGCGCCGCAAACGCCCGGAATCACAGCCAAGGCATTGACCCACGCAACGGCCAAATGGGACTGGCTGGCCGAGGAGGCCGGCCCGGGCACGCATGTGGTGCGCCTTTCCTATGGCCGTCGCGAAGAAGCCGGCGGCGGAGCGGATGTGGTCCTGGACGACGACGCACTCCTGGCCGCGGCGTTGGAGGATGCGTCAAAGCTGCTGACGGTGCCGGTGTCCGGCAGTGACGTTGTCGATTGGGATGTGGTGCGGTGGGCGGGAGCCTTGCCGTTCGCGGCGGTCGGTCACAAACAGCGCGTAGCCGAGGTCAGGAAGGTGTGCGCCGCTGCCGAGGGCTTGGTGGTGGTGGGAGGCTGGTTGGCCGGAAACGGCTTGGCTGCCGTCGTCGCGGACACCCGGCGTCAACTCGCCCAGGGAAGCGGCGACGAAGCAACGATTCCGTGATTTACGTCACTTCTACGCCATGTAGAACTGATCCGTTTCGACTTAGGGGCCGGCACGGGGCAAACTTGAACCATGAGCCACACTTCTGTCGAATCTGTCACTAAAACTGCTGAAACCGAAGAGCAGTTCTTTACGCTCTGGACTGTTTTCAAGCGCTCGGCCGACGTCCTGCGCAGCGGCGATGCTGCCCAGGAATTCGAAGCCCTGGTAGAAAAGCTTGCCGCTGACGGAGTGGTCCTGCGCGGCAGCTACGATGTCTCGGCAATGCGCTCCGACGCCGACATCATGGTGTGGCTCCATGGAGCCAAGCCTGAGGACCTGCAGGCAGCGGTCCGCTCCATCCGCCGGAGCAAGCTCTTCGCCGGAACTGAAATCGTTTGGTCAGCCATGGGTGTGCACCGCGAAGCGGAGTTCGCCAAGAGTCACGTTCCGGCGTACGCCCGCGGCGTCGAACCCAGCACCTGGCTCTGCGTCTACCCCTTCGTCCGCTCCTACGAGTGGTACATCCTGCCCGCCGAAGAGCGTGGCGCCATGCTCCGCGAGCACGGCATGCTGGGCCGCGAGTTCCCGCAGGTCATCTCCAACACCGTCTCCTCCTTCGCATTGGGCGACTGGGAATGGATCCTCGGACTGGAAGCTCCGGAGCTGGTGGACCTCGTGGATCTCATGCGCCACCTTCGCGCCACCGACGCCCGCAACCACGTCCGTGAAGAAATTCCGTTCTACACCGGCCGCCGTGTCACCGCGGCCGAGATTGCCGAGGTCCTCGCGTGAGCGCACCGATTGTCTCCACCGAACTGAATGAAGTGACCGAGCGCGGCCGCCAGGAGCCCCAAAACTACGATGCCGTGCTGCTGGCGTCCTTCGGTGGTCCTGAAGGCCAGGAAGACGTGATCCCCTTCCTGCGCAACGTCACCCGTGGTCGTGGAATCCCGGACGAGCGCCTCGAAGAGGTCTCGCACCACTACCGCGCTTTTGGCGGCATCAGCCCCATCAACCAGCAGAACCGCGAACTGAAAGCCGCCATCGAGGCCGAACTTGCCACGCGCGGCATCGACCTGCCGGTGCTGTGGGGCAACCGCAACTGGGACCCTTACATCGCCCCGGTCCTGCAGGACGCTTACGACGCCGGCCACCGCCGCATCCTGATGCTCACCACCAGCATCTACTCCTGCTACTCCAGCTGCCGCCAGTACCGCGAGGACATCGGCATCGCGCTGACCGAAACCGGTTTGGACGGCAAGTTGCAGGTGGACAAGATCCGCCAGTACTTCGACCACCCGGGCGTGGTCCAGCCGTTCCTCGAGGGCACTGCCGCCGGCCTGGAGGAAATCCGGGGCAAGCTTGCCGCCGCAGGTGAAGCTGACCCGGACTCCAAGATCCGGGTCCTGTTCGCCACGCACTCCATCCCGACACGGGACGCTGAAGCCGCAGGCCGTTCGGAAGACGAGCCCCGCGAATTCGCCGAAGGCTCCGCCTACGCTGCCCAGCACCTTGCCAACGCCCAGGCCATCATGGACGTCGTAGCGCCGAACGTCGCGTGGGACCTGGTGTACCAGTCGCGGTCGGGTGCGCCCCACATTCCGTGGCTGGAACCGGACATCAACGACCACCTTGAAGAGATCGCTCCGCAGGGCGTTCGCGGCGTGGTCATTGTTCCCCTCGGATTCGTCAGCGACCACATGGAAGTTGCCTGGGACCTCGACACCGAGGCACTGGAAACCTGCAAGAACCTCGACATCGCAGCAACCCGCGTCCCGACGCCGGGGACGCACGCGGCTTTCGTTGCCGGACTCGTGGACCTTATCTGTGAGCGGACGGTCGATAACAACATCGCGGACCGCCCCCACGTCACGGACCTCGGCCCGTGGTACGACGTCTGCCGCCCGAACTGCTGTGAGAACTTCCGGGGCGCCAAGCCGGTCATCGCGGAAGTTGGCACCACAATCGGAACCCGCCACGATGCCTACCCTGCTTCGGAGGCAGCCAAGTGACTGTCCGCATCGGAACCCGGGCGAGCAAGCTTGCCCTGACGCAGACCCAGCAAACAGCAGACAAGCTGGCCGCGGTGGGTGGCTTCCCCGTGGAGCTGGTGCACATCAAGACCGAGGGCGACGTCAAAACCGGATCCCTTTCGCAAATGGGCGGCACCGGTGTGTTTGTTGCAGCGCTGCGAGATGCGTTGCTGGCCGATACCTGCGATGTTGCCGTGCACTCCCTCAAGGACCTGCCCACCGGAGCAGCGCTTGGCCTGTCCATCGCCGCCACTCCCACCCGGGTGGACGTTCGGGACGTTCTGTGCGCCCGTGACGGCATGACGCTGGCCGAGCTGCCTGCGGGCGCCAAAGTCGGCACCGGTTCACCCCGGCGTGCAGCACAACTGCGGGCGGCCCGCCCGGACATCGAGGTTCTGGACATCCGCGGCAACGTCGATACCCGCCTCGGCCGCGTCCCCGGGCTTCCTGGAAATGCGACGGATGAGGTTGTCCCCGGCAAGTCGTGCGACCTCGATGCCGTGGTGCTCGCCGCCGCCGGCCTGGAAAGAATCGATCGACGGGACACAGTCAGCGAATACTTCGGCACGGATGTAATGCTGCCGGCGCCGGGACAGGGCGCCTTGGCCATTGAGTGCCGTACAGAGGACGCACCTGCGCAGGGTTCGAACGGCGTGCTGGCACAGGCGCTTGCAGCACTGAACGACGACGACACGCGCCTTGCCGTCACGGCTGAACGTGCGGTCCTGGCCCGGCTCGAAGCCGGGTGCGCGGCCCCTGTTGGGGCCTACGCCTTCCGGAAGGGCAGCATGCTGCACCTGGAGGCCGCGGTGTGCGCAGTCGATGGCACCAAAACCGTCCGAGAAAAGAAAGCCACCGACGGCTTGACCGAAGTGGGAGCTACGCTGCTGGGCATTGAAGTTGCCGAACTTCTGTTGGCTGCCGGCGCCGCGGAGATCGCGGACCTTGCAGCATCCTGAGCAAGTGAATCTCGGGCAGGCGATTGCCCGGCAGGCCAGTGCCGGGCAGGCCAAGCCCACTAGCTTGGCCGGTCGGCGGATCCTGATCACCAGGAGCGCCGACCGCGCCCGACCGTTGGCCGCCCTCCTCAGCGGCTTGGGGGCGGAGCCTCTGGTCCTGCCTTTGATCGATTTTGAAAAGGCCCAGGACCAAGCCGCCATCGATGCCGGACTGGACCGGCTCTCAGCCGGCGGCTTTGACTGGCTGGTCATCAGCAGCGTCACCACGGTAAGGGTCCTTGTGGAGAAAGCCGCCGAACGTGGTGTCTCCCTGCCGGACTTGCTGTCCGTCGGAACCAAGGTGGCCACCATTGGAACGTCGTCCCGCCGCGTCCTCGAAACCCTTGGCCTCGCCGTTGACTTGGTACCGTCCGGTGCCCAGTCCGCCGAAGGCTTGGTGGAGGTCTGGGAGCAAGCACCTGCGCGGGTGTTCCTGCCGCAGGCCGATATCGCAGCGCCCGGCCTGAGGGACGGTTTGTCCGCAAAGGGCGCGGACGTGACCGCAGTCGTTGCCTACCACACCGTCGATTTCCCGGCCCCTGAGGAAATGCGACTCGGCGCGGAGGTGCCGGCCGCCGTCGTGAACTCCGGTGACGATACTCCAATCGTCCTCGACCCTGCCGACGTCAAAAAGGCGTTCGACGCCGGAACAGTCGACGCCGTCGTGGCCGCCTCACCCAGTGCCGCGCGGCGGCTGGCGGCCATCTTCCCGACCCTGGGCAGGAGCCGCTTCATCGCCATTGGAGGACCGACGGCAGCGGAAGCCTCCCGCCTCGGCATCACCGTGGCAGCCACGGCCCAGGAACCAACACCGGACGGCATTGTGGCCGCCCTGGAAACTGTTTTCGCCAACGAAGGGAACCCGCAATGAGCTTTCCAAACCACCGTCCCCGCCGCTTGCGCACCACTCCCGCCATGCGCAGGCTCACCGCTGAAAACAGGCTGGCCCCCGCTGACCTGATCCTCCCGGCGTTCATCCGTGAGGGCCTCACGGAACCGAGCCCCATCAGCTCGATGCCCGGTGTCGTCCAGCACACCACCGACTCCTTGAAACGGGCAGCCGCCGAAGCTGTCGAGCTGGGTGTGGGTGGCATCATGCTCTTCGGCGTCCCGGCGGTGCGCGATGCCCGCGGCACCGCGTCCCTTGACCCGGACGGCGTCCTCAACAAGGCCATCCGGGACGTCAAGGCCGAAGTTGGCGACGAGCTTGTCATCATGGGCGACGTTTGCCTCGACGAGTTCACCGATCACGGCCACTGCGGAGTGCTTGACGCCGAGGGCTACGTCGACAACGACGCAACCTTGGAGATTTACGCGCAAATGGCCGTGGCACAAGCTGATGCGGGTGCCCACGTGCTGGGGCCCTCGGGCATGATGGACGGGCAGATTGCCGTTATCCGCCAGGCCTTGGAGGAATCCGGCCACAAGAACACCGCGGTCCTGGCGTACGCCGCCAAGTACGCTTCAGCGTTCTACGGCCCATTCCGCGAGGCCGTCGATTCGCAGCTCAAGGGCGACCGGCGGACCTACCAGATGGATGCCGCCAACCGCCGTGAGGCCATCCTTGAGGTTGAATTGGACCTCGAGGAGGGTGCGGACATGGTGATGGTCAAACCGGCCATGAGCTACCTCGACATCCTGGCCGACGTTGCTGCAATGAGCCCTGTACCGGTGTCCGCCTACCAAATCTCGGGTGAGTACGCCATGATCGAAGCGGCTGCCGCCAACGGTTGGATCGACAGGCGCGGTGCCATCACCGAATCGGTGCTCGGTATCAAGCGTGCCGGAGCCGATACCGTCTTGACCTACTGGGCCTCCGAACTGGCAGGCTGGCTGAAGGAGTCCTGATGACATCCGTTCCCTCCGATCCCACGGCGCCCGTTCCCGCCGACCAGATCCTCCTCGGGCTGAACACCTTCGGCGACGCCGGGCTCGACGCCGAAGGGAATCCCAAGGAGCATGCGCAAGTCCTGCGTGAGCTGCTGGAGGAAGCGAAGCTGGCTGACGCCGTCGGAATCCATGCTTTCGGCGTGGGAGAGCACCACCGCCGCGACTTTGCGGTGTCCGCGCCGGAGGTCTTCCTGGCGGCCGCGGCCGCTGTGACCTCCCGGATCCGTCTTGGCTCGGCCGTGACTGTCCTGAGTTCCGATGACCCCATCCGTGTGTTCCAGCGGTTCGCCACTGTCGACGCGATCTCCAATGGCCGGGCCGAAGTGATGCTAGGGCGGGGATCGTTCATCGAGTCCTTCCCACTGTTCGGCCTGGACCTGGCGGATTACGAGGTTCTCTTCGAAGAGAAGCTGGAGCTTTTCGACAAGGTGCGGGCGCAAAAGCCGGTGCATTGGGAAGGACGGACGCGGCCGAACGTCAGCGGCCTGCAGGTGTATCCGAAGCTGCAGCACCACCTGCTTCCTGCGTGGATCGGAGTGGGTGGTACGCCGGAATCAGTGCTGCGCTGCGCTGAATACGGTTACCCCATCATCTTCGCGATCATCGGGGGAGAACCCCGCCGCTTCGCTCCCTTGGTCAACCTCTACCGCGACGCGATGGCCAAGTACGGTCACCCGATGCGCCAGATAGCAACGCACTCGCCGGGCTTCATCGCCGAGACCGACGAGGCCGCCCGCGAGGAACTCTTCCCGCACTGGCTTGAACAACGGAACAGGATCGGCGCCGAACGTGGCTGGGGTCCGGGAAACCGAGGTGAATTCGATGCCATGTGCGGTCCTGAAGGTGCCCTCTACGTTGGCTCGCCGGAGACTGTCGCACAGAAGATCGCGCTGCTCAAACGGAACCTTGGAGTGGACCGCTTCGACCTCAAGTACAGCAACGGCACCTTGCCCCACCAATCCATGATGCGTTGCATCGAGCTTTACGGCACCGAGGTGGCTCCGCGGGTTGCCGAGCTGCTGGCTGCGGCCTGACTGCCCCCATACTGCCAGGCGGCAGGCCCGCCCGGGAAACACTGAAAGAATAGGTACCATGACGTCAAACACCCCTGTGTCCGATCAGCTTTTCGACCGCGCACGGTCCCTGATGCCCGGCGGCGTGAACTCGCCGGTGCGTGCCTTCGGTTCCGTGGGAGGAAACCCGAAATTCATGGTTTCGGCCAAGGGCGCCTACCTTACGGACGCTGACGGTCAGGAATACGTGGACCTCGTGTGTTCCTGGGGTCCGGCGCTCCTCGGCCACGCCCACCCGGCCGTGCTCGAGGCCGTGCACGCAGCCGTGGACCGCGGCCTGTCCTTCGGCGCCTCCACACCGGACGAGGCAAACCTGGCGGAGATCGTCAAGGAACGTGTCTCCGCCGTCGAACGCTTGCGCATGGTGTCCACGGGCACTGAGGCAACCATGACAGCTGTGCGCCTGGCCCGTGGGTACACCGGCCGCAACCTGATCATCAAATTCGCGGGCTGCTATCACGGCCACCTGGACGGGTTGCTTGCCGCTGCAGGCTCCGGCGTCGCCACCCTGGCGTTGCCGGGTTCTGCCGGGGTCACGGAAGCTACCGCGGCCGAGACCTTGGTGCTGCCCTACAACGACCTCGACGCCGTTGAGGCCGCCTTCGCTGCCCACGGCAAGAACATCGCTGCCGTCATCACCGAAGCAGCCCCTGCCAACATGGGCGTCGTCACCCCGGGGGAGGGCTTCAACGCCGGACTGTCCCGCATCACCAAAGAACACGGCGCCCTCCTGATCCTCGACGAGGTCCTCACCGGCTTCCGTACGGGCTACGCGGGCTACTGGGGCCTGACGGGCCGCCAGGAAGGCTGGGCTCCGGACCTGCTCACCTTCGGCAAGGTCATCGGCGGCGGAATGCCGACGGCGGCACTCGGCGGCCGCGCCGACGTCATGGACTACCTCGCTCCCGTTGGTCCGGTTTACCAGGCAGGTACCCTGTCCGGAAACCCGGTGGCCATGGCCGCGGGCGTCGCCACGCTGAGCAACGCAACGCCCGACGTTTACGCCTACGTGGATGCCCGTTCGCTGGAGCTCTCGGCCGCACTCTCCTCCGCCCTGGATGCCGAAGGAGTGGACCACTCCATCCAGCGGGCAGGGAACCTGTTCTCGGTTGCTTTCGGGACGTCGGCCAACGGGGTGCACAACTACGACGACGCCCAGGGGCAGGAAAGCTTCCGCTACGCGCCGTTCTTCCACTCCATGCTGGATTCCGGTGTCTACCTGCCCCCGTCTGTCTTCGAGGCCTGGTTCCTTTCGGCGGCCCACGACGACGCTGCGATGAACCGCATCATCGAAGCCCTCCCGGCTGCTGCCAAGGCCGCGGCTTCGGCCTAGCGTATTGTCTTCTGCCCAGGACGGCGACACTGCCCGGTGTCGCTGTCCTGGGCATTGTTGTCTTTGATCAGGGTAGGCTCGTAGATGGAAACCCAACCCCCAACGAACACACGGTTTACCATGCGCAAGTCCAACACCATTGCATCCCTCAGCGTGAGCATCGCCGCCGCTGGAGCCTTGATCGCCATGGCGTCAGGGTGTTCTGCCGGGACGGCATCCGGCGGCCCGTCCTCTGCGGAAGGAACATCGCCGGCAGCGTCGCCGTCGCAGCCCACTGCGTCCGCCGCGCCTGCGAGCACCCCTCCTTCCGCTACCGCGCCTTCGACACCTTCGGTACCTGCACCTGCACCCGCCTCCTCCAATGCGTCCGCGGCCGGGCAACAGCTCGCCGCCCTGAGTCTTGAGCAGCGCGTTGGGCAGCTGTTCATGGTGGCGGCAAAAGCGACCGGCGCCGAGCCGGCCACCATGGAGGCGCTGAAGAAGTACCACATCGGAAATGTGTATCTCAGCGGCCGAAGCAAGGCGGGAACGACTACTACTGCGACGGTTGTTTCGTCGTTGACCGGGACGGTTTCGCCTGCCACAACCGGTGGTGTGCCGCTGTTCGTCGCCACAGACCAAGAAGGAGGACTTGTCCAGGTTCTGTCCGGACCTGGGTTCTCCACGATCCCCGCCGCGCTGGTCCAGGCATCATCCGGAGCTGCCAAACTCCGTTCGGACGCCGCCGTTTGGGGCAAGGAACTCCGCAGCGTCGGCGTAAACGTCAACCTTGCGCCGGTGCTTGATACTGTGACCAGTCCGCAGTTTGCGCCTTCCAACGGCCCCATCGGCCACTTCCAACGTGAGTACGGCTTTGCACCCGATACGGTCTCGGAACTTGGGAATGCCTTCGCCGCAGGGATGAAGGATGCCGGCGTGGCCCCGGTGGTCAAGCACTTCCCGGGGTTGGGGCGCGTGGTGCCCAACACCGATGTCACCAGTCACGTGCGCGATACCGCCACCACCCGGACGGATCCCGCACTGGAGCCCTTCAAAGCGGCCATCACGTCGGGGGCACAGTGGGTCATGGTCTCCAATGCCTACTACGACAAAATCGATCCGGCCAACATTGCCCCCTTTTCCCCCGCGATCATGGACACCATGCTGCGGGGAGATGCCGGATTCACCGGCATTATCCTCTCCGATGACGTCTGCAGCGCCGCGCAATTGGAGGCGTGGTCCGATGCCGACCGTGCAGTGAACTTCTTCACTGCCGGGGGAACCATGCTGGTCTGCGCTGATGCCACCAGTATTCCCGCGATGCACCAGGCAGTGGTGAAGAAGGCCTTGGCAGATCCGGTCTTCCGTGCCAAGGTCGATGCCGCGGCCCTCACGGTGCTGCGGGTCAAGAACGGACAGTAGACGCGAGAAAGCCCCGCCTCCCACGGTGGCCATTCACATGGCCGTCCTGGAAGGGCGGGGCTTCTTTGCAGCCTTGGACCGCGTCCGAATGAGGCCCGGTACTGCCTAGAGAACGTCCGAGAGGAAGCCCTGAAGGCGTTCCGTCTGCGGGTTGGTGAACAGCTGCTCCGGGGGACCGGATTCAACCACCACGCCTGCGTCCATGAAGGTTACGACGTCTGAGACGTTGCGGGAGAAGCCCATTTCGTGGGTTACCACCACCATGGTCATGCCGCCCTGGGCAAGATCGGTCATGAGGGCGAGAACGCCCTTGACCAGTTCAGGGTCCAGGGCCGAGGTTGCTTCATCGAAGAACATGACCTCGGGCTTCATGGCCAGCGCCCGGGCGATGGCGACACGTTGCTGCTGCCCTCCGGAGAGGTTTGCCGGACGCGAATCGGCCTTGTGCTTCAGGCCCACCAGGTCGAGCTGCGCCAAGGCCTCTTCGCGGGCTTGATCCTTGGACATGCCGCGGAGCTTGCGCAACGCCAAAGAAATGTTGTCGGCCACGGTCTTGTGTGGGAACAGGTTGAACTGCTGGAACACCATGCCGATGCGGCGGCGGAGTTCGTCAGGGTTGTCCTTCAGTACGGACTTGCCGTCGAGCAGGATGTCGCCCTGGTCCGGTTCGATGAGCCGGTTCATCACGCGCAGAAGGGTCGACTTGCCCGAGCCCGAGGGACCGATGACCGATGCCGTGGTGCCCTTTTCGACGTGCAGGTCGATGCCGCGCAACACATGGTTGCTGCCGAACGACAAGTGGATGTTCTTGGCGGTCAGCGAACCTGAAGCGAATTCACTCATGCTTGGGCTCCTTTTCCTACCACTGCTGCTGCTTCATCCGGTTCCTTCTTCTCAGGGCGGCCGGCGCGCATGCGGGCGTCAATGAAGTTCACGAAGTGCGTGAGCGGGATCGTCATTGCCAGGTAGAAGATGGCTGCTGCGACGTACGGTGACAGGTTGCCGCTGTTGGCCGCTGCGTCCTTGCCGATCTGGAAGATTTCGCGCTCAGTCGCCAGCAGGCCGAGCATGAAGACCAGGGATGATTCCTTGATCAATGCAATGAACTGGTTGACCAAGGCCGGCAGCACACGGCGGATGCCCTGGGGCACCACTACGAGCCGCATGGACGAGGCATAGCTGAACCCCAGCGCGCGGGTGGCCTCGAGCTGGCCCTTGTCCACGCTCTGGATACCGGACCGGAAGATCTCGCCAATGTATGCACCGGACATCAAGGACAGCGCTGCGATGGCCATGGGGTACGGACTCGTGGAGCCCGTGAGTTCACGAATGATCGGGCCGAAACCGAAACCGATCACCAGGATGGTCAGCACGGGAGGGAGCCCGCGGAGAATGTCCGTGTAGATTCGGGCTACCCACCGTGCTGCCGCGTTCCGGGAAATCCCCATCAGGGCAAGCAGCATGCCGAGGGCGGTCCCAATGATGCCGGAGACCACAGCCAGGACGATCGTGTTGGGCAGGCCGACCGCGAACATCTTGGGGATGACTTGGCCCATCGCCTCCCAGTCAAAGAAGGTATCGGCTAATTGATTGAGGATATCCATGGAACGCCTTGGTTACTTGGCCGGGAGCTGGACGGCCTTGCTGCCCGGCTTCCACCCCTGGGGAGTCTGCTCGGCAGCCGTCGGACGGTCCTTGTACCACTCGGCGGTGAGCTTGGCCCACGTGCCGTCAGCGATGACAGCGTCCAGACCGGAGTTCAGGGCGTCGATCAGCGGCTTGTTGTCCTTGTTCACGGCGTAGGCGGTGAAGTTCTGGGTGTTGACAACCTTCTCGGCGATCTTGGTGTTGTCGCCTTCCTTGACCTGGCCTTCGGCCTGCTGGGACGGGGCAACCCAAGCGTCGATCTGGCCGTTCTTTACGTTGCCGTAGACGGTGTTGTAATCGGGGAAACGTACGGGCTCAATCTTGAGGGTGTTCGTCATGTAGTCATCCTGGACCGTACCCTGGACGACGCCGATGCGGAGGCCTTCCTTGATGTCGCCGAAGCCAGTGATCTTGGAATCGCTCTTGGTCACTACGGCCATGTAGCCGAAGTCGTAGCCGTTGGTGAAGCCAACCGTCTTGCGACGGGCGTCGGTGGTGGAGATCGAGGAGGATCCGACGTCGAACTGCTTGTTGCCCACCTGGGACAGCAACGCGGAGAAGTCAGTGGAAGCGAACTCGACCTTGAGGCCCAGCTTGTCACCGATGGCGCGCAGGAGCTCGTTGTCGTAGCCGGTGAACTTGCCGGAAGGATCGATGAAGATGTTCGGCGGGGCATCGGACAGGGTGCCGACGCGGATTGTGCCGTCGGTGATGAGGCCCAGCTTGGACTTGTCGATCTTGTCCAGGGGAGTGACGTCAGCGGTGGTGAAGCTGTCCAGCGACTTCTGGTCGCTTCCGGCGAGTGCGTCAGTGGGTGTTCCGCTGGGCTGGGAGCTTCCTCCGCCGCAGGCTGCCAGGGAAATCACCAAGGCTGCGGCCACAGGGGCAACAGACAGCCACTTAGGGGCTTTGAATTTCATGAAGAAATCACTTTCATCGGGTCACGGAGACGTTTCGCGGTGGGCGGGGAAACGGCAGCACTACAACGGTTGGCTGTCCTAGCAGACTTCAACCCGCCAAACTTAATTATGTCACCAGCCCACTGGCTCCCGGTGAATCGAATAAATGGTTGCTCACACTCGATTTTTCCGAAGTATCTTCCCCTGAAAGGCATTCATTGGGTGCAGGGTTCCGGTGGTCGCGTCTGTGATGGAATCCCCGCCTGAAGGCGCGGACAATCGGAGTTCCCGAAAATCTTGTGACTTGCGTCGCAGGGGTTCTTCCCGGATGGTACCTAGAAGCCGCCGCGGCTTGCGTCCACGGGAGGAAGGACCGGCCATTCACCTTCGATGACGGCCGTAGGCTTGCTTCGGCGCAGATACTGCTGGAAGTCGGCGGCCTGCGACGCTGCCCAGTCTACTTGGAGCTGGTGGAGCGTGGAGGCGGGCATCTGGAGCTTGGGGAACTTGCCTGCCATGGCGTCCAGGACCCGGAGGGTCGCAAGGGCATCCGCGGCAGAGGTGTGCGCGTTGGTCAGATCGACGCCGTACTCCTCGCACAGGGCGGTCAGTGTCCGCTTGCCCTTGCGGTACCGGTCGACCTGCTTGTTCATGACGTAGGGATCCAGAACGGGGAAGCGGCTCAGCTGGGGGACGCCGTGGCGGGCGGACTCTGCCGCCAACACCGTGAAATCGTAACTGGCGTTGAAAGCGATAACCGGAGTTCCGGCGTCGAACAATTCCTGCAGTACCCCCGCGACCTCGCGCGTTACCTCCGCGGCCGGCCGCCCTTCAGCCCTCGCCTTTTCCGTGGTGATTCCGTGGACCTCGCTGGCTTCCGCGGGGATCTCGACGCCTGGATCGGCCAACCATTCGTGCTCTGCGATGAGTTCCCCTTGGGCATCCACCACGGTGATGGAAGCGGTGACAATCCGAGCGGAGCGGGAGTTCTTCCCGGTGGTCTCGAGATCGAATGCGGCGCGGGAGAGGGTGTTCCAGGAGCTCATGCTTTTCACGCTACCGGCTGGCTCCGACACTATTGGGTACGACACTCCTGACGTTAGGCTGAACACATGCGGATGGAGTACGTAACGGCGGTCCTGGCCGTCGTGGATCTCGTTCCGCCTGCCTCGGCAGTGTCCTACGGTGACGTTGCAGAGCTCCTCGGCGCGGGCGGGCCCAGGCAGGTTGGCGCCGTCATGAGCCACTATGGGAGCGCCGTGGCGTGGTGGCGGGTCCTGCGGGCCAGCGGTGAAGCGCCTCCAGGCCACGAGGCCGATGCGCTGCGGCACTACCTGGAAGAATCCACTCCGCTGCATGGCGCGTACCAGGCCTTCATACTGACCGGAGAAGGCCGCTGGCGCGTGGATCTTGCCCTGGCCCGGTGGGCCCCCACGGACGATGATTTTGACCGACTTGATGTGATCTCCGACCAGTTGGAGCGTCAACTCCATATATTGTCGGTGCCCAATGATGAAATGACTGTGTGACCGCGACTCCTGCCAAAATACGCCAAGCATCCGCAGCCCTTCGGCTGCTGCCGCCGCGGGAAACCCACTACGCGGCACCCGCCCTGTCGTCCGATCAGCACGCCGTGGTCTCGCTGCCACAGGGGAGTGGACCGATCCTCGTCCCCGGAGGCCCGGGAACCGGCAAATCCACCGTCCTCGTGGAGTCTGCTGTCCGCCGTGTCCGCGACGGCCTGAACCCTGAACAGATACTCATCCTGGCCCCGGGGCGCCATGCCGCCGCGGCCTTGCGGGACACCTTTACAGGGCGCTTGGACCGCAGTCTCAGTACGACGCCGGCCCGCACCTGGGCGTCGTACGCTTTCGATATCATCCGGCGCGCCAAAGCCGAAGGTGTCCTGCCGCTCGCGCGGCCGCCGAAGCTGCTGTCCGGTCCGGAGCAGGACCTCATCATCAAGGAGCTGCTGGAGGGCCACGCCCGTCCGGGCTTCCAGTTGCCGTGGCCGGACGATCTTGCCGCAGCCCTTTCCACCCGCGGTTTCCGCCATGAGATCCGCCAGCTGTTCGACCGCATCATCGAATCCGGACGCACAGCCGATGATCTGGTTGGCCTGGCCTATGAGTGCGGCAGGCCGGACTGGATGGCTGCCGCCGAGCTTTACAGCGAATACAGGGACGTCCTTGACCTGCGTATGCCGGAGGCCTTCGACCCCGCCGGAATCATCACAACCGCGCGGCAGATCTTCCAGGAGTCCCCGGCTTTCCTGGCGGAAGAACGGAAGCGAATCCAGCTTTTCCTGGTGGATGATGCCCAGGAATCCAATCCAGCGGTGTTCGAACTCTTGGCTGACGTCGCTGAGGGCAAGGACGCCGTGGTGACCTACTCGCCGGATACCGTCGTGCAGGGCTTCCGTGGCGCACGGCCCGATCTCGTTGCGGAGTTGCCGTCCCTGCTGGGCGGTCCGGAGCGCGTGGTCCTGGAACGTCCCTTGTCCATCACGCACCGCCACGCTCCTGCAATCGCAGAAGCCTGGACACGGGTAGCGGCGCGCATCTCCCAGCGTTCCGGAGGTCAGCTTGCCCGGCAAATGGAACAGCCTGTGCACTCCGCCGATGCCCGCCCGACGCCGGCGGCCCCAGGGCGGGTGGAAGGGCACGTACTGCCTTCTGCCGTCCATGAACTGCGCTATGTGGCCCAGCGGATTCTCGAAGCCCAGCTGCGGGAAGGCCGCGAGTTCAGCGACATCGCGGTGATCGTCCGCAACGGCGGGCAAATCTCGCAGCTGCAACGCTATCTCGGTGGACAGGGCATACCAGTACGCGTTCCCGTGGCAGACTCCGCGGTTCGCGACGAAGTCGCCGTCCGTCCCCTCCTTGAAGCGTTTGCCGTTGTTCTGGATCGGGCCAAGCTGACTCCCGAGACGGCAGTCTCCCTCCTGACCTCACGTATCGGCGGGGCCAGCGCCATCGAGCTGCGACGACTCCGGCAGTCGCTGCGGCGTGAGGAGCTCCTCGGTGGTGGCGGCCGGTCCAGCGACTCACTGCTGGTCGAGGCGCTGCTGGAGCCCGGGGCATTGGCCTCGCTGGGAATAGAGGGGAGTGCGGCCCGCAGGCTTGCCCGCATGATTGCGGCGGGCGCTGCAGCCGCGGCGGAGCCCGGGGCCAATGCCGAGTCCGTCCTCTGGGCATTGTGGCAGGCAACGGGTTTGTCTTCGCGATGGGCTGAAGCAGCTCTGGAGGGCGGTGCCGCCGGGGCCCGCGCCGATCGGGACCTTGATGCCATGATGGCGCTGTTCCACACTGCGGAACGGTACGTGGACCAGCTCCCAGGCTCCGGCCCCGAGCAGTTCCTGGAGTATCTGTTGAACCAGGAGCTGCCCATGGACACCTTGGCAGCCCGCGCGCAGCTTGAGGACTGCGTGGAAATCATGACTCCGGCCAGCGCTGCCGGACGCGAATGGCCGGTGGTGATTGTCGCTGGCCTTCAGGAAGGCGTCTGGCCGAATACCCGCCTTCGCGGTGAACTGCTGGGCAGCACAGTGTATGCGGACGCCGTCGAACACGGCGTGGAGTACGCCCTGGGCCGCGGCCCGCTCAGCCGGCTCCGGGACATCCGCTACGACGAACTCCGGAGTTTCTCCACCGCGGTATCCCGCGCCCGCGAGGTCCTGGTCTGCACGGCTGTCTCCTCCGAGGATGAGCAACCATCAGCGTTCCTGGACTACGTCGCTCCCCTGGAGCAGGGGGAATACAAGCGAGGCTATACCCCTGTGGACCGCCCCATGACTCTGCGCGCCCTTGTGGCGGAACTGCGTCAGCATGTCCAATTGGATGAGTCTTCCGGCCAGGATCTCCAAACCACCCATGAGGCTGCCAGGATCCTGGCCAGGCTTGCCAGCACGGAGCCTCCGGTACCGGGTGCAAGCCCGGATTCGTGGTGGGGGCTGGCCCCTCTGAGTTCCACCGAGCCAGTGGTGCCCCCGGGAGGCACAGTGTCGGTTTCACCGTCCAAAGTCGAAGCTGTCCACAAATCCCCATTGGACTGGTTTGTCCAGGCCGCCGGAGGCGAGGCCGCCACCGACTTCGCGCGAAGCCTGGGCACGCTCGTCCACAGCATCGCACAGGACCTGCCTGAAGCCTCCGGTGCAGAGTACCTGGCCGAGCTGGTTCGCCGCTGGCCCACGTTGGGCATGAAGGACAACTGGGAGGGCAAGTTGGACTACCAGCGCGCTGAGCTGATGGTCCGAAAGCTGGCCCAGTATGTCCTCATCATGCGCAGCGAGGGAAGGAGCCTGTTGGCGGTCGAGCATGACTTTGACGTCGAACTTCCCGACGTGCATCTGGAAACAGGCACCGGAGACGCTGATTCCGAAACTCCTCGTCGCCATGCCGTCCTGCGCGGACAGGTGGACCGCTTGGAGATCGACGCCCAGGGAAGACTGGTCATTGTCGACCTCAAAACCGGCAAGAGGCAGCCTGGCAAGGCGGAGGTCGCCAACCATCCCCAACTGGGGGCTTATCAGTCCGCGGTCTTGAAGGGGGCGTTCAGGGAAGCCTTGCCCGCGGGGCAAGATGCAGGCGCTCAGCCCGGCACAGCCCTTGTCCCTGGCGGTGCCGTGTTGGCCCAGCTAGGAACCAAGACCAAGAGTCCCGCAGTTCAGCAGCAGGATCCCTTGGACCCGGACGACAACTGGGCAGAAGGTCTCGTCAATGAGGCTGCCGCGTTGATGGCCGGGGCAACGTTCGAAGCAAGGCACGACCCCGGCAAGGGAAGCCACGGCGGGCATGGTTGCCGGCTACCGGACATTTGCCCGTTGTGCGCCCGAGGAAAGCAGGTCACCGAATGAGTACCGAAGTTCTTGACGGACTTGGAGGCGTTTCTTCTTCGGTCGTTGCTGTGGATCTCCCGGAGCCCCGCTTCAGCCCCTCGGAACTGGCAGGCATCCTTGGCGAGAAAAACCGTCCCACCGCAGAACAGTCCGACATCATTGCATCTCCTTTGACGCCGCGTCTGGTCATTGCGGGAGCCGGTTCGGGCAAGACTGCCACGATGGCCGACCGAGTGGTGTGGCTTGTGGCCAACGGCTGGGTTCGCCCGGAAGAAGTGCTGGGCGTAACGTTCACGCGCAAGGCCGCAGGAGAGCTGGCCAGCCGCATCCGGAGCAAGCTTGCAACGCTGCAGCGCGTGGCCGCGGAGGATGACGGCAGGAACGGATTCCCGGAGGGACTGCTTGGTGCCGATGACCTGGAGCCCAGGGTGTCCACCTACCATTCCTATGCCAGCGGAATCGTGTCCGACCACGGCCTGCGGTTGGGGATCGAGCGCGACGTCGTATTGCTGGGTGGCGCGCAGTCCTGGCAGTTGGCCAGCGAGGTGGTGGAGGCCTACGACGGCGACTACGAGCACTTCACCGCGGCGAAGTCCACTTTGGTCAATGGTGTTATCCAGCTTGCGGGGGAGTGCGCCGAACATCTCCAGGATCCAGCGCTGGTGCGTGAATGGGTACTTGAACGGGTCCAGGGCTTTGAACAGCTTCCCTATACGGCGGGGGCCAAGAAGAATCCCACCCAGGCGGCGGGAGATCTGTCCGCCATGCTGCGGACCCGCGCCAGTGTGGCGGACATGGTGGTCCGGTACCAGGAAGCCAAGCGCCAGCGCGGCGTCCTGGACTTCGGTGACCTTGTGGCCCTGGCTGCCCGGATTGCGCAGGACATTCCCCTGGCTGCTGCCACTGAACGCGCGCGCTACAAGGTTGTGCTTCTGGACGAGTTCCAGGACACCTCCCATGCCCAGCTGGTTCTGTTTTCGAGGCTTTACGGGCAAGGCCATGCCGTCACCGCCGTCGGAGACCCGAACCAATCCATTTATGGATTCCGCGGTGCCTCCGCCGGGCAGCTCTTCCATTTCGTGCAGGAGTTCCCGGTTGTCCGCGCAGACGGCGACCCCGGTCCGGCCTCGTACTCGGTGGCCCCTACCTCGTACCTGACCACGGCGTGGCGGAACGGACGTAACATCCTTCAGGCCGCCAACACGATTGCCGCGCCCTTGAACAAAGCAGCTGCGACCGACGGGGCGCCGGGGGAGAAGGGGGAACCGGGGAACGTCTCCGTCCCGCCGCTGGTACCCAGCCCGGCCGCTGTGGACGGCAGTGTGGTGATTGGCCGTTTCGGAACGGACGAGGACGAAGCCGCAGCGATCGTCCGGGATGTCCGGCGATACCAGCGGACAGTGTTCGAGGAAGAACAAGACGGCGCTCCCGTGAAGCCAACCATGGCCGTTCTATGCCGCCGAAGGGCTCAGATGGAGTGTCTCCGGCGGGAATTCGAACTGCAGGGAATCGCTTACGAGATTGTCGGGCTCGGTGGTTTGCTGGACACCCCCGAGGTGGTGGACCTCGTGGCTACCCTGCGGGTGCTGGCCGATCCGGGACGCTCCGATGCCCTGATGAGGTTGCTCTCCGGCGCGCGCTGGCGGATCGGGCCGGCGGACCTGATGGCCTTCAGCGATTGGTCGAGGTTCCTGGCGCGCCGACGGACGGCTCCGGACTCCCAGGGCGATTCCTTCGAAGCCAACGAGGAGCCCGCGGCGGTGGTGGTCGAAAGCGACATCACCGATGCCGCGAGTTTGGTGGAGGCCCTGGATTACCTGCCCAAGCCGGGCTGGACGTCCGGGCATGGCCGGAGCATCAGCCACACCGCCCTGGAGAGGCTGAACAGTTTGGCCGCAGAACTGCGTTCCCTGCGGAGCTTCATCGGTGACGACCTCACTACGCTGCTGGGCGAGGTGGAGCGTGCCATGCTGCTTGACATTGAAGTTGCTGCCAAGCCCGGGATCAGCATCCACCAGGCGCGTCGCAATCTGGATGCATTCCAGGATGCTGCTGCGGGATTCCTTCAAACCTCCCAGCGGATTGACCTTCTCGCGTTCCTGTCCTGGCTTGAAGCAGCAGCTTCCGAGGAAGGCGGACTGGACATCGCTCCGGCGGAGACCAACCGTGAGGCCGTGCAATTGCTGACCGTGCACGCTTCCAAAGGCTTGGAATGGGACGTTGTCTTTGTCCCCGGTCTCAACGCCGGTTCCTTCCCCAGCAACAGGGATTCCCGCTGGAGCACCGGGGCCGCGGCCTTGCCATGGCCTCTGCGCGGCGATCGCGCCGACCTTCCTCAGTGGGATCTGGACCACCCCGACCAAAAGGGCTGGCTGGACGCAGAGAAGGACTTCAAGTCAGAGGTCCAGCACCACGGTGAAGCGGAGGAACGCCGGCTCGCCTACGTGGCCTACACAAGGGCAAAGTTCGTTTTGTGGGCCTCCAGCGCGGCGTGGAATGGCTCCCGCTCTGGTATGGCCGATATGTCGCTGTTCCTGTCGGAGCTGGCGCCTCTTGCGGACGCGGGTCAGCACCTCGAAGGACACAGCGGCGGGCTCGCCAGCGCCGTGGTGCACCCAGAGTCGGTGGCTGAGGAATCCTTACCTGATACCAACCCTCTGACGAGTGTCCTCGAGGTAGCCCAATTCCCCTACGATCCCCTTGAAGGGCCTTCGGACCCGCGGACCGGAGCCCGGCTTAGGCTGACGCCTGGTCGTCGCGGGGCCATGGATCAGGCAGCAGCAATGGTCAGGACGTATATGGGAGCTGCCGGATTGCAAACCCTTGAGTCCTCCCATGTACCGGCCCCCCTGAACGGTATGGCTGGGCGATGGTCACAAGAGGCTGACTTGCTGCTGGAACGGCAAAGGGTGCGGAAGACCCTCCACGACGTCCATTTGCCAAGCCATATCTCCGCCTCGCTTTTCGTTGATCTTGGAGACGACCCAGCCGCTGTCCTGTCCCAGCTCCGCAGGCCCGTTCCCAGGGAACCGGGGATCTCCGCGAGGAAGGGGACGGCGTTCCACGCATGGGTGGAGGAGTACTTCGGCACCACCGGGATGTTGGACCTCGACGAAGCACCCGGCTCGGACTCCCACATTGACGCGGCCTACGGCCTCGACGACATGGTGGCCGCGTTCAAGCAATCCGAGTGGGCTCAGCGCGCCCCGGCTTTCGTTGAAGTGCCGGTGGAGACCCGCATTGGCGATGTTGTGGTCCGTGGCCGGATCGATGCGGTGTTCCGCGACGCCGATGGCCGCTGGCAGCTCATCGACTGGAAGACAGGGCGACGTCCGGCCGGTAGGCAACTGGCCACGCGTGCCGTGCAGCTTGCCGTTTACCGGCTGGCGTGGTCACGGCTCAAGGACGTGCCCCTCGAAGACGTCAGTGCAGCCTTCTACTACGTGGCAGAGGATGCCGTGGTTCGCCCGCATGATCTCGGCAGCGCCGAGGACCTGGAGAAGATTGTCGCCAATGCGCTGAAGGAGAGCTGATGCCCTGAACGGCAACGGGCACCTACGAGCGTTCCCCTGCGTGGAGAGGCGTCACGGCGACCACACTGATGGCCGCCGTTGAGGTGTCGTCGTGCACGCTAGCCGAATCATCGCGGTTCCTCGAGGCGGAATCCTCCGGCTTCTCCGGATTCTCGGCGTCCGGGGTAGCTGGTTCAGCGGCGGGTATCGCTGCCACGGAAACGGCTGGACCGGCGTCGGGAATTGGCACGACGCTCACCGCAGGCCGGTGCTCGGCCGCGGTTGCGGCCTGATGCTCTGCGAGCTCCTTCATCGCGGCCTCGGCTTCTTCATCGCGGCGCACCTGCTCCTCGATATCGTTGGCCAGGGCTTGAAGCATGGATTCGGCTTCGGCTGTCATGCTCTGATGTCCCGCTGCCATGGCCTTGACCAGGTACTGGGCCAGCGCGAATTCTGCCAGCAGTGCCGCTCGCCTGAGCAAATGGGCGTCCGGGGTTTCACGGCGGGCGTCGGTGTAATGCGTAAGTACCGATTCCACGAAGGACGTTTCGTTGGAAGCGACGAGCCAGGCGAAATCGTCGGCCGGATCACCGATCCGCAGATCGGTCCAGCCGGTTACAGCGGTCACGGAGTCGTCCTGGACCATCAGGTTGTCCTCATGGAGATCGCCGTGGACCACCGAGGTATTGAACCGCCACAGGGCAACGTCCTCCAAGGCGTGTTCCCATCGGCGCAGCAGCGTGGCAGGAATTTTGCCCGTAGTCGCAGCCTGATCCAGTTCGTTGAGCTTGCGCTGCCGGAACTCGTTGGCCGAGTAGCTGGGAAGGTCGGCATTGGTGACGAGGGTCAGGGGCAGATCATGGATCGCGGCCAATGCTGCGCCGATTTCCTTGGCCAACGCCGGGCTGCTGGCGGAAAGCTCTTCGATGGACAGCACGGATCCCTGAAGGTGGGCATAGACGAAAGTCGTGAGAGCACTTTGTCGGACGGTGCCGGCAATGGTGGGCACGTGAAAGGGCAGCTCAGCGCGGATGGCTGGAGCGAAAGCCCGGAGCACCATGAACTCGGTCTCCAACCGCGTGCTCGCCTCAGGATGGCGCGGCGAACGGACGCGCCAGCGTTTACCCTCGCCGTCCAGCAGCGACGCTGAGTCGAAGTCGGCGTCGTCGTCGGGGGAATAGGCTGTAGCCGTCGGCGCCAAACCAGGCACCGCCGCAGTTGCTATAGCGGCCAGTTCGAGCGGTGTTCTTCTCACCTCTCCACGGTAGATTGAGTGCGGCCTGTGGCCATGATGCAGTGCGGCGAGTCTCCAGATCTGCAGTAAATACGCAGCGGAAGTGAGCAAAACGGGCGCGTGCTCTCTCCCGGAGCCCCTCCGTCCACAAGCGGGGACCCTTTCAAATGTTTTTTGTCGGTGCGAGTCAGTACGGTAGATACATGAGTCATACCGAGTCGCCGGCGCTTGCCAACCACCTGATGGACACTGTTCTTCCCGTCCGCCCTGCCATGGTGGATCGCGGTTCGGTTGTCCGTATGGAGCCGGGCATGGTGGAAGATGCCATTAACTCCGGGACGGCCAAGGCCATGGTGATTTCCCAGCGCAAGGCGTTGGTGACTGCCGACGGTCTCTGGTTCGGCGATGCTACCGCCCTTTGGACGGCCCTTAAAGAGTCCGACGCCGGTGCTGCCGCCATTTACTTGGGGACCACCCTGGCATCGTCCTCGTTGCCTGAAGGCACCCAGGTCCTGCTGTTCACTACCTCTGAGCCCCCTGCTGCAGGTACAGCTACGATTCCTTCGGACGCCCAGTGGGCCGGCTTCCGGGAGGTCGCTGCCAGCCTGGACGCCATGGACACCGCGTTGTTCATCGAAGCCAGTGCTATTTCCAATTGGCATGGCACCCACACGCATTGCCCGCAGTGTGGCAGTCCCACGGACGTCGAGGCGGGCGGTTGGGTCCGCCGCTGCCCCAGGGACAACTCGGAACACTACCCCCGGACCGATCCCGCCATTATCGTCACCGTAGTAGGCCCGGATGGTCGCGTTCTTTTGGGCGGTGGGGGTCCGGTTGACGCCAAGAACTACTCAACTCTGGCCGGATTTGTTGAGCCCGGTGAATCACTGGAACAAGCTGTGGTTCGTGAAATCGGGGAAGAAGTGGGTGTGCGTGTCACGGCCTGCCAGTACCTTGGCTCCCAGTCGTGGCCGTTTCCTGCCTCACTCATGCTGGGGTTCACCGCCACTACGGAGGACACCGTTGCCAGGCCCGACGGCGTGGAAGTCACCCGCGCGCGATGGTTTAGCCGCGACGAGCTGCAGGAAGCCGTGCTCAATGGAGAGATCACCATTTCCACGCGGCTTTCGATTGCACGCTCTTTGATCGAGCACTGGTACGGCGGCGTCATCGAAGACCTCCAGCCGTGACAGAGAGGTTCTTCAACGAGGAGAGCTCGCTTGAGGACCGCATCCTCGGCGGCTTGGATGACGAGCAACGCGAGGTGGCGAGCACCCTGACCGGCCCCATGTGCGTGCTTGCCGGTGCGGGTACGGGAAAGACGCGTGCCATCACCCATCGCATTGCGTACGGGGTCCACTCCGGGGTCTACAGCCCCCAGCGGCTGCTGGCAGTGACCTTCACCGCGCGCGCTGCTGCCGAGATGCGCAGCAGGCTCCGCGACCTTGGCGTGCCCAACGTGCAGGCCCGCACCTTCCATGCGGCCGCCCTGCGTCAATTGCAGTTTTTCTGGCCTCAAGCCATCGGCGGTACCCTGCCGAATCTCCTGGACCACAAAGCCAATATGATCGCTGAGGCGTCGCGCCGTCTTCGGCTCAGCACGGACCGGGCCTCCATCAGGGACCTGGCGGCAGAGATCGAGTGGGCCAAGGTGTCGATGTTGACGCCTGCCAATTACCTGGAAAATGCCCAGGGGCGTGGCACGCCCGGGGGTTTCGACCTTACCGCTGTTTCCCGGGTGTTTCAGGCCTATGAGGACATCAAGACCGACCGCAACGTCATCGACTTCGAGGACGTTCTGCTCATCACCGTGGGAATTCTCCAGGAAGACCCGAAAGTGGCGGCGACCGTTCGTGAACAGTACCGGCATTTCGTGGTGGATGAATACCAGGACGTTTCGCCGCTTCAGCAACGGCTCCTGGATTTGTGGCTCGGCGGCCGCGACGAATTGTGCGTGGTGGGGGACGCGAGCCAGACCATTTACTCTTTCACTGGCGCTTCTCCCAAGCATTTGCTGGGTTTCAAGGCCCAATTCCCCGAAGCGAACGTGGTCAAACTCATCCGCGACTACCGGTCCACGCCACAGGTGGTGAAGCTGGCCAACGAGCTCCTGGGGTCCCGGCGAAGCGGTGGCCCCGTTGCCGATGCTGCATGGGCACCACCCCTCAAGCTCGTGGCCCAACGCCCCTCCGGTCCTGAGCCGCGGTTCATGGAATGCCCTGACGACGAAGCCGAGGCCGCTGTGGTGGCGGGCCGGATCCAGGAGCTGCTCGACTCCGGCGTCCAGGCCAGTGAGATCGCAATTTTGTTCCGTACCAACGGTCAGTCCGAGGCCTATGAGCAGGCGCTGGCTTCGGCCGGCATCGGTTATCAGCTCCGTGGCGGTGAGCGGTTCTTCGCCCGTAAGGAAGTCCGTGACGCCATCCTGCAGCTTCGCGCGGCCACCCGCGCCGTCGCCGAGGGGCCCCAAGAGCCGCTGGGGCAGATCGTCCGGGACATCGTCGCCTCCCTGGGATACACCGATGCCGCCCCGCACAACGGGGGAGCTCTGCGCGAGCGGTGGGAATCGTTGGCAGCACTGGTAGCTTTGGCCGACGAACTCTCCGTCAGTCGAGGTGAGTCCTTCACGTTGGCAGAATTCGTCAACGAACTCCAGGAGCGGTCGGTGGCGCAACATGCCCCCACTGTTCAGGGTGTCACGCTCGCTTCCCTGCACTCGGCAAAAGGCCTGGAATGGGATGCCGTGTTCCTGGTAGGCCTCAGCGAAGGCCTGATGCCAATTTCTTTTGCGGACTCACCTGAAGACGTGGACGAGGAACGCAGGCTCCTCTACGTAGGTATTACCCGGGCGCGTGAACATCTGAGCTTGTCCTGGTCCACAGCGCGCACGCCTGGCGGGAGGGCCAACCGAAAGCCTTCCCGGTTCCTCGACGGGCTTCGCCCCGACTCCGTGGCGTCGGCAAAAGCCCGCAGCGTGTCCGGTCCGACGCGACGCAAAGCTGCAGCGCCGGCGTCGTGCAGGGTGTGCGGCAGCATGCTCGCCACCGGCGCCGAGCGGAAGGTGGGTCGCTGCAACCAGTGCCCTCCCTCCTACGAGGAACAGACCTTCGACGCCTTGCGCCAGTGGCGCAAAGAGGAAGCAAAGTCAGCTGATGTCCCGGCCTACGTGGTCTTTACCGACGCTACCTTGACGGCAATCGCCGAAGCCAAGCCCACCTCCCTTGAGGAATTGGCGCGCTTGGCGGGTATTGGCCCATCCAAGCTTGAGCGCTACGGCGAGGCTGTCTTGGCCGTTCTCGCAGAGAACGCTGTCCTCTGATGGCGGGCGCACGTGGCGGGGATGCCGGCGTACCCCTGGTTACCGACGACGGCGCTCCAGTGGTCGTGCGCCGATCTGCCAGGCGGCGTCGAACTGTCGCTGCTTTTTGGGAGGACGGCAACGCAGTGGTGGCCATCCCCGCAAGCTTCACCACGTCCCAAGAGCGGGAATGGGTCCGTCGGATGCTCGCAAAGCTCAAGAAGCAGGGCGAGCATGGATCCGGCAGGAGCAAGCGCCGGCCAGCCACTGATGAGGTACTTGCTGAGCATGCCGCTCATCTTTCACGCACCTACCTCGGCGGACGGGCTGTGCCCACCTCTGTCCGCTGGGTTGGCAACCAGAACTCACGCTGGGGCTCGGCGACGCCCGCGGACGGCAGCATCAGGCTTTCCGACAAGCTCCAGCCCATGCCCCAGTGGGTGATCGACTACGTCCTGGTGCACGAGCTCGCGCACCTGCTGGTAGCGGGGCACAACGCACAATTTTGGTCGCTCGTTGCCGCATATCCGGAGACCGAGCGGGCCAAAGCCTTCCTTGAGGGAGTGGCCTACGGGTCGTCGAGGGGACTTATCGGCAGCGCGGAAAACGGCCACGTGGACGCTGACGCAGATCACGCCGATTAAAGCGCAACGGCCACCGTTCACGGTGGCCGTTGCTGCATGGCGGTGGTTACTTGTTGGGCGGCTGAGGATCGTTGTCGTCCGGGTCCGAGCCGCCCGTTGAGGATTCCCGATCTTCAGCATCGCCGGCCTCGTCGTATCCGCCGTTCAGGAGTTTCTGAAGAGCGTCGTCAACTTCGCTGTCGCTTGCTTCAGCAAGGCGCCGTCGTTCCGAGAAGCCCTGGGGGTCATCCAGGTCCTCGGCGGTAGGCAGCAGGTCCGGGTGGTGCCAAATGGCATCGCGCCCAGCGATGCCGCGCTCTTCCTTGAGGGTGGCCCACAAGGTGGCAGCCTCCCTGAGCCTGCGTGGGCGCAATTCCAAGCCCACCAGGGAGGAGAAGGCGTGCTCGGCCGGTCCACCGGTGGCACGTCGGCGCCGGACAGTCTCGCGCAGGGCCGTCGCGGAGGGCAATACCTTGGCGGTGGCTTCGGCGGTCAGTTCGTCAACCCAGCCCTCCACGAGTGCAAGGGCAGTTTCGAGCTTCTCCAGCGCCGCCGTCTGGACCGGAGTCCGTTCCGGGGTGAAGACGCCCTGCGACAAGGCTGCCTGGATGCCTTCGGGGTTGCTGGGATCGAGGTCGCGGGCCAGATCCTCGATCCGGGACATATCGATGTGGATGCCACGGGCGTAAGCCTCGATGGCACCCAGGAGATGGCCGCGCAACCACGGGACCTGCACGAACAAGCGGGCGTGCGCGGCTTCACGGACGGCCAGGAACAGCCGTACGTCGTTCTCCGGAAGGCTGAGTCCTTCGCCGAATTTGGCGACGTTGGCCGGCAACAGCGCCATCTCGAGATCCGCCAAGGGGACACCAATGTCAGTGGAGCTGACGACTTCAGCGGACAGTGCTCCGATGGCCTGGCCCAGCTGCATGCCGAAAATCGCTCCGCCCATGTTCTGCAACATCGACGAGGCACCACCCATCATGGATTTCATTTCCTCGGGCATTTGCTGGGTGAGTGCATTGGACAACGCATTGGCAATGCTGTTTGCCACCGGTTCGGTCAGGCGCTTCCAGGTCCCCAGCGTCGCTTCGACCCATTCGGCGCGTGACCAGGCACGCCCGATCAGTCCGGTTGCCGAGAGATCGGTGACGGGATCGAGCCAGAGTTCTGCCAGCCTCAGGGCTTCGTCGGTTTCCCGGGCCTGCTGGGCGTTGACCGAGGGATCGCTGCCGGTCGCTGCCACCCGCCGCGCATTCTCGTGCGCAAGCTGCCAATTGACGGGACCTTCCGACGTTGAGCTCATCATGGCCTGTACCTGGGCGAACATCTGCTGCAATAGCTGGGGGTCGTTTGGCAGGCCGGCAGCCTTGGCCAGTTCGGCCGGATCGATGTTGCCCATACCCTGACCGCCCATCAGGTTTTGCAGCATTTCCGCCAGCGGGTCCTTGGGGTTCTCGTCGTCGTTGGACGGGTTGTTGGGGTTGGAAGTCATGGTGCCGCCGATCGTCGAACTGGCTGGTGATCTCTTTCACCGTACCGCGCGGTCGGAACGCTGTCTGCCCGGACCCGGCGTCGTTCGCTGTAGGCAAAGCAGTACAGCGACGCCGCACCGCGTAGTGTTGTTGCTTGGTATGTGCTGTCGCCGCCCGCGGAGGCACCAAGCCACAGGAACCGGTCAGCCCATGCCGGTAAAAGAGAGGCCTCAATGCTTACTTCGCCCAGCCCCGAGGGCTCTTTCACCTCGCGCCAGAGCCAGGATCCGCGCCAGACGCCCGACGCCGATCCCTCCCAGGTGCCACCGGCACCTGCGCGCGATGGCCGTTACATGATCATGGTGATTTCGGGCCTGCTGGCCTTGGCACTTGGCATCGGGGCGGCAGCGTTGCCTGTCCCTTACGTGATCGAGTCAGCCGGACCCACGTTCAACACCTTGGGCAAGGACGGCGACAAGCCGGTCATCAGCATCTCCGGCCATGACTCGTTCCCGGCCAAAGGAAATCTTGACCTCACCACCGTGGTCATGACGGGCGGTCCCAAGACTCCCGCGACAATTTTTGATGTTTTCCGCGCCTGGATGGACAACTCCAAGGCGGTTTATCCCGAAGAACTCATCTACCCCAAGGGCACCACAGCCGAGCAGTCGGTCCAACAGGGCGAAATCGACATGCAGACTTCGCAGGAGAACGCCGTGGCTGCAGCGTTGCGGCAACTGGACATCCCGTTCGAGCAGCGATTGAATGTCGCAGGCCTGTCCGACCCGTCGCCGTCGGCCGGCAAGATCAAGGAGGGGGACCGCCTGAAGACCATCAATGGAAAGGCCATCACCTCCATGAGTGTGGTGCAGGCAGAACTTGCCGCCGGCGCCGGAGCCCCGGTCGCTGTCGAAGTTGATCGGAACGGCGCCCTGGTAACCGAAACTGTCACCCCCACCAAGAACCAGGCGGACCGCTACGTCCTTGGCGTGTTGTTGTCGAGCGATTTCACCTTTCCTTTCGACGTGAGCATTTCCCTGGACAACGTAGGGGGACCAAGCGCGGGAATGATGTTCGCTTTGGGGATCGTGGACAACCTGACTCCGGGGGATCTCACGGGAGGAAAGCATGTCGCCGGCACAGGTACCATCACCGCTGACGGCGCTGTGGGTGCAATTGGCGGGATCGCCCAGAAGATGATCGGCGCCCGGCAACATGGCGCCACGATGTTCCTGGCCCCTGCCGCCAATTGTTCAGATGTTGCAGGCCATGTTCCTGATGGTCTGCAGGTAGTCAAAGTCGAAACGCTGGCTGATGCCACCGCGGCCGTGGAGCGCCTGGCGTCAGGTCAGGACACGTCGGGCCTTCCCACCTGCACAAACAATTAGACTGGCGGTGGAACTTAGCTCCACTGCCACTCGTGGCATATATGACGGCCTCCGCCATGGCCCAGCGGCAGAGAATGTCAAGTACTCGCACACCGACTGTTCACTGACACCAATGAGGTACAGAGTTTGTCCCGTCCCGCAAGCACCAACCCGCCCGGAAGATCACCGCTGAGACGAGGTGCCCTGACTCCGACGCTCATTGTCGTGGCCGTGGCCGTCGTCGGGTTCATTTTCTTCGCCAATGTCTGGACTGACGTCCTCTGGTACCAGCAGCTTGGTTTCTTCGAAGTGTATCTTCGGGAAAACCTTGCCAGGATCATCACGTTCCTGGTCGGTTTCGCCATGATGTTCGCGGCCGTTTTCTTCGCCATCAGGATTGCCTACCGGTCACGTCCCGTTTATGCTCCCGATGCCGAGTCGCGGGACAACCTGAACCGCTACCAGGCCCAGCTTGAGCCGGTACGCAGGGTAGTCATGATCGGCCTGCCCATCCTCTTTGGGCTCTTCGCCGGCAGCGCCGCCGCCAGTCAGTGGCAAAAGGCGTTGTTGTTCTTCAACCAGCAGCCCTTTGGCCAAACGGACCCTCTATTCAACCTCGACATCAGCTTCTACCTGATGTCGTTGCCGTTCCTCGGGTTCGTCACCGGCTTCCTGATCAGCATCACCGTGGTAGCAGGCATCGCCGGGATCCTCACGCACTACCTGTATGGCAGCATCCGGCTCATGGAGCGCGGCATCTTTACCAGCCGTGCGGCGCAAATCCACATCGCGGTCACCGGCGCACTCTTCCTGATCTTGTTGGGCGTCAACTTCTGGTTGGACAGGTACACCACCGTCCAGAGCAACTCCGGTCGCTGGGCCGGTGCTCTTTATACTGACGTCAATGCCGTAGTCCCCACCAAGGCAATCCTGGCGGTGGCTGCTGCCTTGGTAGCGATTTTGTTCATTGTTGCTGCGATCATTGGTCGCTGGCGTTTGCCGGTCATCGGTACCGCGATGCTGGTCATCACGGCTATCCTCGCCGGCGGTGTCTACCCCTGGGTTATTCAGCAGTTCCAGGTGCGCCCTTCTGAGAACACCCTTGAGCGGGAGTACATCAACCGCAACATCAACATGACCCGTTCCGCGTACGGCCTCGACAAGATTGATGTCTCCGCCTACAACGCAACGACGACTGCTACGGCGGGCGCTTTGGCCGCAGATGCGCAGACGGCGGCAAACATCAGGCTTCTGGACCCGAACCTCATCTCCTCGGCCTTCGCCCAGCTCGAGCAATTCCGCCCCTACTACCAGTTCCCGCAGACCCTCAATGTGGACCGCTACACGGTGGACGGCAAAGTCCAGGACACAGTGATCGCTGTCCGCGAGCTGAACCCTGATGGCCTGAGCGCCAACCAGCAGACCTGGGTCAACCGCCACATCGTCTACACGCACGGCTATGGCGTGGTGGCTGCCAAGGGCAATAAGTTCACTGCCGATGGCAAGCCGGAGTTCCTGCAGTCCGGTATTCCTTCCAACGGCGTCTTGGGTAACGACACCACCTACGAGCCACGTATCTACTTCGGCGAAAACTCGCCGGAATACTCGATTGTTGGCGCGCCGGATGGTGCGCCGAACCGCGAGCAGGATCGTCCCGCAAGCCGGGAAGGCGCGGGGGAAACCCAGTACACCTTCAACGGCAACGGTGGGCCGAACGTAGGCAACTGGCTCAACCGGATTCTTTACTCCATCAAGTTCCAGTCCTCGGACCTCCTGCTTTCCGATGGCGTCAATGCTGAGTCCCAAATTCTCTACGACCGCAACCCGCGCGAACGTGTGGAGAAACTGGCGCCGTACCTGACGGTCGACGGCAATGCCTATCCGGCAGTCGTTGACGGTCGAGTGAAGTGGATTGTCGACGGTTACACCACCAGCCAGTACTTCCCCTACTCGCAGCCGCAACAGCTGCAGAATGCCACTGCCGATTCGCAGACAAGTGCAGGCCGGACAGTGGCCCTGCCGAACAGCTCCGTGAACTACATCCGGAACTCGGTGAAGGCCACCGTTGATGCCTACGACGGTTCGGTAAATCTCTACGCGTGGGACGATCAGGACCCGATCCTGAAGGCATGGCAAAAGGTCTTCCCGACCACCATCAAGCCCTACTCCGAAATGTCCGGCGATCTCATGAGCCATGTCCGCTACCCGGAGGACCTGTTTAAGGTCCAGCGAGAGTTGCTTGGCCGCTACCACGTGACCGACCCGGACAATTTCTACCAGAACAACGACGCCTGGAGCGTCCCCAACGACCCCACTGTCTCCGAGGCCGTGAAGCAGCCGCCGTTCTACATGTCCCTGCAGATGCCGGACCAGGAGAAGCCCGCCTTCCAGCTGACGTCTTCGTTCATTCCGCAAACCGTGAACGGTAACGCCAGGAACATCCTGTATGGCTTCCTCGCGGCAGATTCCGACGCCGGCAACGTCAAGGGAGTGAAGGCGGACAGCTACGGAAAGCTGCGGCTCCTGCAGCTCCCCACCGATACCCAGGTTCCTGGTCCCGGTCAGGCCCAGAACAAGTTCAACTCCGACCCCACGGTTTCACAGGCGTTGAACCTCCTGCGCCAGGGTGCCTCCGACGTCTTGAACGGTAACCTGCTTACCCTGCCAGTTGGTGGCGGTCTGTTGTACGTCCAGCCGGTTTACCTGAAGTCGACCGGTGAGACGTCGTACCCCACCCTGCAGCGAGTCCTTGTAGCTTTTGGTGACAAGATCGGCTTCGCACCGACCCTGGACGCGGCTCTGGACCAGTTGTTCGGTGGTAACTCGGGAGCGACTGCGGGGGACTCGGCCAACAATGGCCAGACGCCAACTACGCCTCCGGGAACGACTACCCCGCCCGCGGGTCCCACCGATGCCAAGGCCGATCTCAAGGCGGCTCTGGACGCGGCCAACAAGGCCATCGTGGATGGGCAGGCAGCTCTCGCCAAGGGAGACTTCGCCGGGTACGGCGACCAGCAGAACAAACTGTCCGATGCTCTGAAGAAGGCGCTCGACGCCGAGGCACGACTCGGGACGACCTCGACGCCGACCACTTCTCCGAGCGCGACGCCGACACCGTCGCCCTCGCCTAGTCGCTAAGGGCATACTCTGCCTGAAGGCCGGCACCAGCTCCGATGAGAGTAGGTGCCGGCCTTTTGCGTGGGGGAGATGTACATCACGTGGCCAGGATTTGGTCTGTCATTCACCGGACGGTAATGTTGTTCTTGCGACGCGGGGTGGAGCAGTTCGGTAGCTCGCTGGGCTCATAACCCAGAGGTCACAGGTTCAAATCCTGTCCCCGCAACTGGAGAAAAGATCCGGATCAGTAATTACTGATCCGGACCTTTTGCTTTCCCCAGAGCGTCCCTCTTACATCCCACCCGCGTGGGCGCGTCCCTCTCTCACATCCCACCCGCGTGGGCGCGTCCCTCTCTCACATCCCACCCCGCAGCGGCTTGCTGTGATCTCCGGCACCTTGGGCGCCGTTTGGTCGGGAGCACCCCCGCGCGTGCGGTAGTGTTGTTCTTGCGACGCGGGGTGGAGCAGTTCGGTAGCTCGCTGGGCTCATAACCCAGAGGTCACAGGTTCAAATCCTGTCCCCGCAACTGGAGA
>NZ_JBHVQI010000022.1:64340-75122 GCF_042886835.1 Paenarthrobacter sp. NPDC057981
AAAAGATCCGGATCAGTACAACTGGTCCGGATCTTTTGCTTTACCTGTAACGCAAAATCTCGCTGGAGACGCGGTGCTAGCATCGATTCCGGATTCGCTGAAGCAGGAAGATTTCGATGGGACGGCCCAATGGTCAATGACGACACCAATCCAAGCCTGGACCGCCAGATACTTCAGCGGGACAGTCCTGTCGCGGTCTATCAGCAAGTGGCCGATGTGCTGACGGACTTGGTGAGCCGCCTGGAACCGGGTTCCCGCATTCCTACCGAGGAATCCCTCATGGACGAGTACGGCATCAGCCGAACGACGGTGAGGAAGGCTATCGAGACTCTCGTGGTCAAGGGCCTCCTGGTGCGAAGGCAAGGAAAGGGCACATTTGTGATGGCGCAGCGTCCGGTGAAGATGCTGAACCGTCTGGCTCCGTTCATGGAGACTTTTACCGCGGCCGGGATGAAGACCGTCAAGGGCCTTATTGAATACAAATGGATGGAAAAGGACAAAACGGTTCCGGCCAAGCTGGTTTCGGATGACAACCTTGTCCTGGTGATTCGGCGTTCTTACTCCAGCGCCGGCTGGCCTTACGCCATCGCGGAGATCTTCATTCCCTCGCACATTGGACGCCACATCAGCTTGGCTGACGCCGAACGGAACTCGATCTACCAGGTCATCCAGGACCGGACCTTGAAGCCCCTGCACCGCGCCGAAATCACTGTCACCATGCACGCACCTCCCGAGCACTTGGCTGATGCCCTGAATGTCCGGGGATTCCCTATGGTGCCACGACTGGAACGAACCACATTGGGACCCCATGGGGAGGTCCTTGAGTGCACTGTGACCTACTTCCACCCGAAGGGATTTGAGATCCGCGCTGAAGTGGCAACGGACGCCAGCCCAAGCCAGGAAACCCATTCCGACGCCGCTGGCCAGATGGTCAGAACTTAAGGCAGAAGTGGGCAGGATCCGAATGGATCCTGCCCACTTCCGTTGGCAACGTACAGGGTCTAGACCCGGAGGCCGATGTCAGAGCTTGTCGAAGTCAGCTTCGTCAACGGTCGCTTCGGAGGAAGCAGGGGCGCCTGCGCCGATGGCGGGCTTGGATCCGCCGGACTTCAGGGCTGCAAGGCGGGCCTCAATCTCCGTCTGCTCACCGAGGTCTTCCAATTGGTTGAACTGGGCATCGAGGCTCGAAGCGGCCAATTCCTGCTGTCCAAGTACCTTGGCCTCTTCGCGACGGATCTTCTCTTCGAAACGGCCCACTTCGCTGGTGGGATCCATGATGTCGATGCTCTTGAGGGCGTCGTGAACCTGGGACTGTGCAGCAGCCGTCTTGGAACGGGCCACCAGTTCGTTGCGCTTGGCCGTCAGTTGGTTGAGCTTGTTCTTCATCTGGTCGAGTCCGGCCTTGAGCTTTTCCACGACCTCTGTCTGGGACGCGATGCTCGGCTCCGCCGTGCGGGCTTCGGACTCGGCGGTCATCTGGCGCTGAATGGCAACCTTGGCCAGGTTGTCGAACTTCTGTGCATCTGCGGCATCGCCCGCGGCGCGGTATTCATCGGCCTTCCTGGAGGCCGCGAGAGCCTTGTTGCCCCAGTCCTGGGCGTTCTTGATGTCCTCGTTGTAATCAGCCTGCAGCATGCGCAGGTTGCCAATGGTCTGTGCAACGGCGGACTCGGCCTCGGCAATGTTGTTCGTGTAGTCGCGGACCATCTGGTCCAGCATTTTCTGCGGGTCCTCTGCTTGGTCGAGCAAGGCGTTGATATTAGCCTTAGCCAGCTGCGAGATCCGACCGAAAATGGACTGCTTAACCATGGTGTTGCCTTTCGTCCTGCTCAGTGATGCCCACTGAAATCAGTGATCAGTTGTTGTACCGCTCCTATGCGGGGTGCGGACCCCGCCTAGTATCTAGGGTCTAGAAGTCGCCGCCCCCACCGCCGTCGCCACCCCAGCCGCCGCCGTCGAATCCGCCGCCGGAGTCGCCTCCGCCGCCAAAGAAGCCGCCGTCACCACCGCCGTCGTTGTGGCCACCGCCCCAGCCACCTCCGCCACCGTTGAGGATGGAGTTGATGAGGATTCCGCCGAGGATGGCGCCGCCGAGTCCGCCGCCACCACCTCCGCCGCCAAACATGCCGCCGCGGCCGTAGCCTTGGTTGGCATAGCCGAACTGGTCAACGTCGGACTGCGCAAGCTGGGCCGCCTGCGCGGCGAGTGAGTGTGCCTGCTGGGCGTAGGTCAGCGCAGTCACGGGATCATTCCGGGAGATCGACAGGGCATAGTCAAGATTGCGCTGGGCTTCGGCCAGCCTGGTCCGGGCGTCGGTGCCCACACCGCCGCGGCGTGCGGTGATGTAGTCCGACGTGGCGCTGATCTGGGCCTGTGCAGCCATGATGGTCTGCTGCAGGGAAGCCTGTGCGCGCCGGGCTTGCTCTTGCTGATCGCGGATGCCCGACAGGGACTGATCGAGCGCCTGGTGGGCCGACTCAACGCGGCTCAGGGTGGCGATGGGATCGATCTTTCCGCTCTGGATTTCGCTCTTCACCTGCCCCAACGCGGCTTCCACTCCGGCCACCGGGCCGGCAAGTTCGGGGTGCTGCCCGGATTGGATCATCGCCCGGGCTTGGGCGAGATCCTGGCTGGTTTCGGCGACAGCGCCGTCGAGAGCGGTGCGTGCTTCATCCAGGCTGCCGGCCGTCTTGGAGATCGCCTCAATCAGGATGTTGGTTTGGTGCAGGCTTTCCTCTGCCGCGCGAACGGCCACCGCGGCCATGCTGTTCTCGCCGGAGCTCAGCTTTTCCTGTGCAGTGGCAGCTGCGTTCCGGACAAACGCAAGGCGTTCCTTGGCCTGCAGAATGTTGTCGGAGACCTGGGTCAGTGCCGACTCTGCGTATTTGGCGCGAAGGCCTTCAAGCGATTGCTCCGCGCTGGCAATTTTGGCGTCAGCTTCCTGGGCTCCAGAGGCCACTGCCGAGAGAGCCTGCGGGGCGTTCTTCTCCAACTCGCGCAGGGAGTCGAAATCGGCCTTCTGATCGCGCAGTGAAGATAGTGCGGCTTCGGAGCGGCGGATGATCTCGCCGAGCCAGCTGCGCTGCTGTTCTTCCGTATCCGGAATATGGTCATCGAGCTGTTGCTGCAGCTTGAAGGACTCGGTCATGTGGCCCTTGGCCTCTTCCAAGGCCTTCGTGAAGTTACCGACCGCCGCATCGCCGTATTGCGCCTGCGCAAAACCCAGTTCCTGTTCGCTGGACCTGATGGCGTCATCGGCTTCGATCAGCAGGGAGCCGCTCTTCTGGCGCAGTTCGGGAATGCTCATTCCCGCGAGGGGGTCAAGTTGTTCGCCCTGCGGCCCGTAGCCGGCACTGACTGCCTTGGTACCGGCCTTTTTGCGTCGGTTCCGGAGGTAGAGGTAGGTGCCCGCACCACCAGCCGCTACGACGCCGACACCGACCAGGACGCCGACCCCGGCACTGCCGTTGGGAACAGTTCCGCTGCCGCCGCCAGCGGCATCGCCAATGGCTGCAGCTGCGTCAATGGCAGCTTGGGCGTAGTTGCCTGCCCGGAGTTGGGGATCGATGGCCTTGCTGGTGATGTTGTCCCGTTGGGCGTTGGTGATCTTGCTGTTGGTGGGCTTGCTCAGCTGGTACTGCCGCGTTTCCGTCGCAACGGCCAGGACGAGTGCGTTTGAACCCAGTTGCGCCTTCTCGGCTACGTCCTGGGTCCATTGAACGCGATCGGCCGGGTTCTCGAACCGCTTGACGAAGACAGCGTGCAAGGTCATCGCATGTTCCTTGCCGAGCTTCTGGATGGCTTCTTCGACTTTGGCCTTGTCGCCGCCAAGAACGCCCGCGGAGTCCACGATTTTTGTGGTGGGGTCGAGTGTCACGGGGCTCTCGGCCCAAGCCGCGCTGGCCGGGAGGGCCAACATTCCAGCCACGCCAATGACAGCGAGTACGCGTTTAACTATTGACCGCATGTGCAACCCTTCAGCACGTCTGCGACTGGAACAAGGCGTACCAATCGTCACAGAATGCTCAGCGCCCCCACGCATGGTGTAAAGCCGCAGGTCGCTGTGGCAATTCCTCTTGATTCTATGGTGCACCCCATGACCCGTCCACAGGGGTGAATATGCCACCAGCGAAATATAGGAGACACATGGTTTGTTGTGTCGTTGAGGGGTTTCAGCCAGATGGAATGCACGCCCTTTATCCCTTTCAGGAAGCTCCCAGCGAACGTCCCCTTTTGTTCCAGTTACTGGGTACATAGTTAGTAAGGACGAGGACGAAAGGAAGACCCATGACGGAGAACCCAGCGCAGGGCAGTGCACCGGAAAACCGGGAGCCATCCCAGCCCCATGCGACATCCGGCCAGCACAATGATGCCTCCCGGCACAGCGATGACTCACAGCAGCCGCAGCAGCCCGCCTGGAACTCAGGTCAGAAGCAGGGCGACGAAACCGCGGCTCAGCCCACCACCCCCTTGCCGGCTTACCAGCCGGCAGAACAGACCCAGCCGCAGGCGCACACTCAGCCGCAAGCACAGCCCCAGCCGTCCTACTACGGCAATCAGCAGCACGATCCGGCCCAGCGTCCCGGGTACCCACAGCACCAGCCTTTCTACGGCGGCGCCGCGAACCCGCAGGGCAACAACCCCGGCACCCAGTTCCACTCGACGCAGAGCCAGCACGCCCCTGGAGCACAGGCGGCAAGCCATTCGACGGTAGCCACCAAGCGCAAGCCTGCCTTCGGCGTGGGCACGCTCGTGGCCAGCATGCTCGCAGCGGGCCTGATTGGCGGCGGAGTCGTGGCCGGCAGCAACGCATTGTGGGACAACCCGGCGCCGGCCGCATCCACCGGCGGACAGTCCAGCACCGTCATTGTGAACAACAAGGACGACGTCAACGTCATCACGGCAGCAGCGGCCAAAGCGTCGCCGAGCGTGGTGACCATCAAGGCAACCAGTGGAAACGAAGGCGGAACGGGTTCGGGCATCATCCTGGATGATCAGGGCCATATCCTGACCAACACCCACGTGGTGACCTTGGATGGCGCCACGTCCAATGCCGCCATTGAAGTCCGTACGAATGACGGCAAGGTCCTGAAGGCAACGGTTGTCGGAACAGATCCGCTGTCCGACCTCGCTGTTATCAAGGTCAGCGATGCTTCGGGCCTGGTGCCAGCCACTTTGGGTGACTCCTCCAAGATCAACGTGGGGGACACCGCCGTCGCCATCGGTTCGCCGCTGGGCCTGACCGGAACGGTGACGGACGGCATCGTCTCCACGCTGAACCGGACCATCAGCGTCGCGTCGTCGGCAGCGCCGAAGGAGGGCACCGATAATTCCCAGGGCGGTGACCAAGGCTTTGAGTTCGCGCCCCCGAACGGCGGCCAGAACCAGCGTTCTGCCAATGAAGGCTCCATAGCCATCAACGTCATCCAGACTGACGCGGCCATCAACCCCGGTAACTCCGGCGGTGCCTTGGTCAACAGCAAGGGCGAGATCATAGGCGTCAACGTCGCCATCGCCTCCGCCGGAAGTGGCACCTCCGACTCGTCAAGCGGCAATATCGGTGTTGGCTTCAGCATCCCGATCAACCACGCCAAGCGGGTGGCACAGGAGATTATCGACTCCGGCAAGGCCAGCCACGGGCAGTTCGGTGTCTCGGTGCGGGCCAAGTCCGGCACCAACAGTGACTCCGGATTCTCCGTAGGAGCCGAGGTCGCCTCGGTGACCTCCGGTTCAGCCGCAGCCAAAGCCGGCATCAAGGTGGGCGACGTCGTCACCAAGTTCGGCGACTACGCTGTCAGCGATCCCAACCAGTTGACCGCAGCGGTCCGGGAGCAGCCTGCAGGTGCCAAGGTGAAGGTGACCATTCAACGTGGCGGCCAGAGCCAGGAAATCGAGGTAACCCTCGACGCCGCCCAGCAGTAGCGCCACGGACTAAACCACGACGGCGGCCGTCACCCCAAAGGTGATGGCCGCCGTCGTGCCGTGCCCGGCACGGTGCCGGGCAAGTCCGGCAAAGCGCAACAGGCGTTAACGCTGGGAGTGGTTTTCTGCGGGCAATATGCTTAGCTAGGACGAGCCCACGCGCTGGGCAATTCACGGCCACGCTGTTGCGGTTGGCCGTCCACAAGCATGGAAGGCTGCTTCGAAGACAGTGGAAGAGACATTGAAGATTGTCGTTCTGGTCAAGCACGTCCCGGACGCGCAGTTCGACCGGCACATCACGGGCCCTGCCAACACAACCGATCGTGAAGAAAGCATCTTGTCCGAACTGGACGAGTATGCCCTCGAGGCTGCGCTGCAGCTGGCGGAGGAACGCGGAGGTGCGAAGGCGGGCAACGAGGTTATTGCCCTGAGTATGGGACCGTCCGGGGCCGTCAACGCGGTCAAGAAGTCGCTGCAGATCGGCGCATACTCGGGAGTCCACCTCAGCGATGACGCTCTGGCTGGCTCCGATGCGGCTGCTACTTCGCTGGCGCTGGCCGCTGCGATCCGCCACCTTTCTGCCGACGGCGGCCCCGTGGACCTGGTACTGACGGGCATGGCGTCCACCGATGGCGAGACGTCTCTGATTCCGGCCCAGCTGGCCGAGCGCTTGTCCCTCCCGCAGGTGACCTTTGCTTCCAGCCTTGAGGTGGCCGGTGGCCGGGTGACGGCACGACGCGACGCAGGCCCGTACTCGGAGACGGTGGAGGCGCCGCTTCCTGCCGTTGTTTCGGTGACCGACCAGATCAACGAGCCGCGCTATCCCAACTTCAAGGGAATCCTGGCAGCCAAGAAGAAGAAGATCACGTCCCTTACCCTCTCCGACATCGGGGTGGATGCCTCGCAGGTGGGCTTGGCCGGATCATGGACCGTGGTGGAGTCCGCCGAAGCGCGGCCGCCGCGCACGGCCGGCACCATCATTACCGACGAAGGCGACGCCGGCATCAAGCTGGTCGATTTCCTCGCCGCCCAGAAGCTGCTCTAAAGGGGACTCCAACCATGGCAAATGCACTTGTTTTCATTGATAACCCGGGCGCCGCTCTGAAGAAGAGCAGCCTGGAGCTTCTCACCATCGCCCGCTCGCTGGGGGAGACCGCCGTCGCTTTCACCGGCGAGTTGAACGACGACGTCGCCGCCACCCTGGGTGCCTACGGCGCCACGACCGTCTACCGCCCGTCGACGGACGACCTCGACAACTACCTGGTGGGTCCGAAGGCTGCCTACCTTGCCGCCGCTGCCGCAGAGTCCGGCGCCACGACGGTTCTGCTCGATAACTCGCCTGAGGGCAAGGAAATCGCGGGCAGGCTCGGGATCAAGCTGAACGCCGGCGTCATCACCGATGTCGTAGGAGTGGAGCCGGACGGCACTGCCCACAAATCGGTTCTTGCCGGCTCCTACAACACCTCGGCGAAGGCGACCACCGCTATAACCGTCATTTCGGTCAAGGCCAACAATGTCGAACCTGCGCCTTCCGGCGATGCGGGTGTTCCGGCAACCACCACTGTCGATGTTCCGGCTGATGCTGTTGCTGGTTCCGCCCGTATCACCGCGCGGGCCGAGAAACCGGTGAGTGGCCGCCCAGACCTCAGCGAAGCCCGGATTGTCGTGGCCGGCGGCCGTGGCGTCGATGGCGACTTTGGTCCTTTGGAAGAGCTTGCCGATGCCCTCGGTGCCGCAGTGGGCGCATCCCGCGCTGCTACCGACGCCGGCTGGATCGGCCACGACGCCCAGGTCGGCCAGACCGGTGTCACCGTATCGCCGCAGTTGTACATCTCCGCTGGTATCTCCGGTGCCATCCAGCAGAAGGCCGGCATGCAGACGTCCAAGGTTATCGTCGCTGTCAACAAGGACGCTGAGTCGCCGGTGTTCGAAATCGCCGACTATGGCATCATCGGTGACCTTTTCAAGGTCATTCCGCAGGCCACGGCCGAAATCAAGAAGCGGAAAGGCTGATCTTGCCTACTGACATTGAGTCAGCAAAGAGCCCGTTCGACGCCTCCACGGAGCGCGTCGAGCGGGTGCTTTGTTTTACCGCCCACCCGGACGACATCGACTTCGGTGCCGCCGGGACCATCGCGGCGTGGACCGCGGCCGGCGTCCAGGTCAGCTACTGCATCATGACCGACGGCGATGCAGGCGGCTTTGACCCCGCGGACCGGGCCGGAATCATTGAGCTCCGCGCCGAAGAGCAGCAACGGGCGGCCGCGCTTGTTGGTGTCACAGATATCCATTACCTCCACGAGCGCGATGGGTACCTGGAACCGTCACACGGCGTCATCCGGCAGGTGGTCAAACTCATCCGTGAAATCCGCCCGGACATTGTGCTGACCATGCATCCGGAGCGCAATTGGGACCGGCTCCAGAAAAGCCACCCGGACCACCTCGCTGCGGGGGAGGCCGTGACCCGGGCTGTTTATCCTGCCGTGGAAAACCCGTTCGCCTACCCTGAGCTGGCCGAGGCGGGCCTTGAAGCCTACAAGCTGCCGTGGCTGTGGTTCATCTCCAGCCCGGAGGCCAGGGAAAACCATTTCGTGGACGTGTCACGGCACGTCGAAGCCAAGCTCGAGGCCATCCGGGTCCATGCCAGCCAGCACCCCGACGTCGCCGGCATGGAGCGGGTGGTCCGGGGCCTGATGTTGGCCAATGGAGAGCGGGGTGGCCTCCCGGAAGGAGCCAGCGCGGAGGCTTTCCACGTGGTCTCCGTGAATGGGTCCAGCACCATCGCCGGCTTCTGACGTTGCCCTCATGTAACGCGTGTCATATGCTTGACCTCGGTTAAATCATATTTATTTGAGGAAGGCAGACTTTGATGGCGAAGACTGCGCAACAACCCGTGCTGGTGATTATGGGAGTCTCCGGCTCAGGGAAGTCCACCGTGGCAGGCGTGCTGGCCGGCAAATTGGGATGGGATCTGGCCGAAGGCGACGATCTGCACCCTGAAGCGAATGTGGCCAAGATGCACTCCGGGCAGGCGCTGACCGATGAGGACCGCTGGCCCTGGCTTGAGATCATCTCCGGCTGGATCCGGGAACACGTCGACGCCGGCGTGCCCGCGATCATCACGTGCTCGGCCCTGAAGAAAAAATACCGTGACGTGCTCCGTGCCGAAGGCGTCGTCTTTGTGTTCCTGCAAGGCAGCAAGGACAAAATCTCCGACCGTCTTGCCTCCAGGCACGGCCACTTCATGCCACCGTCTCTGCTCGAATCGCAATTCGAAGCGCTGGAAGAACCCACCGAAGACGAGAACTACATCTCCCTTTGCGTTTCCGCATCGCCGGCGGAAGAAGCAGACGAGGTCATTGAACGCCTCGGACTCCGCCCGGTGGCTGGGGACGCAGAAGCAGGCACTCTGTGATCGCCCTGCAGGCGGCTGCGGAAGTTCAGGAATGGTCGGGACACGATACCCAGCTCCTGGTGGTGGCCGCGTTGGGCATTGCCCTGATCGTTGTCCTCATCGCCAAGCTGAAGCTCCACCCGTTCCTGGCGCTGGTCCTCGGCTCCGCCTTCGTCGGATTGGCTTCCGGCGTTGAACTGGGCAAAGTCATCACCAACTTCGAGGACGGTGTGGGAGGCGTCCTCAAAGAGGTTGGTCTCCTGATCGCTCTCGGTGCCATGCTGGGAAAGCTGCTTGCGGACTCCGGTGGGGCCAACCGCGTGGTGGACACCCTGTTGGCCAAGGCGAGCGGCAACAAGCTGGTCTGGATGATCACCTTGGTGGCCGTCATCATCGGCTTGCCGATGTTCTTCGAAATCGGACTCGTGCTGCTGCTCCCGGTCATTGTGTTGGTAACGCAGAGATCCAAGATGAAGCTCATGCGGATCGCGATCCCGGCGCTGGCCGGCTTGTCCGTGCTCCACGGGCTGGTGCCCCCGCACCCGGGACCGTTGATCGCCATCAGCGCGGTCAAAGCTGAACTGGGAACAACGCTCGGTTTGGGCATCCTGGTGGCAATCCCGACGGTCATCATTTGTGGCCCGCTGTTTTCGAGGCTGGCAGCCCGATGGGTTCCCGTTGACGCCCCGGCCGTAGCCGGTGGCATCGACACCCGCCATTCGGCGGATCTCAGTGAGGTCAAGCGTCAACCGTCTTTCGTGGTCACGCTGCTGACCATTATTTTCCCCGTCGTCCTGATGCTCCTGAAGGCCTTGGGCGGCATTATCTGGCCAAACGCCGAAAGTGCGCCCGGAATCCGGATCTTCTTCGATTTCGTCGGCCAGCCGTTGGTGGCCATGACGCTCGCCGTGCTGGTGGCCATCGTGACCTTCGGGTATGCGGTGGGCTTCACGGGCAGCAAGATCACGGCCAAGCTGGGTGAAAGCCTCGGCCCGATCGCGGCGATCCTGCTGATCGTGGGGGCCGGCGGCGGCTTCAAGCAGACGCTGATCGGCGCCGGCGTAGGTGACGCCGTGAAGAAGTGGGCTGAAGGTGCCAACATGTCCGTCCTGGTGCTGGGCTTCATCGTGGCCGTTGCGCTTCGACTGGCCACTGGCTCGGCCACGGTGGCAACCGTGACGGCCGCGGGCATCGTGGCACCCCTTGCCAGCAGCCTGAGCCCGACGCACGCCGCTTTGCTGGCGCTGGCCATCGGTGCGGGGTCGTTGTTCCTCTCGCACGTCAACGATGCCGGCTTCTGGCTGGTCAAGGAGTTGTTTGGACTCACGGTTGGTCAGACGTTCAAGACGTGGTCCGTAATGGAGACGCTGATTTCCGTGGTCGGCTTCGGCTTCGTCATGCTCCTGTCGCTCGTGTTGTAGCTAAGGAAGCGCTCAACACACAACGACGGCGGCCGTCCCGAAAAG
>NZ_JBHVQI010000023.1:0-66478 GCF_042886835.1 Paenarthrobacter sp. NPDC057981
CTTCGGCACGATTCCTGGCCAGTCCGGCCTTTCGAACCCACTGGTAGCAGGTGTTCCGGTTCAACCCGAGCTCAGCGGCGGCCTCCGTCACACTCCCTAGCCGATCAAAAGCCCTGAAGAAAGCTTCCCGCTGCTCGGCAGTAGATCTCGCAAACTTCCGAAACTCCCCAGGAACATCGCATAAATGCGGCACGGTCGTTGCAACTCCCAAAAATATCGGGTGTTGCAACGACCGCTAGAACCCAAGCTTTCACCGGGAAAACGACTGCCGCCGTCGTTCGCTTCAGTCAGGGAAACCGAGGTGGTGCCAAGCGGTAAAGTTGGAACTACTATGACTACTGCTTCTGCGTCGAACGCTGCCTCCAGCGCCATCCCTGCCGTCAACGCCGAGACCCCGGTCCGCGTCCGTTTTTGCCCTTCACCGACGGGTACCCCGCACGTTGGCCTGATACGCACAGCCCTGTTCAACTGGGCTTATGCACGCCACACCGGCGGCAAGTTGATCTTCCGCATCGAGGACACGGACTCTGCCCGCGACAGCGAGGAGAGCTACCACCAGTTGCTCGATGCCCTGAAGTGGCTCGGCATCAACTGGGATGAGGGTGTGGAAGTCGGCGGTCCGCATGAGCCGTACCGCCAGTCGCAGCGGGGCGATATTTACCAGGACGTCATCGCCAAGCTCAAGGCCGGGGGACATGTCTACGAGTCGTACTCCACGCCCGATGAGATCGAAGCCCGCCACAGGGCTGCAGGCCGTGACCCCAAGCTGGGCTACGACGGTTTCGACCGCCACCTCACCGAGGAGCAGCTCGCCCAGTTCAAGGCCGAAGGCAGGGAAGCTGTCCTGCGCCTCCGGATGCCGGATGAGGACCTGACGTTTAACGACCTGGTTCGCGGTGAGATCACGTTCAAGGCCGGTTCAGTACCCGATTTCGCAGTCGTTCGGGCCAACGGCGCTCCGCTGTACACCTTGGTAAACCCCGTGGATGATGCGCTGATGGGCATCACCCACGTCCTCCGCGGCGAGGACCTGCTGAGCTCCACCCCGCGCCAGATCGCGTTGTACCGTGCCCTCTACGCGATCGGTGTCGCCGAATACATGCCGGAGTTCGGCCACTTGCCTTACGTGATGGGACAGGGCAACAAGAAGCTCTCCAAGCGCGATCCCGAATCCAGCCTGTTCCTGCACCGCGAACGTGGCTTCATCCCTGAGGGCCTCCTCAACTACCTATCGCTTCTGGGCTGGTCTCTCAGCGCTGACGAGGACATCTTCACGGTGGAGCAGCTCGTGGCCAACTTCGACATCCACGATGTCCTGGGCAACCCTGCCCGTTTCGACCTCAAGAAGGCCGAGGCCATCAACGGAACCCACGTACGCATGCTTGCACCCGAGGACTTCAAGGAGCGGCTCGTTCCTTACCTCCGCGCTGCCGGTTTCGTTGGCGAGATCCTTACCCCACGGCAGGAGGAGATCCTTGCCGAGGCAGCGCCGCTGGTCCAGGAGCGCATCACCCTCCTCGGCGAGGCTCCGGAAATGCTCGCCTTCCTGTTCAAGGCCGATGACGCCATCGACATCGCTGACGACGCCCGCAAGGGTCTGCCTGCCAACCTCGAAGAAGTTCTCGACGCGGCGCTGGCCGCTTTGGAACCCATCGCGGAATGGACTGCGGAGAACATCCAGACCGCTCTGAAGCAGGCGCTGGTGGAAGATTTGGGCATCAAGCCCCGCGCTGCCTTTGGACCTGTGCGCACGGCGATCTCGGGCCGCCGGATTTCCCCGCCTCTGTTCGAGTCCATGGTGATTCTGGGCAAGGATTCCTCCTTGGCCCGTGTTCGCGCTTTCCGCGGCTAGGAGCAGCACCCGTCATGGCTATTGCAACTTCCTTTGGCACCATCCGCGGTGTCCTCTTCGACATCGATGACACTTTGGTGGACCTTGAATACGCCATGACGACCGCGTTGCGTGACGTCAGCGAACATCTCCTGCCCGGCCTTGACCAGGCCGGGTGGGTGAAGTTCGGACGCATCTTCACGCATGAGACCACGCATTTTTATGACCGCTACCTGGCTGGCGAGCTGACCTTCAACGAGCAGAGGCTGCTTCGCGGACGGGCTGCTTTGGGGCATTTTGGCGTCGAGCTTGAGGACGGCGAGGAGTCCCAAGCCTGGGTGGCTGAGTACCACAAACGCCAAACTGCCTACGTCAGGGCTTTCAATGACGTGGAAGAAGTGCTCGATGCCCTGGATGCGGCCGGCGTCCCCTACGGCGCGGTGAGCAACAACGTCCACGACTACCAGCGTGCAAAGTTGGACGGCGCCGGCTTGGAACGGATCAGGATCCTGGTCGGCACCGACACGGTGGGTGTCGCCAAGCCGGATCCTGCGATTTACCGGGAGGGTGTACGCCTTCTGGGCACCACGCCGGGGGAGACCCTCTACGTAGGCGACAACCGCTTGCTTGATGCCGACGGCGCGACGGCGGCCGGCTTGGTGGGCGTGTGGCTCAACAGGGTGGGCGAAGAGGTAGCCGGGTTCAGTGGCCGCCAAGTGGATTCGCTACGGCAGCTCCTGGCCAAGGCGCCGGCGACCACCTGATTTTCATGTGATGCAGGTAACGCCCTACGGATTTGTGCAGGTGGCAAGACTCCGGTAGAGTCATTACTCGTGCTGAGGGGCACGGAGGGAAAAGCCGAGGGAAACCGGGGCAAGGAACTCCGGTCCGAAAGTCACTTTGGGATATGGTGTAATTGGCAACACTACGGTTTCTGGTACCGTCATTCTAGGTTCGAGTCCTGGTATCCCAGCTCTGAAAATCCGCGTAAATACGCTGGAAATTCGGAAGTTCCAAGCCGCGAAAGCGATTTGGAACAGAGCTGAAAGTATGAAATACTCATTCAGCTTGATCGCCGGAAACGGTGATAAGAAAGTGCAAGGCCCCATCGTATAGCGGCCTAGTACGCCGCCCTCTCACGGCGGTAACGCGGGTTCGAATCCCGCTGGGGTCACAAGCAAATCCCCCGGAACTCTGGTTCCGGGGGATTTCTTTTTGCCCTTTGCGCCTGCCCGCCGTTGGTATGGGGTGCCGGGCTGGCATGATGATGCTGTGACTGCACACGAAGACCCGTCAGCTTCCGGGGCCGGCCCAGAGCCGCGCGGCGTCCCACAAGGGGCGGCGGCCGCCGTCGAGACGTTGGAAGCTGCCCGTACCGAACTCGCGGCCACCACCCTTCCCCTGGCAGTGCCCGAGGCGCAGGAAGCCCGCCAGTGGATCCGGGAGTCGTTGGCGCAGCTCGATGACTACATCATTCCCCGCTACCGCAGCCTGGACGCCCCGCTGCTGGCCGTCGTCGGCGGTTCAACCGGCGCAGGCAAGTCCACGCTGGTTAACGCCTTGGTGGGCTTTCCTGTGACCCGGGCAGGGGCGATCAGACCCACAACCCGCCAGCCGATCCTTCTCCATCACCCCGGGGACGCAGAGTGGTTCGAAGGGCAACGGATCCTGCCCGGTCTGCAGCGGATCCGCGGGACGGTGTCTGCAGTTCCTGTGCCGGCGAACCAGGCAGGTGCGGCCCCTGATGCCCAAGCGATTACGTCGTTGGTCCTGGCGGGGCATGACACGGTTCCTCAGGGTATTGCACTCCTGGATGCCCCGGACGTGGACTCCATTTCCGACGACAACCGCCGGCTGGCTGGGCAGCTGCTGGCGGCAGCTGACCTTTGGATTTTTGTCACCACCGCCAACCGCTATGCCGACGCCGTTCCGTGGCGGCTGCTCGTGGACGCGGCTTCGCGGGACATCACCGTAGCTGTGGTCCTGGACCGCGTGCCGCCGGCGGCTGAGGAGGAAGTCAAAACCGATCTGCAGGCAATGCTCGACCGACAAGGACTTGGCGACGCAAAGCTCTTTGTCGTGCGGGAGAGCGCCTTGGACGGGTTGGGGATGCTGCCTGAGGAATCGGTGAAACCCCTGCGGCGGTGGCTGGGAGCCTTGGCTGCTGATGCGGCCGGCCGTGCCGACGTCGCCCGCCGGACACTCAACGGTGCCGTCAAAGCGGTGAGTCATCGACTGGAAGGCATTGCTGCCGCAGCGAGTGCGCAGGAAGCTGCAGCACGTGACCTTGGGCGGTTGTGCGAAGAGGAATATGAGCATGCGCTGGACCGCATTCTGGACGCTACGAAGGATGGGGCACTCTTGCGCGGCGAAGTGCTGGCACGGTGGCAGGACTTTGTGGGAACGGGGGAGTTCTTCCGCAGCCTCGAACAGAACATCGGACGCATGAGGGACCGGATGGGCGCTTTCTTCCGCGGCGAACCGGCTCCCGCCGTGAAGGTGGAGACCGCAATCGAAACAGGGCTCCAGGCCGTGATCCTGGACGAAGCTGCGAACGCGGCCGAAAACGTTGACAGGCGTTGGCGCTCGGATCCTGCAGGCCGCCAGCTGTTGGGTACCGATGACCTGTCGGGGACCAGCGCGGGCTTTGACGCCAAAGCGGCTGCGTCCATTCGTACGTGGCAGGAGGGCCTGATGGAGATGATCCGCACACAAGGCCAAGGTAAACGGACCCAGGCGCGGTGGTTGTCCTTCGGCGTCAACGGACTGGGTGCTGCGCTCATGGTCGTGGTGTTCTCCATGACGGCCGGGCTGAGCGGACTCGAAATTGGCATCGCCGGTGGAACGGCCGTGGTCGGCCAGAAGCTGCTGGAAGCAGTGTTCGGCGAGGACGCGGTCCGTCGCCTGGCCCAGCAGGCACGGCAAGATCTGCACACGCAGTGCCAACGCCTCCTCGATGAAGAGCGGCATCGCTTCCTCAGCAGGATCGAGGCTGCCCCGACGGGCTCCGGAGATGACCTGCTCAGGCATTCCACGGCGCTCGGCCGGCTGGCAGGGGCCGCATGAGCCGCCACAGCCAGGTCCGTGAATCGTCCCAGTTGCAGCGAAAGCTCGAAGCCTTGAACACCGCCCGGGAACTCGCCGAGGGTGTCCTTCCGGATCAGGAACTCCAATCCGTCTATGACGTCCTGGAGCGGGCGGCGTCGCGGCGTTCATTGTCGGCGGGGCATACCGTGGTGGGCTTCTTCGGCGCCACAGGCAGTGGAAAATCATCGTTGTTCAACGCAGTGTCCGGCAGTGATGTGGCCACTGCAGCTGCGCGAAGGCCAACGACGTCGGAGCCGTTGGCGGGCATCTGGGGCGAAGAGGGCAGCGGCCCGCTGCTCGATTGGTTGGAAGTGAAGGAGCGTCACGTGTTGCAGGCGGTGCCGGGCTTCGCCGAGGCCGACGCCGGGCTGGTGCTCCTTGATTTGCCGGATTTTGATTCGACGCGACTGGAAAACCGGCAGATTGTCCAGCGCATGGTCGGGATGGTGGATGTCCTGGTGTGGGTCATGGACCCCCAGAAATACGCCGATGCGGCGGTGCACAACGGGTTTCTCCGCCCAATGGCCTCCCATGGCGCTGTCACCTTGGTCGTCTTGAACCAGGTGGACAAGCTCAGTGCCCCGGATGCTGCCGCAGTCATGGAGTCCTTAAAAGGGATCCTTGCTCGTGATGGCCTGGAGAAGGTCCGCGTCATGAGTGCGTCAGCCCTGACCGGCGACGGCGTACCAACCGTTCGCGCCGCCATCAGGAACGTCGTGGTCCAGCGGGCTGCCACCACGCAGCGCCTGGCAGCCGATGTCGCCAAGGCTGCCGCCGGATTGATCGAAGTGTCCGGCGACGGGGAAGCGAAGGGCATCACCAGTGGCGCCAAGTCCCGCCTCGCCCAGGAGTTGGCGACGGCGGCCAACGTGCCGGTGGTGGTGGACGCGGTCCAGCGTTCCTTCCGGAGGGAATCGGCTCGCAGGACAGGGTGGCCCGTGACTCGATGGTTGTTGCGGTTCCGGTCCGACCCTTTGCGGAGGCTGAACTTGGGGCGAAACGACACCAGGCCCGAGTTGAGCCGGACGTCCCTGCCACCTGCCGGCGCGCCGCAGCGCGCGCGTACGGACGCGGCTGTCAGGGATTTTGCCGATGAGGCATCAGCTGGTGCTCCCGGTCCGTGGCGTGCAGCAATCCGGGCAGCTGCACGGGAAGGGCGCGAACAGCTGCCAGATGCGCTGGACCAGGCCATCGCTGGAACGGACCTGAAAACCGCGAAACGACCCTTGTGGTGGCTGCTGTTCAATACGCTGCAGTGGATTGCGCTCCTGTTGGCGGTAGGAGGCCTTGGTTGGCTCGGTGTCCTGGCGGCCCTTGGCTACTTCCAGATGCCTGTGCCGGAGGTGCCCCGGACCGAAGGGTGGCCGTGGCCCACGCTCATGGTTGCCGGGGGAGTCGCGCTGGGCGTGCTGTTGGCCATCCTTGGTCGTGTTCTGGGTGGCTGGGCGGCCCGGGCCAGGGCGGCGGGGGCGGCGAAGCGGTTGAGGGCAGCGGTTGCGGTGGTGGCTGAGCGACGGATCGTGGAACCGGTTGATGTTGAAGTCACGCGGTTGCGGGCCTTCAATGCTGCCCTGAAGGCTGCCCGGACGAATTAGAGGTCTGCGGCGGCGTCGCTGACTTTGACCAGGGTACGGAGGTTCCGGGTGGTGGTGCTTGCCTTGTAGCGGGGCTTGGCGGAGAGCTTGCTGAACGGGCTGTCCAACGTCCCACCGGCAGGAGCCAACCATGCCATTGCCTCCGGGCCGAGGCGGGTCTGTTCCACGCCATCCAGCGCTTTGCCAGCCTCGAAGAGCTCGTCGAGCATGGCGCTGTCAGAGGCCAACGTGACGTAGCTGTGCGTGGACTTGTCGTCGGCCGGGTAGGGGCATGCCTCAACCAGCTGGGCCACGCGATCCGCTGTCAGGACCACCACCCAGGCGTCATAGCCAAAGGAATCGCGGAGGCACTTCTCGAATTGTGCCTTGACGTCCTTGGCGCTGAGTTCGCTGTGCAGCACGACGTTTCCGCTGGCCAACAGGGTCTTGACCTTGGAGAACGGGTAGTCCTGAAGCGCGCCCTTGAGATCGGCCATCTTGATATTGATGCCGCCCACATTGATTCCGCGCAGGAACACGGCGTAGCTGTCCATGACTAGTCGTTGTTCTTCCGCAACGCCTCAGTCAGGACCCGCGCAGCGTTGCAGACGACTTCGGCATGCAGGCGCCCGGGCTGGCGGGTGAGTCGTTCGATGGGGCCCGAGATCGACACCGCGGCGATCACCCTACCCGATGGTCCGCGCACCGGTGCCGAAACAGAGGCGACCCCCGGCTCGCGTTCGCCGAGGCTCTGACCCCAGCCCCGGCGTCGTACTCCTGCCAGGACGGTCGGCGTGAACCGGGCGTTTTGCAGTCCTTCCAAGAGGCGGTCGTGGTCTTCCCACGCCAGCAGCACCTGGGCGGCAGAGCCGGCCTTCATGGACAACTGGGTGCCGACCGGGATGGTGTCGCGGAGGCCGATGGGACGCTCCGCCGATGCCACGCAAACGCGCCAGTCGCCTTGGCGCCGGAAAATCTGAGCGCTTTCGCCGGTGGCATCGCGCAACTGGATGAGTACGGGGCCGGCGGAGGCGATCAGGCGGTCTTCGCCCGCGGCAGATGCAAGTTCGACGAGCCGGCTGCCGAGGACAAAGCGCCCCTGGATGTCGCGGCTTACCAGGCGGTGGTGGACCAGTGCCAGGGCAAGACGGTGAACCGTGGGCCGGGCGAGTCCGGTGGCTGCTACGAGCTGCGCAAGTGTCGTTGGTCCGGCCTCGAGGGCATCAAGCACTTGGGCCGCTTTATCAATGACACCGACTCCACTAGAATTGTCCATGTAATGATATTGCCGTCTCAATATCTGAGATGCAAGTTGTTTCACTGGCCTATTTTGCAGCGGTGCTGCTTCAGTGGATGTAGAACAATCAACAGTGAAGGGAGCAGGCCGTGGGAAAGACACTGGCCGAGAAAGTCTGGGACGCGCACGTTGTGCGCAAGGGTGAAGGCGAAGGAGCCAACGCCCAGCCCGATCTTCTCTTCATCGACCTGCACCTCGTCCACGAAGTGACGTCCCCGCAGGCCTTCGAAGGTTTGCGCCTGGCCGGCCGAAAGCTGCGCCGCGTGGACCTGACGATCGCCACGGAAGACCACAACACTCCGACGCTGGATATCGACAAGCCGATTGCCGACCTCACCAGCCGCACGCAGATCGAAACGCTGCGCGCCAACTGCAAAGAGTTCGGTGTACGCCTGCACTCGTTGGGTGACAAGGAACAGGGCATCGTGCACGTCGTGGGCCCGCAGCTGGGCCTGACCCAGCCCGGCATGACGGTGGTTTGCGGCGACTCGCACACTTCCACACACGGCGCCTTTGGAGCGCTGGCCATGGGTATCGGAACCTCCGAAGTCGAGCACGTCATGGCTACCCAGACGTTGTCCCTGAAGCCGTTCAAGACCATGGCAATCAACGTCGAGGGCACGCTGCGCCCGGGTGTTACTGCCAAGGACATCATCCTGGCCGTCATTGCGAAGATTGGTACCGGCGGTGGCCAGGGCTATGTCCTGGAATACCGGGGTTCGGCCATCCGTTCGTTGTCGATGGATGCCCGCATGACCATCTGCAACATGTCCATCGAGGCCGGAGCACGTGCCGGCATGGTCGCTCCGGACCAGACCACCTACGAGTACATGAAGGGCCGTCCGCACGCGCCGCAGGGCACAGACTGGGACGCCGCCGTCGAGTACTGGAACACGCTCCACACCGATGAGGACGCGACGTTCGACGTCGAGGTGGACCTGGATGCCGACACCCTGGAACCGTTCGTGACCTGGGGAACCAACCCCGGCCAAGGTGTTTCCTTGTCCGCGAAAGTGCCATCTCCGGAGGACTTCGGCGACGAGAACGCCAAGCTGGCCGCTGAACGCGCACTGACCTACATGGGCCTGGAAGCCGGAACGCCCATGAAGGACATCCGGGTGGATACCGTCTTCCTGGGTTCGTGCACCAACTCCCGCATCGAGGACCTGAGCGCAGCCGCGGACATTGTCCGCGGCCGTGAGAAGGACCCGAACGTGCGCATGCTGGTGGTTCCCGGTTCGGCCCGTGTCCGTTTGGAAGCCGAAGCCATGGGCCTGGACAAGGTGTTCAAGGACTTTGGTGCCGAGTGGCGTTTCGCCGGCTGCTCCATGTGCCTGGGTATGAACCCGGACCAGTTGGCGCCGGGGGAGCGCTGCGCTTCGACGTCCAACCGCAACTTCGAAGGCCGGCAGGGTAAGGGCGGACGTACACACTTGGTCTCGCCCGTCGTCGCAGCAGCCACCGCCATCCGCGGGACGCTGAGCTCGCCGTCGGACCTTGAACCGGCCGCGGCCGGAACGCTGACCGGAACCGCAGTCTAGGAGGACCCCATGGAAAAATTCACCACCCACACCGGCATCGGGGTCCCGCTGCGCCAGAGCAACGTGGACACCGACCAGATCATCCCGGCTGTCTACCTCAAGCGCATCACCCGTACCGGCTTCGAGGACGCCCTCTTCGCCGCGTGGCGCAAGGATGAATCCTTCATCCTCAACCAGGCTCCCTTCAATGCCGGCTCCGTGCTGGTGGCCGGTCCGGACTTCGGCACGGGCTCCTCCAGAGAGCACGCTGTGTGGGCACTGAAGGACTATGGGTTCAAGGCTGTCCTGTCCTCGCGGTTCGCTGACATCTTCCGCGGCAACTCCGGCAAGCAGGGCCTGCTCGCCGCGGAGGTTGCCCAGGACGACATCGAGCTCATCTGGAAGGTCCTGGAAAACAACCCGGGCACCGAGGTCAAGGTGGACCTGGTGTCCAAGACGGTCGAATGTGGCAACGTCGTTGCACCCTTTGAGATCGACGACTACACCCGCTGGCGCCTCCTGGAAGGCCTGGACGACATTGGCCTGACCCTCCAGCACGAAGAAGACATCACCGCGTACGAAGCCACTCGGCCGTCCTTCAAGCCTCGGACGCTTCCAGCGAAAGTGGAAGCGGGCTAACAGCTGACGGGGCAGTGGGAATTACGCTGGCAGAGGACCGTCGGACCCCTTGGAAAGGGTCCGGCGGTCCTTTTTTGCGCTGGTTTCGCCGACACGGGATCCGTATGCCGCGGGGCGGGTCCATTTCGGTTCGGTAACGTGAGCTTCTATGCTTAGCTGGAGCCTTTGTCAGTTTGGGGGGCGAGTAGTCGTGAGGAAACCGGTATAGATGAGTAGTGTTCTGACAATCCGCGGTGGCGTCCCGTTAACCGGACGAGTGACCGTCCGCGGTGCCAAGAACCTTGTGCCCAAGGCCATGGTGGCCGCTTTGCTGGGCAGTGAACCATCGGTGCTGAGGAACGTGCCGGAAATCAAGGATGTAGAGGTGGTCACCAGCCTCCTGCAGCTGCATGGAGTGACTGTGGTCAAGGATCCGGTGACGGGGGACCTTACCCTGGATCCCACGGAAGCCAAGACGGCGTCCAGCACAGCTATCGACGCCCACGCCGGCGACTCCCGGATTCCCATCCTGCTCTGCGGGCCGCTGATCCACGCGATCGGTGAGGCTTTTATTCCCGACCTTGGCGGTTGCAAGATCGGCGACCGACCCATCGATTACCACCTGAATGTGCTCCGGCAGTTCGGTGCCGTCGTGGAAAAGCGTCCGGGCGGCATCCACATTTCAGCCCCCCATGGTCTGCACGGCGCCAAGATTTCGCTTCCTTATCCGTCGGTGGGAGCCACTGAGCAGGTTTTGCTCAGCGCAACCCGTGCCGAAGGCATTACCGAGCTCATTGGTGCGGCAACCGAGCCGGAGATCATTGACCTGATCGCTGTCCTCCAGAAGATGGGCGCCATCATCAGCGTCCAGACGGACCGCACCATCCGCATCGAAGGCGTCAAGGACCTGCGGGGGTACAACCACCGTGCGCTCCCGGACCGGAACGAGTCCGCTTCCTGGGCCTCAGCGGCCCTGGTGACGCGCGGCGATATCTTTGTCGAAGGCGCCTCCCAACGCGACATGATGACCTTCCTGAACACCTACCGCAAGGTTGGCGGAGGGATGGACATCGGCGATGACGGAATCCGCTTTTACCACCCGGGCGGAAAACTCACTCCGCTGGTCCTCGAAACAGACGTGCACCCCGGCTTCATGACCGACTGGCAGCAGCCGCTGGTGGTCGCTTTGACCCAGGCCGAGGGCGTGTCGATTGTGCACGAGACCGTCTACGAGAACCGCTTTGGCTTCACCGAAGCACTCGCCCGGATGGGAGCTAACATCCAGGTGCACCGCGAGTGCCTTGGCAGCGTGCCGTGTCGCTTCGGCCAGCGCAACTTCCTGCACTCGGCCGTGATCTCCGGCCCCACCCCACTCCGGGGCACGGACATCGACATCCCTGACCTTCGTGGCGGCTTCAGCCACCTCATTGCAGCCTTGGCCGCAACGGGAACATCCAAGGTCACCGGGATCGATATCATCAACCGCGGTTACGAGCGCTTCACCGAGAAGCTGGCTGCCTTGGGCGCCGATTTCGACATCACCACCATCAAGTAGCGGGGGATCCTTTGAAGGAATCGGCTACGAGCCGTGCCGTGTTCACGTTGCTGGCGGGGATTGCACGCCCGGCAATGAACCTGTTGATGGCCAAGAAGTGGGAAGGCCTGGAAAATCTTCCTGCCGGTGGTTTCATCGCGGTGCCCAATCACTGCACCGAGATCGATCCCATCGTTGTGGGGCATATGGTGTACAACCAGAAGCGCCCACCGCACTTCCTGGCAAAGTCGGGACTCTTCAAAGTGCCCGTGCTGGGTGGACTGCTGCGCGCTACGAATCAGATTCCGGTTGAACGCTCGACGGCGGGAGCGAACCGCTCGCTGCAGCTGGCCAAGGAGGTGGTGGACGCCGGTGGCGCCATCATCATCTATCCGGAAGGTACGCTCACGCGCGATCCCGGGCTATGGCCGATGAAGGGCCACACCGGGGCTGCCCGGCTGGCACTGCAGACCGGAGCGCCCGTGGTTCCCGTTGCGCACTGGGGTGCGCAGGAGGTGTTCCCCAGGTACGCCAAGCGTTTCCATGTCTTCCCGCGCAAGACTGTCCGGGTCCTGGTGGGCAAGCCCGTGGATTTGAGTTCCTTCGTTGACCGGCCCCTGGACCGCGGCACCCTCACCGAAGCCACCGAGGTCATCATGGACGCCATCACGTCACTCCTGGAGACGCTTCGCGGCGAAGCGGCGCCGGCTGAGCGCTGGGACCCCGCGCTCCACAAGCAGAGCAAGCATGGCCGGCTCGTTGAAGATGCCCCAACCGAAGCCGAGGACCCGGAGGCCGGAAAGTGACGCTGATCGAAAGCCCGGCGTTTGTGCCCACCACAGTGGCCGTGCTGGGCGCAGGGTCCTGGGGCACCACGTTTGCGAAAATCCTCGCTGACGCTGCAACAGCTGCCGGAGTCGAGCGCACGATCCGTATCTGGGGACGCCGCGCCGAAGTAGTGGAGCAGATCAACTCGGCCCACCGCAATGAGCAGTACTTGAAGGACATTGAGTTGCCGGCGTCCATCACCGCATCCACGGACGTGGAAGAAGTACTGAAGGACGCCACCTTGGTGGTCCTCGCTGTACCGGCGCAGTCGCTGAGGCCTCAGCTGGGTGACTGGAAAGCGCTGTTGGCCCCCGACGCCGTGGTGGTGTCCCTCATGAAGGGCCTGGAACTGGGCACGGACGCCCGCATGAGCGAAGTGATTGCCCAGGAGCTTGGCCTCCCGGAATCGCGGGTTGCTGTGGTTTCCGGACCCAACCTGGCCATGGAGATTGCCCGCGAGCAGCCAACCGCCTCCGTTGTTGCTTGCAGCGACGCCGACACAGCCGCTGCCATTGCCCTGTGCTGCACGGCACCCTACTTCCGTCCCTACACCAGTACCGACGTTGTCGGAGTGGAAATCGGCGGCATTGTCAAAAACGTCATCGCCTTGGCTGTGGGGATCTGTGAAGGCCGCCAAATGGGCGACAACACCAAGGCTTCCGTGATCACCCGTGGACTCGCCGAAACGTCAAGGCTCGCTCTGGCGCTGGGCGGGGAAGCCCACACGATGGCCGGACTCGCCGGGCTCGGTGACCTCGTGGCCACTTGCTCGTCTGCGCTCTCGCGCAATCACACCGCCGGACGGCTGCTCGGTGAAGGGCTCAGCTTGGAGGAAGTGGCGGAAGAAATGACGCAGACCGCCGAAGGCATCAAGTCCGGCCCTGCCGTGCACGAACTGGCGGGGAAACTGAAAGTTGAAATGCCCATCACCGCGGCGGTAGTAGCCGTGCTTGAAGGCAGAATGTCCGTTGATGACCTGGGGCCGCGATTGCTGGCCCGGGCACTGAAGTCCGAAGGCGACTACTGATGGTGATTGAAGAACCCGCAGCCGTGAAGGCCAAACCCCGCGTGGCGATCCTTTTCGGGGGCCGCTCAAGCGAGCACGCTGTCAGTTGCGTCACCGCCGCTGGTGTTATGGGCGCCATCGATACAAATAAGTACGAGGTCATCCCGATCGGCATCGCCAAGTCCGGTCAATGGGTTTTGGCATCGGGCGACACCAGCCAGTGGTCCTTGAGCTCGACATCCCTTCCGGAGGTTGCGGCGTCGGGCAAAACCGTCACCCTGGCCGAAGTCGGCGGCGAACACCAGTTGATCGTCACAGAGCCCAATGCCGTTCCGCAGGAACTGGGCAGCGTGGACGTGGTGTTTCCGCTGCTGCACGGTCCGTGGGGGGAGGACGGAACCATCCAAGGCCTCCTGGAATTGTCCGACACCCGTTATGTAGGCGCCGGGGTGCTGGCCTCTGCAGTGGGAATGGACAAGCACTTCATGAAGGTGGTCTTCGAGTCCGCCGGACTGAAGGTTGGGCCCTACATAGCCGTGACGGACCGCGAATGGGTAACCGACCCGGAGGCTGTCCGAAAACGCGTGGACAAGCTCGGATTCCCTGTATTCGTCAAGCCGGCCCGTGCGGGTTCTTCGATGGGAATTTCCAAGGTTGATTCGCTGGAAGGCCTCGATGCCGCCGTCGAAGAAGCCCGCCGTCACGACCTGAAGCTGGTCATCGAAGCCGGGATCATCGGACGCGAGATCGAATGTGCCGTCCTGCAGGGGCGCGGCACCGATGCACCGCGCACCTCGATGCCGGGTGAGATCGCTGTCGCTTCCGGGGAACACCAGTTCTACGACTTCGCTGCCAAGTACGTGGAGGACGGGGCGGCTGCGCTCAGCTGCCCGGCCGACATGCCGGACGAAGCAATAGCACGTGTCAGGGAATTGGCGGCGGTCGCTTTCGACGCCGTGGGCGCCGAAGGCCTGAGCCGCGTGGACTTCTTCTACACTCCAGCGGGCGAACTGATCATCAACGAGATCAACACCATGCCCGGCTTCACTCCGAAGAGCATGTACCCGCAGATGTGGGCTGCCTCAGGACTGGCTTACGCAGAGCTCATTGACGAACTCATCCACTTGGCATTGACCCGGAAGACGGGCCTGCGCTAGTTCACAACCAGTGCAGGTCGCCGTTCAAAAGCGGGCGCCCTACTTGCTGGAGGGCAGGTTCTGGAGGTCCTCCTGGCCGACGCACTTGCCGGTGGGCTTGATTTTCCCGACGGCGGCCGCAAGCTCGGTCAGGACTGTCGCGGAACTTATGTTGGCCGCTTCCAACTTGACCGGATCGATCAGTATCTCCGTGGCGGGCACGCGGCCAAACGTGGTCAGCGTGTATACCGGATCGCCTTCCTTGATGACCCAGTCGATGTCGTTGACGCTGACACAGCGGTCGGTGGTGGGTCCGGGCACGTTCACGCCGCAGCGGAGGATGACCTGCGAGGGATCTCCCCAGGCAGCGGTAGCCTGGCTGTTCGTCTTGCGGAGCGCAGCATCGCCGATCTTGTCGGGCAGGGCCACCATCATGGGGGCGCAGGCAGGGTTGGCGGCGTCCGCGGCTGCGGTAACGTCAACGGCAGGTGAACAGGCCGACAAAGCGAGGACGGATGCAGAGGCCAGGGAGACGGCCAGCGCAGTCCGGCGGAGGGTCATTCGATGCATCTCTCCAGCCTATCCCGCACGCACGGGCCGAACGGGCGTGGGTAGCCCCGGTCACATTGCTGCGCAGCCGGCCGTGAATCGCTGCGTCGTTATCCTGTCGGAGGATCGCGATAGCGTAGAGCCGTGCCTGCAGAACAACTGACCGTCCAAGACCTTTCGGAGTCCGAGCTCCTTGCCCGGATCTTTCCCCGCCTGAACAGCAGCGCCGGCGTTCTGCTGGGTCCCGGTGATGATGCTGCCCTGATAGCCGCTCCGGATGGCCGCACCCTGATTTCCATCGACACGCAAACCCAGGACCAGGACTTCAGGCTCCAGTGGAAGAACGGTTACGGGACCACCGGGTACGACGTCGGGTGGAAGGCCGCCGCACAGAACCTCAGTGACATCAATGCCATGGGTGGCAGTGCTTCTTCCCTTGTGGTCAGCCTGACCATGCCGCCGTCCACACCTGTTGACTGGGTGGAAGCTTTTGCGGATGGACTCACCGCCGCCATCGTTGAGTTGGGTGCCCCGGATTGCTCTGTTGCCGGAGGCGACCTCGGGCGCGGCCGCGAAATCGCGGTGACGGTCGCCGTCGTCGGAACCCTTGCCGGAGTGGCGCCGGTGCTGCGCTCTGGGGCGACGGCGGGCGATGTCGTAGCGGTGGCTGGCACCTTGGGGCGGGCGGCCGCGGGCTGGGCGTTGCTTGAAAGCGATGTTCCCTACGAGAGCCTCAGCGAAGAGCTCAAGGGCCTTGTGGAGCGCCAATGCAGGCCTCTGCCGCCTTTGGCGGCGGGACCGGAGGCTGCCAGGGCCGGCGCAACAGCCATGTTGGACATCTCAGACGGCTTGCTGCGCGACGGCGGTCGGCTCGCCACCGCCAGCGGCGCCGTGCTCGATTTCGATCCCCTTGTGCTGAAAAAGTATGCAGCCGTGCTGGAACCCGCTGCTGCGTTGCTGAATCTTGAAGCAATGCCCTGGGTACTGGGCGGGGGAGAGGACCACGGGTTGCTTGCTACGTTCCCAGCAGGAATTCAGCTGCCGCACGGCTTCACTGCGATAGGCTCAGTTCAAGCCGTTGTCGAGCCGACAGGCAGCGGCGTCCGGATCGCCGGGCATGCTGCTGACACCGTTGGATGGGATCACTTTGCAGACTAAGATCGCCGCGAACGCGCACGCCATGAAACGTTGGCTCGGCAAGGCGGAGGTGGTCCTCGGAAACCACAGCGACCGCCTTAATGCGATTAACATCTTTCCCGTCGCCGACGGAGACACGGGAACCAACCTCTACCTCACAGTGCGTGCTGCTTCTTCCGCTTTTGATGAAACGGAAGCCCATGATGTCGGCGCTGTGCTTTCGAAGGCCGGCCAAGCAGCCATGGAGCAGGCGAGAGGCAACTCCGGAACGCTGTTTGCGGTATTCCTGTGCGCCGCGGCCGAGCCTTTGGCAGGCAAGACAAGGCTCAGTGCTCCGCTTCTGGCGACAGCGCTGAACAGGGCCCAAATCCGTGCTTGGTCTGCACTGAGCGAACCGGTGGCTGGAACCATGCTCTCTGTCCTGGAGGCCGCTGCGCACGCCGCACAGCGGGTTGACGCTGAACAGGACGGCGACGACAGCAACCATGCGCTCGGATTGTCACTGGATGCCGTGGTGGAAGCCGCCTACCAGGCTGTTCTCCGCACCGAGGATGAGCTTGTCCAGTTGCAGGAGGCGCACGTGGTTGATGCCGGTGGCGTGGGCATGCTGCTGGTGTTGGATTGCCTACGATCCGCAGTACTGGGCGAGGAACTGCAGGATGAGCTTCTGGACGACCTGCACGGCTACAAGCTGCAGGATCCACACATTCACGAGCACATGCCGGCCGATGAGGGCGTGGAGGTCATGTGCACCATCAGCCTGTCCCCGCTCAATGCCGCCATCCTGCGTCAACGCCTGGATGAAATGGGGGATTCGGTCATCATGAGCCAGGTTGGCGGGTCGCAGCCCAGCGATGACGACGACGAGGAATCCACAACGGAAGCAAGCTACCGGTGGCGTGTCCACGTCCACGTTCCCGACCCCGCTCCTGCCGTCGAACTGATCCGTTCGTTGGGTGAACCCACCGACATCGCCGTCAGCCAATTGGCCGTGCCGCGACATGATGATTCAGACCAGCCACGGCATGACTACTGAACTGGAGCTGCCGCTCGAGCGCAGGATCGGCAAGCGGTCAGCGGCGGTCATCGAGAAACACCTGGGACTCAAAACGTGTGGTGCCCTGTTGAACTACTTCCCGCGGCGTTACCTGAGCCGAGGCGAACTGACTCCCATCAGCAAGCTGCCGTTGGATGAGGAGGTCACGCTCATAGCCCGTGTGGTGTCCAACAGCACACGGCAGATGCGCGCCCGCCGGGGCTCCATCACCGATGTCGTCGTGACCGACGAGGCCGGCGGGAACGGTGTTCCCGGGACGCTGAAGGTCAGCTTCTTCAATGGTTTCCGGGCCAAGGCGGAACTCCTGGCCGGTCGGCGGGCCATGTTTTCAGGCAAGGTCACCCGTTATGGCGGTGCCCTGGGCCTGACCAATCCGGATTTCCTCCTGTTGGACGAGGATCCGGAGGCTGAGGACTCCGTGGACCCCGCCAAGCTCGCGGCGATGCCGATTCCGGTGTACCCGGCCACGGCGAAGCTGACCAGCTGGTCCATCCACAAGGTGGTTGCCTCCCTGCTTCAAACCATGGACCTCGACGCGTTGGAGGACCCGATCCCAGAGCGTATTGCTGCCAGGGACGGCCTGCTCAGCGTCGCCGAGTCGTACCGCCTGATCCACTCGCCCGAGACGCCGAAGGATTGGCATCGGGCGCAGGAACGCTTCCGATACCAGGAAGCCTTGGTCCTGCAAACCGCCTTGGCCCGCAGGCGTGCCCAACTCGCCGCCGAAGAAGCCACCGCCCGGCGTCCCACGGCAGGCGGCCTGCTCAGCAGCTTCGATCGGAACCTGCCGTTCACCCTGACAGCCGGCCAATCCGCCGTCGGAAAGACGCTCGCTGAAGAGCTGGGCCGGGATACGCCCATGAACAGGCTCCTGCAGGGAGAGGTGGGTTCCGGAAAGACCATTGTTGCCCTGCGCGCCATGCTCCAGGTGGTCGATGCCGGTGGCCAGGCTGCGCTCCTTGCCCCTACCGAGGTCCTTGCCGCCCAACACTTCGATTCGATTCGGCGCACGCTCGGCCCCCTTGCCCGTGACACCATGTTTGGCGGCGCGGGAATGCTGGGCGGAGACCAGTCCCAACAGTCCGTGCAGGTAACGCTGCTCACCGGTTCCATGCCTACTGCCGCGAGGAAGCAGGCGATGCTGGACGCGGCTTCGGGAAATGCCGGAATCGTCATTGGTACGCATGCCCTGCTGAGCGACAAGACCAGTTTCCAGGATCTTGGGCTGATCGTGGTGGATGAGCAGCATCGCTTCGGAGTTGAGCAGCGTGATGCGCTCCGGGCAAAAGCCCAACGGCCGCCGCACTTGTTGGTGATGACTGCAACGCCCATTCCCCGCACTGTGGCAATGACTGTTTTCGGCGACCTCGAGACCTCCATTCTCGACGAACTTCCGGCCGGCCGCGCGCCCATTTCCACCCACGTGGTGGGGCTGTCGGAAAACCCTGGCTGGGCGGACCGCATTTGGAAGCGTTCGCGCGAGGAAGTCGATGCCGGGCATCAGGTCTATGTGGTGTGCCCCAAGATCGGATCGGACGACGACGGCGACTTCAGCCCGGGGGAAGCGGAGCCAAGCGACGCGTCGCTGTCGGACGAGGGTTCGGCCCGGGAGCTCGCGTCGGTGACCGCCGTCGTCGAGAGCCTCGTGCAGGAGCCGTCGCTGGGCGGCGTGCCGGTGGCACCGCTTCATGGCCGGCAGGACCCGCAGGTGAAGTCCGAAACGATGGCGTCGTTTGCCTCAAACGAGACCAAGGTGCTGGTTTCCACTACGGTCATCGAGGTGGGTGTGGATGTCCACAATGCCACCTTGATGGTCATCCTGGATGCCGACCGTTTTGGCATCTCTCAGCTCCACCAGCTGCGGGGCCGGGTGGGGCGTGGTGGGCTTCCCGGCACGTGCCTCCTTGTGACAACCCTGGAACCGGGCCATCCGAGCCGCCGCCGGCTGGAAGCCGTTGCCTCCACCACCGACGGTTTCGAGTTGTCGCAGGAGGACCTGAAGCTTCGCCGTGAAGGTGACATCCTGGGTGCCTCGCAATCCGGGGGGCGGTCAACGTTGAAGTTGCTCCGGGTCCTTGAGCACGAGGACATCATTGCCCGCGCTCGGGCCGATGCCCAGGCCTTGGTCGGCCAGGATGCTGCTTTGCAGGACCAGCCGGCCCTTTCCGCTGCGATCGACCAGTACTTGAACCCCGAGAAGGAGGCGTTCCTTGAACGCGGTTAGTAGTCCCAGTCAGCGTCGACGGGGAGTCGCCCAGTGAGCCGGATCATCGCCGGAGTTGCTGGTGGAAACCCTCTGGCAAGTGTTCCCGGGACTGCGACACGGCCCACAACTGATCGTGTCAAGGAAGCGCTGTTCTCGAGGCTGGAGTCGTTGGCGGTCATCGACGACGCCAGGGTCCTTGACCTTTATGCCGGTTCCGGTTCGCTGGGCGTTGAGAGCGCCAGCCGGGGTGCGCGCAGCGTGGATCTGGTGGAGTTCGATGCGAAGGCCAGCGACGTCTGCCAGCGGAATGCGGACCTGGTCAACCAGAGCCTGGGGACCAAGAAGGTTTCCGTCCACCGCTCCAAAGTGGAGTCCTACCTTGAACGGGCAGGCGAGTCTGCGGTATGGGATCTGGTCTTTCTCGATCCGCCCTACCCCTTGGACGAGCAGGCCTTGAGCGCGGTACTCGAAAAATTGGCGCCGCACCTGGACGATGCTGCCGTCGTAGTGGTGGAGCGCAGTTCCCGCAGTCCTGAACCCGCATGGCCTGACGCCCTGGAATGCTTCGCCGATAAGAAATACGGCGAGACCAAGTTGTGGTTCGCCGAACTTGCCTGAGTTAGCCGGTAATCCGGTCCAGGTCCACACCGTAGAGGACGGTGGAAGGGTGCGGCCCCCTGGCCAACAGCTCAGCTGTCCACTCCGCGGGCCATGGCCTCCGGGTGCCGGCCAGAATGATGTTGCCCGGATAGCGGCCCGCGAACATCCCGGTTTCCGCAAAGGCAGCAACGTCCTCCATGGCCGCCCGAAGGGCCGAGGCCTGGCTGCGGACCAGCGTCAGCGCAGGCTCGTCTCCGACGTTCACTATCAGGACGCCGTCAGGAGTCAGCCGTGCGGCGACTTCTTCGTAGAAGTCACGGCATGCGATATGGGCAGGAGCCTCGGGCCCGGAGAAGATGTCAAGGATAACGACGTCGAATTCCACCTCCGCGGGCAGCTCAGCCAAGGCGGCACGTGCGTCGCCAATGTGGGTGGTCAACCTGGTGCCTTCGGGCAAGGGCAGCTTTTGGAGGACGAAGTCCAGAAGTTCACGTTCCAGCTCAACGGCGTACTGTTCCGAGCCCGGGCGGGTGGCCTGAATGTAACGTGCCAGCGTGAGCGCTCCTGCGCCCAGATGAAGGGCGCGGATGGCTTGTCCGGAAGGGGCGGCCAGATCCACCAAAGACCCGATTCTGCGAAGGTACTCGTAGAAGATCTCCTCCGGCGCAGCCAGGTTCACGTGCGACTGTTCGGCGCCGCCGATGCTCAGGATGAAGCTGCCCTCCACCAACTGGTCCGGTTCGATGGTGGCGTGCTGGCCGGTGGTTCTCAGGAAGCGTTCGGCGTGACCCCGGTCTTTTGTCGTCACAGCCGGTCCTTGAGGCTGGCAAGCCGCCCGGCCGCTTCTTCTAGGACGTCGATCTTTTTGCAGAAGGCGAAGCGCAGCAGGCTTCTGGTGCGTTCGGCGCCTTCGGGGTGGCAAAAGACGGGGACAGGGATTGCAGCCACGCCAACCAGGGCGGGCAGGCGCCGTGCAAGATCAACGGAGTCCTGGATGCCCAAGGGTGCGGTGTCGACATTGATGAAGTAGGTGCCACTGGGGTTGTAGACGCCAAAGCCGGCGGTACGAAGGCCTTCGGCGAGGACGTCGCGTTTTTGCTGGAGGGTGTCGGCAATGCCCTGGTAGAAAGCGTCAGGAAGCCCCAGCCCGACAGCGATCGCGCTCTGGAACGGCGTTCCGGAACTGTAGGTGAGGAATTGCTTCACCGTGCGGACTGCGGACACCAGGTGCGCCGGTCCGGTGAGCCAGCCGATCTTCCAGCCGGTGAACGAGAAGGTCTTACCGGCTGAGGAGATGGTGATGGTCCGTTCAGCGGCACCGGGGAGGGAAGTCACCGGGAGGTGGGCCACTCCGAAGGTGAGGTGTTCATACACTTCGTCACTGACGATGATAGCGCCGTATTTGGCGGCCAGCTCCACGATCCTGGTGAGCACACTCTCCGGAAAGACTGCTCCAGTGGGGTTGTGGGGGTTGTTGAGGAGGACGATTTTCGTCCTGCTGCTGAAGGACGCTTCCAACGAAGCGAGCTCGGGTAGGAAGTCCGGTGCCAGCAGGGGAGCAGTGACATGCTTGGCTCCGGCCATCCCGATGATGGCCCCATAAGAATCGTAGAAAGGCTCGAAGGTCAGGACTTCGTCGCCGGGTTGGACGAAGGCCAGCAGCGCAGCAGCGATGGCCTCGGTTGCCCCTGTGGTGACCAGGACTTCAGTTTCGGGATCGGGATCGAGCCCGTAGAAGCGTTGCTGATGAACGGACACAGCTTCCCGCAACGCGGCAACACCTTTACCGGGTGCGTATTGGTTGGCGCCGTCGGCGATGGCGGCCTGTGCAGCGGCTTTGATTTCGGCAGGGCCGTCCTCGTCGGGAAATCCCTGGCCCAGGTTGATGGCCCCGGTGGACATGGCCAACGTTGTCATTTCCTCGAAGATGGTGACGCCCAGGCCACCGTCGGGTGACAACAGATTGGCTCCAACCGCGGCGCGTTTCCAGGGGGCCGGAGCCCCGGTGGTTGTTCCGGAGAAAGGGATGCTGCTGCCTTCTGATGCCATGGGAGCCATGGTATCCCGGTGAAGCGATGGGGTAGGTTCGTCTCATGAGACGCGCGGTATGCCCTGGATCCTTTGACCCCATCCACAACGGACACCTCGAAGTCATTGCCCGGGCTGCCGGCCTGTTTGACGAAGTCATCGTTGCCGTGTCCACCAATTACGCCAAGAAGTACAGGTTCGGCCTCGAAGAGCGCATGGAGATGGCGCGCGAGACGCTGGCTTCCCTGCGTGGCATCATCGTTGAGCCCATGGGAGAAGGCTTGCTGGCCGAGTACTGCCGACGCAGGGGCATTTCGGCAATCGTCAAGGGCCTGCGCTCCTCCTCGGATTTCGACTACGAGTTGCCGATGGCCACCATGAACCGACAGTTGACCGGCGTCGAAACGGTCTTTCTGCCCGCCGAAGCACATTATGTGCACCTGTCATCAACCCTGATCAAGGAAGTCAACGTCCTCGGGGGCGACATCTCCGACTTCGTGCCCAAGTCGGTGTTGAAGAGGCTCCTCGCAGGCGAGTCGCCCAGCGAACCGCCTCGCAAAGGGTAAGCTTGTGGGGTACCTGCGCCCTCAAGCAGAGTTCTCCCATTCCGAAATCAGCGAGCACCTCTGCGCGCCTGGTGCCGGTTTGAGTCCTCACGCGTGATCAGGCTAAGATGGTACGTCGGTCATATGTTCTACAGGAGTTCTCATTAAGCGAGATGCAAGTTCGCCCTTGGCGCTGGTAGTCAAGGACCTTGGACGCAGTCCGGGGACCATGCGGACACTCAACGAGCATGTACCTGCACCAAGTGACCTTGGTGTGGCGCTCATTGGCGTAAAGGAAGGCTCGGATATCGAGCTCGATCTTCGTCTTGAGGCCGTACACGAAGGAATTCTGGTATCCGGATCCGCGGTCGTCGAAGTAACCGGCGAATGCGGTCGATGCCTGGATCCCCTTGCGTATGACCTTGAGGTCAATGTGCAAGAACTTTTCTTCTACGAAGGCGCTGAGCTTTCCGCTGAAGAAGACGATGAAGAGCAACGTCGAGTCGAGTACGATCTGATCGATCTTGAGCCGGTGTTGCGGGACGCAGTTGTCACTATGCTGCCGTTCCAGCCGGTGTGCCGGGAAGACTGCCAGGGCCTGTGCTCCGAATGTGGAGTGCGTCTGGAAGACGAGCCGGGGCACCACCACGAGGTCATTGACCCTCGCTGGGCTGCCCTAGCTGATCTGGCTAAGACTGACCGGCAAACCGATTAGTAAGTGTTCGTCTAAGAGAGAAATGAGATAGCCGTGGCTGTTCCCAAGCGGAAAATGTCTCGCGCAAATACACGCGCCCGCCGTGCCCAGTGGAAGGCAACTGCCCCCAACCTGGTCAAGACCATCGAAAACGGTCAGGTTACCTACAGCCTGCCGCACCAGGCAAAGGTCGTTACCGACTCTGCCGGCACCGCGCTGTTCCTTGAATACAAGGGCCGCAAGGTCGCAGACGCCTAATCTGCCGTAGAGGCTGACAAAGGATGTCTTCAACTGAAGAGCTTCTGAAGCGTCTCGGTGTCTGGATTGACACCGAGACGCTTCGTCTTGCTCTCACACATCGCTCATACGCGTATGAGAACGGCGGGATCCCCACCAACGAGCGCCTCGAGTTCCTCGGCGACTCCATCCTGGGTTTCTCCGTGACCGATTCCCTCTACCGTGAGAACCCCGAACTGCCCGAAGGCGAGCTCGCCAAGCGGCGCTCCGCCGTCGTCAGTACGCGCGCCCTGGCCGGAATCGGCCGGGAGATAGGCATCGGCGAATTCATCTACCTCGGACAGGGCGAAAAGCTCACCGATGGCAAGAACAAGGCCTCCATCCTGGCTGACACCATGGAGGCGCTGATCGGTGCGACGTATCTGTCCAACGACATCGAAACGGCGCGCCAGCTGGTGATGCGCCTGGTGGGGCCGCTCCTGAAGGACGCAGGCGCCCTGGGAGCCGGAACCGACTGGAAGACAAGCATCCAGGAACTCACCGCCAGCCGGCAGCTGGGCGCCATCCACTACGCGGTGGAAGGCTCCGGACCTGACCATGCGCGGACCTTCGAAGCTGTCCTGAACATTGGCGGAACACCTTACGGACGCGGTTCAGGACACTCCAAAAAGGAAGCCGAACAGGAAGCGGCTGCGGATGCCTGGCGGGCCCTGACTGCGCTGGACTCTGCTCCCGCAGGTCCCGCCTCCGCCTGAGCCTCCATGCCAGAGCTTCCCGAAGTAGAAGTGGTCCGTCGCGGACTGGCCAAGTGGGTTCGCGGCCGGACCATAAAGGATGTCCAAGTACTTGACCCGCGTTCCATCCGGCGCCACGCCTTGGGCACCGAAGACTTCGTAGGAAACCTCGAACAGGCTACTGTCCTCGACGTCGTCCGGCGCGGCAAATTCCTTTGGATGCCACTGTCCATGAACGGCTTCCAGGACAGCGCGCCCACGATAACCGGTGAAGCGTTGCCGAAGGTGGCGTTGATGGCACACCTGGGAATGAGCGGGCAACTGCTGATGCAGGACCCGGAGGTGCCGGATGAAAAGCACCTCAAGGTCAGGATCACGTTGAGCCCGGCGGACGGCATGCCGGAGCAACTGCGGTTCGTGGACCAGCGGATTTTCGGCGGGCTCTTTGTCACTTCGCTCGTGCCCACTCCAGACGGCGGACCAGGCGGCCTCGGCGAGACACCGTTGCCGGAAATAGCTGAAGAAGCTTCGCACATCGCCCGGGACCCGTTGGACCCGCATTTCTCCCTTGACGACTTCTACCGCAAGATCAAAAAGCGGAAAACAGGCCTCAAACGGGCCCTCCTTGACCAGGGCGTGATCTCCGGCATCGGCAACATCTATGCCGACGAAGCACTATGGCAGGCAAAACTGCACTATGCGCGGGCCACTGATACCTTGCGCCGGGCGGATGCTGAGCGGCTCATCACGGCAGTTAAGGACGTCATGGAGGCGGCTTTGGCTGCCGGGGGCACCAGCTTCGATTCGCTGTATGTCAACGTCAACGGCGATTCCGGATACTTTGCGCGTTCCCTCAACGCCTACGGGCGGGTCGGTGAATACTGCGCGCGATGTGCGGGAAATGGCCTCCCAAGCATCATCAAACGGGAGCAATTCATGAACCGCTCCTCCTACACCTGCCCCGTGTGCCAGCCGCGCCCGAGGAATGGCCGCTGGTAGCGCCAAAACTGTTCCGGAATCCCGGTGCGGGTGGCAGACTGTCCCCATGAAACGCTTGGCGCGGCACAAAGTTCTTGCGGGAACGCCATGATGGCGCGACGGCTGGTCATCGCGGGCGTATGCCTGGCTGTGCTGATCGCCGCCGTCGCACTTCTCTTTGACCAGTTGGCTGCGAAGCCAGGACCTGTGGCGCAAAGTACGTCATCGCCGACTTCAAGCCCCGGTCCGGGATCCGGGTCCAGCGCTCCAGCCGGCACCACCTCCCAAGGCGCCGAGGCACCCACCTCCGGAAGTTCGCCGTCGGGCGGTTCATCGGGCGGAAGCGCCGAAGGCGGTGGCGACGCCGGTGCGTCCCCCTCGGGCGGCCAGGCATTGGAAGTCCTGCCGCCAGTCACCGCAACCCCTACAGGATTGCCCGAGCCGACGCCTCCCGCTCCACTGATCACCGGAGCCTTGCCGGAGCCCGGTACGGCGTCCGGCGAAGTGGTGGACGGATGGCCCGCAGGAGTCCTGACCCTGCCTGCCGGCACAACCATTGGTTCGACCTCGATGTCGACCTCAGGAAACATCCTCCAGGTTGCCGCCGACGGCATCGTTGACAAGCCCCGGGCAGAAGTTCTGGGATCCTTCCGAGACTCCTTGGTCTCCCATGGATTCTGGACCGAGGATGCACCCGCCGGCGAGGGTGCCATGGCCGCCCGGTTCGTGCGGGGCGCTGACACTGTAACGGTTTCGGTATCGACCACGGGAACGGGCAGCTCGCGCTTCCAGCTGTTGGGCAGCCTGCACACGAGCGCGGACTGAGGTACCCATGTACATTTCCCTTTCGGACCGCAGCGGCGGTAAACGGAACAAGCCGCAGGGGACAGGAACGGCACTATCAACCGAGGTGCCGTTCCGCTTGTCTCCGGTCATCCTGTGGCTCGGCATTGTCAGCATGGTCACTGATGTCTCCTCGGAATCGGTGTCGGCGATCCTGCCCTTGTACGTGACGGGTTTCCTGGGCCTGTCGACCATTGCGTTCGGCTTCATTGATGGCATCAACCAAGGTGCCAGTGCCATCGTCCGGATCGCTGCCGGTTGGGCATCGGACCGCAGCGGACACCCCAAGCGGATTGCTCTGGCCGGTTACGGCCTGTCCATGGTTGCCAGGATCGGTTTCCTCTTCGCGGGAGGCTTTTGGGCCATTGCCGCCATTGTGACCGGTGACCGCATCGGCAAGGGTATCCGGACAGCGCCCCGGGATGCGCTCATTTCCACTTCGGCGCAACCGCAACATCTGGCCAGGTCCTTTGGCGTACACAGGATGCTCGACAACATTGGTGCGGCAGCGGGGCCGTTGATCGCCTTCGTTGTGCTGTTGCTGATTCCCAACGGCTTCAGCACGGTGTTCGTCGTGTCTCTGGCCTTTGCGGTGATCGGTGTCGCAGTCCTCGCCTTGGTAGTCCCCGATGTCCAGGCACGGGCACTCAAGGGGGCGGCGGTACGGGAGGGTCGCCGGCTTTTCGCCTTCTCCTGGAGCCATCTGAGGGAACCGGGCTTGGGCAGGTTGCTCATCGCCGCGGGGCTTCTGGGCCTGGTGACCATTGGCGACGGATTCATCTATTTGGTGTTGCAGGACAGGGACTCGTTCGCCGTCCAGTGGTTTCCGCTGCTGTTCGTCGGGACCAATGTGGTGTTCCTCGCTTTGGCCATCCCGCTGGGAAGGTTGGCGGACAAGGTAGGCAAGATCCCGGTTTTCGTGGCGGGGCATGGTGCCTTGCTGGCCACCTACTTCCTGGCAGCGGGACCTTTCGGGGGGCTGTGGTCAACAATGCTCTGCCTGGTCCTGCTGGGAGCTTTCTACGCCGGCACTGATGGGGTTCTTGCCGCCTTGGCCAGCCAGCTGACGCCGTCCGGAAAGCTCGCCACGGGGATCGCTTCCGCGCAAACCGTGGTTGCCTTGAGCCGGATGGCCGCCTCCGCCGGCTTCGGCGTGTTGTGGTACGCGGTGGGTGCCTCCACAGCGATGGTAGTGGCAGGGGTGCTGCTGGCCTGTGTAATTGTGGCGGTGTTCTTCATCCTTCGAGGTGCCCGCAGCGCAGCCCCTGTCGATGTGGACGACGCCGTATGAAGGATCAGGCCGCCGAACGAAAGGTGCGGTGGGGCGCCCTCCTGGTGGTCACGATAGTGGTTCTGGTGGCTGCTGGAATTTATGCGGTGGGCGCCTACCAGCGCTTTGAAGAAAGCCGGACTGCGGCCTCCTCCGTGGGGACCTCGGAGGGCGGTCAGCTTCCACGGACTCCGTTCGTCTTATTCCGGAACACGGCAACCGGACAGGGATACGGACATGCCGCAACGGTCTCATTGTCAGCCCCTGACGGCACCCGGGCCGTCAGCGACCAGGAGTGCGATCGCGTGTATGGCTCCATGGAGAGCGTGGTGTGCCTGCGCACCAACAGGGGGCTGGTCACTTCCTTTGAAGCCAGGCTTTTCAACAGCACCTGGGAGCAGCAAAGGGCCTGGCCGCTGCCCGGGATACCCAGCAGGACCAGGGTAACTCCCGATGGTTCCAGGATCGCCACCACCGTGTTCGTTACAGGCCACTCTTATGCGACGGCGGGATTTTCCACCGCCACGGAAATCACTATCCCCGGGGGCACGTCGTCAGGCAACCTCGAGGACTTCGCCCTGCTTGTCAACGGGGAGCGGCTCCAGGCCACCGACCGGAACATATGGGGCGTGACCTTTGTACCGGGCCAGCCCGACGCCTTCTACGCTACAGCGGCCGCCTCCGGACGCATCTGGTTGGTGCGGGGGAGCTTGTCCGCGAAGACGTTGACGGCTGTCCATGACAACGTGGAATGCCCTTCCATCTCACCGGACGGCACCAGGATCGCGTACAAGAAGAACGACGGCGGTGCGCTGGCGGCGCACTGGAACGTCGCGGTTCTTGACCTCGCTACGGGACGCGAGAGTGTCCTCGCCGAAAAGCGCAGTGTCGACGATCAGATCGAATGGCTCGATGAACAGAACCTTTTGTACGGGCTGCCGGACGAGACCACCGATGGCGACAGCAATATTTGGAAGCTGGGAACTGAGCCCGGCGCGCAGCCAAGCATGTTCATTGCCCATGCTTGGTCGCCCAGTGTCGTTCGGTGAGCAGTGGCTGCCGGTAGCCGGGACGTCAGCAGATCCGCAACAGCCCGCACACGAGTCCGCCTGACTGCGTCGGGCTGGGAGATGGACTCGGTGTCGCAGTGGCTGTTGGGGCAGCGGTTGCTGCAGCAGTTGCGGTTGGCGTTGCCGTCGCTGTCGGAGTGGCGGTGGCTGACGGGGTAGCAGCAGCCGCCTGGGCTGGGGCGGTGGTGGAGTACACCACGTCCACGAAGTAGTTCGTGGCGTTCCAGGAGCTTGTCGGCATCACGCCGCCTGAGCCGTACCGGTAGCGCCCGTTGTTTGGTCCCGAGGCCGTGAAGACTCCACTGGTCCACGTCTGGTTGAAGAACCCTGGTGTGGAGGAGTAGTGGCCATTCGGTGCCCGGTAGGAAACCACGTAGGTTTGGCCGACGGATAACGCCACGGGTGCGCCGAGGGTGGCCGTTTGCCAGCCTGTACTCGTTTCATTGGTAAATGTAACCTGCGCCAGCCGGGTGCCAGCGGAATTCCAGAGCGAACCTACGTGCGTACCGGTGTTTCCGGTTCCTTTGTAGAAGCGGATTCCAGTCACATTGCCTGTTTGGGATACGGTGAAGGCAGTCCCCAGCTCGACTGACAGCGAATCGGAGTTGGAAGCAACCTGCGGAACCAGCGAGCCGAAGATGGTCGATTGCTGGACAGCTGCCGCTGCCGTGGTGAATTGCCAGGTGGTCGGGGGCAGGGTTTGCCCCTGAGGAGTTGCCACGGCCGAAACGTTGACCGTTATCTGGGTGCTGGCAGGCAGGGCCGCAGCCGGAGTGAACGTGATGGTGCGCGCGTCAGCTGACAATGCCGCCGTTCCTGCCACCGACGAGCCGTTCGCAGTCAACGTGAAAGTTGCGCCCGGATTGATGGCAGTAGAGAACGTGATCGAGGGCTTTACGTCGGTGGGAATGGCCGTGGCTCCCGGAGCGGGCACCTGCGCGGTGACGGTCAGCGGTGGGACCGCCACGGTGAAGACCAGATCCACCAGGTAGCTGGCCGTCGAGGCCGTGTTGGGGAAGTCGCTGCTGTAGGAGTAAGCCCCGGAATCGGGTTGGGTCTTCAAGGGTCCCCGGGTAAAGCCATCGCCGAAGCCTCCAGCAGTGTAGGAGTACTTACCGGTGGTGGTCTTGTAGGCGGCTATGTACTCTGTGTCAGCTTGGATGTTCACCGGCTGGCTGAACGTAGCCGTTTGCCACCCGGTGCTGGATTCGTTGGAGAAAGTCACTGTCGCCAGGACTTGGCCGCCCACCGTGTACAGGTACCCGGTGTGGGTGCCTGTATTGCCGACCGACTTGTAGAAGCGCACGCCCGTCACTTGCCCGGCAGTGTCGCTGGTGAACCTGACGCCCAAGGTCAACGGCACGCCATCATTGACTTCCTGAGTGGTTGGAGTCACCGAGTCGTCGTACAGCGTGCAGGGGCATGTCCCGGGCGTGCCAGCAGGCTGGACCGTGGTGAATTGCCACGTACCGCCGGAGGACATCGGTTGTCCGGACGACGCCGTCGCAGTCACTGTGGCTGTGTACGAGGTAGCCGTCGCCAGGGCAGCTGCGGGAGTGAAGGTGACCTTGCGGGTGGTTGTGTCATACGTGGTGGTTCCGGCAACCGCAGCGCCGGCCGCGGTCTTCAGGGACAGCCCGACGCTCGAGGCAACTGCTGCTTCCGAAAGAACCGCACTGACGGTGGTGTTGACCGGGACGCTCGATGCGTTCGGAACGGGGGACTGGCCGCCGACGGTGAACGGAGGCGCAGAGATCACCACCACTACGTCCACGAGGTAGCTGGCGGTGGACCGGGAGGCAGGGAAGTCTCCACTGTAGGAGTAGGCTCCCGCGTCGGAAACTGTCCGCAGCGGCCCTACGCTCATGCCTGATCCAAACCCGTTGGTGGTTGCCGAGTACGCCCCTGTAAGCGACTTGTAGCTCGCAATGTACTCAGTATTGGCTGCCATTTGGACCGGTTGGCTGAACATCGCCGTCTGCCACCCGGAGCTGCTCTCGTTGGCGAAGGTTACCGTCGCCAGCTGCTGGCCGCCTGCGGTGTAAAGGGCGCCGGTGTGTGTCCCCGTATTTCCGGCCGACTTGTAGAAGCGGACACCGGTGACCTGCCCGGCGGAGACACTGGTGAAGCGGACGCCCAAAGTCAGCGGCACTCCATCCTGGATTTCCGCGATGCCCGGTGTCACGGTGTCGTCATAGAGGCTGCACGGGCACGAACCCGGGACGGACGCCGTGGCCGCAGTAGTGAACGTCCACGTACCGCCGGAGGTGACCTGGCCTCCGGTACTGTCGGTGCCTGCCAACGTTGCCGTGTAAACGGTGCTGTAGGCCAACTGGGAGGTCGGTGTGAACGTGGCCTTCCGGGTGGTTGCGTCATAGCTCGTAGTTCCCGCTACAGGTCCAGCTGAAGACTTAAGGGAAAGTTGGACGCTGGCCGCAGTCACGGGCTTGGAGAACGAGGCGCTCACCTTCGTGGTCACAGCCACGGACGACGACGACGGGATGGGAGACTGCCCATTAACAGTCAGGGGGGAGGTGTCTACGGTGCTGAAGAGGGCATCGACAAAGTAGTTTCCGCCATTGAAACTCGTGGTCGGGAAGCCTTGGGAGGTGTTGTAGACACCCGCGGGTTCGGCTCCGAAACCACCGACAACCTTCAGTGGTGGGTCATTGAATCCAAAACTCGCCCATTGGTAGTCCTTCGTAGCGTAATGCCCCTTGGGCGCCCAGTAGGAGACCGTGTACTTCTGCCCTGCGGTAACTGCTACCGGCTGGCTGAAGAGCACGCTTTGCCAACCCGAGGCGGTTTCGTTGGCGAAGGTTGCGGTTGCCAGGCGGGTACCAGTCGAGCTCCACAGGGACCCGATGTGGGTACCGGTGTTCGCCGTGCTCTTGTAGAAGCGGATGCCGGTGATGAAGCCATCCACTGAGGGAGTGAATCGCAGGCCCATCTCGTAGGCGCCGCCGTCTCCGGAGTCAATTGTTGCAGGCACCGTTTGACCGAAGACGCTGTACGGGCCAGTGAGGGTCAGGTTCCTGGTGGCCACCGCTCCGATATTGGCACTGTCGTCCACAGCCCGTACCTGAATCGTGGCGGTGTCCAAGCCCTTCTGGATGTAGCTGTAGGTCCAGGTGCCCTTGCCCTGGGCCGGATGCCAGGTGGTGCCGCCGTCGGTGGAAACTTCGACGCCGGCCACTACGCCGCCGCTGTCCGTCGCTGTTCCGGTAACAGTAACGCTGGTCCCGTGGGCAATGGTTGCGGCGTTTGCCGGAGCGTTAATGGTTACGGTGGGGCCGGTCAGGTCCGAGCTCGCGCTCGCAGCAACAAGGCCTGATGCCAAGGTTGCCGGCTGTACGCCCATGTCGGCGAACAGGTTGATCTGGGCCTGCCGCATGCGTGCATCGGCCGCAGCTCCGTCGCCGTCGTGTTCTTGGTCCAGACCCCACGTCCACTGGACGCTGCCCGCGGAGAAGACCAAAGCGCCGCTTGCCGCCCGGTACAGGGTGACATGGTGGGTGGTAGTCCCGGGTTTGACGGTGTTCCCGTAATCCTGAAGGTACTCACTGACACTGCCCACTGTTGTGGAAAGCTGGATCAGGCCTGCTGGCCGGAAACCGTTATCGAGGTCCTCGTCGGATTCGTAGCCCACTGTGTGCGGTGCCAGTGCCGCTGTGGAGCCCGCCGGCAGGGAAGCCAAGGAGGTATTCCGCCACAGCCTCGACTTACCTTCGGCGGCGGAAACCGTCACGGGCAGGTCAGTGTAGTTGGACATATACGCCGTGCCCGTCAGACCGTTTTCAGGCAGGCCTCCGCCATTGGCCTGGGAGGCGTAGCGCGGGTCCCTCCACGTGCCGGTCCATTGGCTGGTGGGGTCGATCTTTCCGTTGCTCCAGGTCTCTTTGTAGCAGGTCAAAGTGCGGCCCGCGGCGCCGTCCACGGAGGAGGGCTCGAACCGCGTACGCCAGTACATCTCGTTGCCCGAGAGGAATTGGAGGTTGACGCCCGCGTCACGGGCCGCAGTAACGTTGGCCCTCTGCGGGCCGGACCAGTACTCGTCGTGTCCGACTGAAAGAAACACCTTGTGGTTCAGCAACTCAGCACCGCTTCGATCGGCGTCCAGCCCACTGATGTAGCTGACGTCATAGCCGTTCTGTTCCAGGAACCTCACCATGGGGTATTCATTGGCGAAGTAGAAGTCCCTGCCCCCGATGCCTCCACGGGTATTCACCGGGCGGTTGTAGCTGACCTTGTAGGCCCGCCCGTTGACTGAGCCCTGATAGAAGTCGGCGCCCCCATAGGTGTTGTAGGCCTGCCAGGTCTGATCCGCCGTTTGGAAAACCACTGACGAGCGGTTGCCGTCATTGCGGACGATGAAGGTGATGTGGCTCTGCCCGCCCGTGTCCGGTCGCGTCAGCAGGGCGATATACACTCCCGAAACAGCGGTGGCGGGAACCTGCCAGGTTGCCGAGACCGCCCATGTGCCGCAGTCGTACAGCTCGGTAGTAACGTCGCTGCGGCAAGCAGGTTGGGTTTGTCGAAGGACTGAAGGAGTGACGTCGGCGATCTTCCTGGCGCCATTGCCGCCGTACCAGCCAGTGCGGTAGATCGCGATGGTGTAGCTGGGTGCTTTGGTGTCGATCTTGAAGCGGATGGGCTGCCCGGCGTTGACGCTGATCTCGGTGGAGAAGCCCTGGATGGTGTCATCACCGGCGCCAAGGATGTCCCACTCCGATGGCGGGCTGCCTGGTTTTGAGTTCTCACAAGCGACGGCGTTTACTACTGGGTCACAGGGACCCGCCGCCACAGCAGCCGGCGCGGTCAGCGGCAGCATTGCCGCCACCATGGCCAAGACCAAAGGGAAAAGCAACCCTTTGAGGGCCCGCTGGGATGGGGTTGCTGAAGGACCGGCCATGAGAACTCCTGGGGTGGTACGCCAATTGCAATGACGGTGCTGCGCCTGCGCGCAGTCCCTGCTTGCCGCTCCCCAGCCAGGGTCAAACCAAGATCTTCAGTTATGGAACCCAGGGTCCTTTGCGGATCGACGTTCCTCTTGCGGGACCGGACCCGGCTGCGGACGAACAGAAGTTCAAGCCAAAGCCGGATCACCGGAACGAACCCACCAAAGTAACCCTTGGCAGGAGTGTAGGGGCGTGGCATGTCCGCCGCAAGGCTTTCCCGCTTCAGATCCGGGGATTTCAGCTGAACAGCAGTAGATTTAGGGGATACAAACACCCAGGCCACCCAGGAGAACCGAAGCGCCTTGCATTTGAAAAGTTTGACCGTCCGCGGATTCAAGTCGTTTGCGTCGGCCACGACGTTCGACTTCGAACCCGGCGTCACCGCTGTTGTCGGTCCCAACGGTTCCGGCAAATCCAATGTGGTGGATGCACTGGCGTGGGTCATGGGCGAGCAAGGCGCCAAGACCCTGCGCGGCGGAAAGATGGAAGACGTCATCTTCGCCGGTACCTCCGGCCGCCCGCCGCTGGGCCGGGCGCACGTCTCCCTGACCATCGATAACGCCGACAACGCACTTCCCATTGAGTACAGCGAAGTAACCATCTCCAGGACACTGTTCCGCACCGGGGGATCTGAATATGCCATCAACGGTGCGGCCTGCAGGCTCTTGGACATCCAAGAACTTCTTTCCGATTCCGGCCTTGGCAGGGAGATGCACGTCATCGTTGGCCAAGGCCAGTTGGACCGTGTCCTCCACGCGACACCCGAAGACCGACGCGGATTCATCGAAGAGGCCGCAGGCATCCTCAAGCACAGGCGGCGCAAGGAAAAGACAGTACGCAAGCTGGAGGCCATGCAGGCCAACCTCGCACGCCTTGGCGACCTCACAGCAGAGATCCGGCGGCAACTGACACCCTTGGGCAAGCAGGCCGAGATCGCCCGCCGCGCGCAGACCGTCCAGTTCGACGTCCGCGACGCCCGCGCGCGTCTCCTCGCCGATGATCTCGTACAACTGACAACCAGCCTGGAAAAGGACGTCGCTGACGAAGCCGCGCTGAAAGAGCGGCGCAAGGTGGTCGAAACCGGGTTGGGGATGGGGCGGCGGCGCCAGGCGGAGCTTGAACAGCAAGCTGCCGAGGCAACCCCCCGCCTCAACGCCGCCCGCGACAACTGGTACCAGCTCTCAGCCGGCAGGGAGCGCCTGCGTTCGCTCGGTTCACTGGCCTCAGAACGCAAGCGCTTGCTCGGTTCCGCGGAAGCCGCCGTCGAATCGGGCCGGGACCCGGAACACTTGGAGCGCCAGGCGGCAAGGGTCCGGGAAGAACAAGCGGCCTTGGAACACGACATCCTGGCCAAACAGGCGGCGCTTCTGGAAGCCACTGTCGCCAAGGACGCAGCCGAAGCGCTCGCAGCCGCCGAAGACAAACGCCTCACCGGTATGTTGCGCGCCGCAGCGGACCGCAGGGAGGGCCTTGCCAGGCTCGCCGGCCAGGTTGCGGCAGCGCGATCCCGGGCGGAGGCGGCAGAGGCCGAACGTGGCCGGTTGCGGGAGTCCCTTGGGGCCGGTGATGAGCGGCGCCGCCAGGCACACAGCGAATTTACTGCACTTGAAGCCCAGGTGGCAGGAGCCGAAGATGGCGAAGAAAGCCTGGACGCCGAGTACGAGGACGCCAACGAGGCACTGGACGCTGTCATCGCGGAGATCGAAGAGCTCAAGGCCTCCGAGCGGGACGCGATTCGGGAACGCGATGCCCTGGCCGCCCGACGCGATGCCCTCCAGCTGGGGCTCAACCGCAAGGATGGCTCCGGTCACCTGCTGACGGCCGAGAACGTGCTCGGCCCGCTGACTGGCATGGTCACCATAGAGCAGGGCTACGAAACTGCGATCGCCGCAGCCTTGGGTAGCGCCTCGGATGCCCTGGTGGTGGCCGGCGTTGAGGCCGCCGCGGCGGCAATCACCAGGCTGAAAGAGGACGACGCCGGCCGTGCGGCGCTGCTTCTGGCCGACACCCTGCCCGAGGATGACGGGGCAGGCAACGAATGGGCGGGTACGAACGAACTGCCCGCTGGCTGCCGGTGGGCCGCCGACGTCGTCAAAATAGACGACCCCTCAGCCCAGGGTGCGCTGCAGCTCTTGGCCGCCACCGTCGTCGTGGATGACATCGGGACTGCGGCCCGAGTGGTTCGGGAACAACCGGGGCTGAAAGCCGTCACCACCGAAGGTGACGTGTTCACAGCGGTGACGGTCCTCGGCGGGTCAGCTACCGCGCCCTCCCTGCTGGAGGTCCAGGCAGCAGTGGACGACGCCGGCGCCCGCTTTCAAGAAGTCACTGCCAGGCTGGAGCGGGGCCGCTTCGCCCTGGCCGGGGCCCAGTCCCGCCGTGCCGAGGCACAGGATCGTGCAGATGCCGCCTTGGAAAGGCTCCATGAATCCGATGCCCGGCTTGCCGCTGTCGCTGAACGGCTGGGCCATCTGAACTCCGTCCTACGCAGCGCGGTGGGCGAAAGCGAGCGGCTTGCGGCGTCCATGGCAAAGGCGGAGGTCAACATCGCCGAAGCGCAGCTGGACCTGGAAGTTGCAGCTGAACGCCTTGCCGCTGCCCAGGAGGTCCCGGACGAGGAACCATCCACTGATGAACGGGATCAACTCGCTGCGGATGCACGGACCGCCCGCACCCTTGAAACAGAAGCCAGGCTCGCCCTTCGCACGGCCGAAGAGCAACTCGGTGCCATCAGCAACCGTGCAGCTTCCCTGGAACGGGCTGCGGCTACCGAGCGCCGGGCCCGTGAAGAGGCCGCCCGTAGGGCCCAGCGCCGCAGGGCACAAGCGCAACGTGCTGCCGCCGTGGGTTCGGCCGTGGAGCAGAGTCTTCGCTATCTCGACATTTCAGTGGATCTTGCGGCCAAGGAGCGCGACCAGGCCGAGCAAACGCGGGAGCTCCTCGAAAAGGAGCTTTCGGACGTTCGAACTGCCAATGAGTCCCTTGCCCGGGAGCTGGCCGAACTGACTGATTCGGTGCATCGGGATGAAATGGCACGGACGCAGCAGCGGCTGCGGATCGAGGCATTGGAAACCCGGGCCGTGGACGACTTGGGACTTTCGGCTGAGCAGCTCATCGCCGACTACGGTCCGGACCAGCCGGTTCCGCTTCCTGCAGGGTCCACCACCGACAAATGGGCAGAACTGCGGGCACCGGTGGACGCCAACGGAGAACCCATTGTCGAGGGAATTCCATTCGTCCGCTCAGAGCAGGAAAAACGGCTGAAGAAGGCAGAGCGCGAGCTGGCAGCCCTGGGCAAGGTCAATCCGCTGGCACTCGAAGAGTTTGCCGCCCTTGAGGAACGACACCAGTTCCTCAGCTCGCAGTTGGAGGACCTCAAGTCCAGCCGGAAAGACCTGCTGGACATCATCAAAGAGGTGGACAACAGGGTGCAGCAGGTCTTCACGGAGGCCTTTGCCGACACCTCGGCCCAATTCGACCACGTATTTGCCCGGCTCTTTCCCGGTGGGGAGGGCAAACTCGTCCTCACGGACCCTGATGACATGCTGACCACCGGGATTGAAGTGGAGGCCCGCCCTGCAGGAAAGAAGATCAAACGGTTATCGCTTCTTTCCGGCGGTGAGCGCTCCCTGACCGCAGTTGCGCTGCTCGTGGCCATCTTCAAAGCCCGGCCTTCGCCGTTCTATGTCATGGACGAAGTCGAAGCAGCCCTTGACGACACCAACCTGGGCCGCCTGATCACCATCTTCGAAGAACTGCGGGAGTCCAGCCAGCTCATCGTGATTACCCACCAAAAGCGCACCATGGAAGTGGCCGACGCACTTTACGGTGTCACCATGCGGGGCGATGGGGTGTCCACCGTCATCAGCCAGAGGCTCAGTTCCGGGGCTTAGCTTTATGAGAAGGTAGGGGAGTGAACGATTTCCTACCCATAATTCTGTCCATTCTCGCTGCGCTCGTAGTGGTCGGCGGACTCGTGCCGGTACTCCTGAAAGCCCGTAAGTCGGGCCCGAAGTACCCCGGAACACGCGATGCCAACGATCCCGTGCAGTCCTCTGCAGCAGGCGGCGGAACCCTTGTGGAGGACCGCCCGGACGGTGCCAAGGCTCCGGCGCCCACCTTTGACGGAACAGTTGACGGAGCCGCGGTTCCGGACGACGCCGCAGGGCTTGAGACCATCGCCATCGACACTCCTGCGCCGGTGGAAGGGCGCCTGACCCGCCTTCGCGCCCGCTTGGTCAAGTCCAACAACATCCTCGGCAAGGGCCTGTTGGCTTTGCTGTCCGGCGACAAGATCGACGAGAACGTCTGGGACGAGGTGGAAGAAACCCTCCTCCTTGCCGACCTCGGCACCGAACCCACGATGCAACTGGTCGATGCTTTGCGTGAGCGGGTCAAAGTCCTGGGCACCCGTAGCCCCGAAGACGTCAAGACCATGCTGCGGGAAGAACTCATCAAGCTGGTTGATCCCGGGATGGACCGTTCACTGAACGTCGAACGCAAAGGTGACCGTCCCGCCGTCGTACTGGTTGTCGGTGTCAACGGCGTCGGCAAGACCACCACGGTAGGCAAGCTGGCACGTGTCCTCGTGGCCGAAGACAAGGATGTGCTGCTGGGTGCGGCAGATACCTTCCGCGCGGCCGCGGCCGAACAGCTGGCTACGTGGGGCCAGCGGGTGGGCGTGCCCACTGTGAAGTCCGACATCGACGGCGCCGATCCCGCCTCGGTTGCCTATGAGGCCGTCAAGGCCGGCATCGACCAGGAAGTCGATGTGGTCATGGTCGATACCGCAGGCCGCCTGCAGAACAAGACCGGCCTCATGGATGAACTCGGCAAGGTCAAGCGCGTCATCGAGAAGCTCGCCGAGGTGGACGAAGTCCTGTTGGTCCTCGATGCCACCACCGGCCAGAACGGACTCAACCAGGCCCGGGTATTCGCAGAGGTCGTCAACATTTCGGGCATCGTGCTGACCAAGCTGGATGGTACGGCCAAGGGTGGCATCGTTGTGGCCATCCAGAAGTCACTCGGCGTCCCCGTGAAGCTGATCGGCCTCGGTGAAGGCCCTGACGACCTCGCTCCGTTTGAAGCCGAAGGCTTCGTTGACGCCCTGCTCAACTAATGCGTGCTGCCAGCGGCTCGCGGGCCGCCACCCAGCCCGCAGCCGTTAGCAGCAGCACGCATCCTGTGATGCCGAAGGCCCAACCATAACCCCAGTGATCGGCCATCAGGCCGGCCACAACCGGGCCGATGATCGCGCCGGTATCGGCCGCCATCTGGAAGACGGCAAGCACCTTGCCACCGGATCTTCCGCGCCCAATGACATCGGCGACGGCGGCCTGCTGGGCCGGGCCCAGCAGGCCGGAGCCGAACCCCGCCACCGCTGAGGCGACGAGGAACGCTGTGAGGTCCGTCGTCAACCCGATGAGCCCTGTGGCCACGCCCGTGATTACGAGGCCTGGAATCAACATGAACTTGCGCCCCCACGCGTCCGCAAGGCGGCCGGAAAACGTCAGGGCAACGGCGTTGCCCACCGCAAAGACGGCCAAGGCCCAGGCGGCTGTTTCCGGCCGTGAATCCAGCACGGCCACCGCAAAGAGCGGGATGGTGGCCATGCGGACACCGAAGGTTACCCAGCCATTGCCGAAGCTGGAGAACACGGCTGCCCGGTACGCCGAGTCAGCCAATGCCTCGCGCAGCGCCATCACCGGTGCATTCCCGGCATCCTGGGAGACGCTGCCGTCCCCACTAAGCATGGTCCGGACCACGATGGCAGCGACAAGCAGCGCACCGGCATAGGCCAGGAACGGAACTCGCAGTCCGAAACCTGCCAACAGGCCACCTACTACCGGTCCGAGCACGCTGCCAATGAGGAAAGCCGAAGCATAGGCGCCGGACACGCGTCCGCGGCGTTCCGGGGGAGCAAGCCTGATGAGCAATCCCATGGCGGCAACGGTAAACATCACAGAACCGGCGCCGCCCAGGCCACGGAAGATCAGGAGCTGCCAATAATCCTGCGCGAAAGCACAGGCAGCGGTGGACACAGCAACGATCAAGAGGCCGGAAACGTAGACGTTCCGTTCCCCGAAACGACCGATCAACGCACCGCCGGCCGGCGCGAAGACCAGTCGCATGAAGGCGAAGATGCTCACGATCACCGCGGCGGCCGTGGCACCGACGTCGAAAGTGGTGGCGAATTGCGGCAAAACGGGAGCGACCAACCCGAATCCCAAGGCGATCAGGAACGCCGCGGCCAACATCACCTTGATGTCGCGGGGCAAGGGAACCTTCTCCTGCCGGATCCTTGGAGCTTTGACGGATCGGGGCGACTGGGTCATTCGGTGACGGTCCTTCTGGTGGGGGATTTGGCGCCTGAACGCGTTGAGTGTCGGAAAACCAGGTCCACCCGTGAAGTCCGACGCCTGAAACATATCCGTAACGTCGCAGATATGCACCATTTACGTTGGGGAGGTTGTTGTAACGGCCCCGCAATATAAAACCCGCGCAGGTGAAACACTGCGGCACAAAACTCTTAAGCAGGACGCAAAAGGCGTCAGGACGGCGGTTGAACCGCAGATCTAGCAAGAGAGGAACGTGCACCATGGAACTTACCGCAGGTCACGTATGGGTCATGGTGGCGGCGGCGCTTGTGCTGTTCATGACACCTGGTCTGGCATTTTTCTACGGCGGCATGACACGCGCCAAAGCAGCCTTGAACATGATGATGATGAGCTTCATCTCCATCGGCATCGTAGGCGTTGTCTGGGTGTTGTGGGGCGCGTCCATGAGCTCCGGCGAAGGTTTCCTGGAGATCGTGGGCAACCCGCTCGCCACCTTCGGCCTCGAGGGGGTCAGCGCAACTCCGGATGGCCTGATCAAGGTTGGCTACGCAGCCACCTTCGCCATCATCACGGTGGCCCTCATCAGTGGCGCCATTGCCGACCGCGCCAAGTTCGGAGCCTGGAGCATCTTTGTCCCGGTCTGGGTCACCTTGGTTTACTGCCCTCTGGCCTACATGGTGTGGGGCGGCGGCCTTTTCGGCCCTGAAGGTGCGATCGGCAAGGCCCTGGGCCACGCCATCGACTTCGCCGGCGGCACCGTGGTCCACATCAACGCAGGTGTGGCGGCCCTTGTCCTGGTTCTCATCATTGGCAACCGTCGTGGTTTCGGCAAGGACCCCAACCACCGTCCGCACAACATCCCGTTCGTCATGCTCGGCGCGGCAATCCTCTGGTTCGGTTGGTTCGGCTTCAACGGCGGCGCAGCAGCGACTGCTGAACAGGGCGGCCTGATCTGGATCAACACCCTCGCAGCTCCGGCAGCGGCCATGATCGGCTGGCTTATCACTGAGCGGATCCGTGACGGTCACCCGACATCCCTCGGCGCGGCCTCCGGTGTCGTCGCCGGCCTCGTGGCCATCACCCCGGCTTGTGCAGACGTCAGCCCCGTCGGTGCCCTCGGCCTTGGTGTGGTTGCCGGTGTGGCCTCCGCCCTTGCAGTCGGCCTGAAGTTCCGCTGGGGCTTCGATGACTCGCTGGACGTTGTAGGCGTCCACCTCGTCTCCGGTATCATCGGCACCGTTGCTCTCGGCTTCATCGCGGTTCCGAGCGAAGGCTCCACCCCCGGCGGTCTCTTCTACGGCGGCGGATTCGCCCAGCTGTGGGCGCAGCTCGCAGCAGCCGGCGTGGCAATTGTCTTCTCGGCGGTCATGACGGCCATCATCGCCCTGGCCATCCACAAGACCATGGGCTTCCGGGTCTCCACCGAACAGGAGAACGTCGGTGTCGACCTCAGCCTCCACGCTGAGACGGCTTACGAGTTTGGCGTCAACGGACACGGTGGCAGCTTCCAGCCGCTGCACGAGGCCATGATCGGCAAAACGGAAGCCCCCGCAAGCAAAGCATCCGCAGAAGGCAAGGAGAGTGTCCAGGCATGAAGCTCATCACGGCGATCGTTCGTCCCGAAAAGCTTGAAGCAGTCCGTGAAGGCCTTGAGGCCTACGGAGTCCAGGGCCTGACGGTCAGCGCGGCCAGCGGTTACGGCCGCCAGCGTGGGTACACCGAGGTGTACCGGGGAGCTGAATACAACGTGGATTTGCTGCCGAAGGTCCGCATCGAGGTCCTCGCCACGGATGAGCAAGCGGACGACATTCTGGATGTCCTCATCGCCAGTTCAAACACGGGCAGGGCCGGCGACGGCAAGGTGTGGACTGTCGACGTTTACGAAGCAGTGCGGGTTCGCACCGGTGAACGGGGCGCTGCCGCCATCTAGGGTGCAGCCACACACCAGGGCAGAGAACAAGCGGGCCGGGTACCACTAAAGGTACCCGGCCCGCTTTCGCGTTCGACGGCGGCGTCAGTTCCCGACGGCGGTGGGCCAGGAGGCCGGCCCGGCGCTTCCGGCGTCGTACTCTTCCAACGGAACCTCGTCCTTCTCCCAGGCGCGAAGGACGGGCTCGATGATCCGCCAGCAGTCCTCAGCGGTGTCTCCTCGCACGGACAGCAACGGATCGCCGGTGAGGATGCCTTCCAGGACTTCACCGTAGGGCAACAGGTCCGCTGCGCTGAGTTCGGCCACCAGGCTGGCTCTGTCCAGGGTGAAGATGTCTCCGGGGCCGTTGACGTCGACGTCCAGCTGCAGGACGTCCGGGCCAAATCCAATGCGGAGCTGGTTGGGCGAGTCCACCCCCGAGAATCCCTGCGGCAGGTGCGGAACCGGCCGGAAGGTGATGACGGCTTCCTTGCGCCGCTGCCCCAGCGCCTTCCCTGAGCGAAGGATGAAGGGAACTCCCGCCCACCGCCAATTGTCGATTTCGACCTGCACCTCTGCGAGAGTCTCTGTGTTGCGGCCGGGATCCACGCCTTGCTCGGCCGTGTAGTCGGGCACTGCGCGCTCACCCAGGGTGCCGGCCGTGTACCTGGCCCGGCGGGTGGAGGCCTCATAGGGGGCTTTGATGCTGCTGGCCCGCAGCACGGTGGCTACGGCATCACGTAGGTCGCGTTCCTCGATGGTGGCCGGGGCGTCGATGGCCAGGAATGCCATGATGTGCAGAAGGTGGCTCTGGATCATGTCCCGCATGGCACCCGCGGTATCGTAATAGCGCGCCCGGCCTTCGAGGGCCAGGTCCTCATCGAAGATGACTTCCACACTTTCAATGTGGTCACGGTTCCAGACGGGCTCAAGGAACCGGTTGGCGAAGCGGAGGCCCAGGATGTTCAGCACCGTGGCCTTGCCCAGGAAATGGTCCACGCGGTGAATGTGGTCCTCGGGGACCAGTGCCGCCAATGTTTTGTTCAGCTCGTGAGCTGATTCCGTACCTGAACCGAATGGCTTCTCCATGACCAGTCGCGTTCCTGCCGGCACTTGATCCCGATGCAGTACTTCGCAGGCCTTCTGGCTGACGTGGGGTGGCAGGGCGAAGTAGACGGCGACGGGGCCCTCCAGCTGTGCAAGCAGATCAGCCAGGGGGCCATCCGCTGTCACGTCCACCTGGTGGTAGGAAGTGCTGTTGGCAACAGCGTCCAGTGCCGCGTTCCCGGCCTCATCCGCCGACGTCGACGCCGCCGCGAAAGCGCCCTTGACCCTTTCCTGCCATTGTTCGGGGGACCAGGGGTCGGAGCCGGCACCCACCAGCCTCAGACCGGGCGCGCGTCCGGCCGCCAGCAGCCCTGCAAGCCCGGGCAGGAGCAGCCTGCCTGTCAGGTCCCCGGACGCGCCGAGGATGAGCAACGTTTTTACAGTTGTTTTACTGGTCACTGTGCCAGCATGCCACCTTGCCAGCGTGACTTGGTACCCTAGATAGTCGAGTCCCGTGGATAACGCAGATTTGTTGTGGTTGAGACACATCTGTTGGGGCAGTAATCGTCAAGACTCTGGTGTGCCGGACCGGCCACCATTCGTAGACCATCGAAAGAAGTGCACGGCGCGTGTTCAATTCACTCTCTGACCGGTTGACAGCAACCTTCAAGAACCTTCGTGGCAAGGGCCGCCTCACCGAGGCTGATGTCGATGCCACAGTCCGGGAGATCCGCCGTGCCCTCCTGGACGCCGACGTCGCCGTGTCCGTGGTCCGTGAGTTCACCGGGCGCATCCGCGAACGTGCCCTGGGCGCCGAGGTTTCGGGGGCGTTGAACCCGAGCCAGCAGATCGTCAAGATCGTCAACGAGGAACTCAAGGAGATCCTCGGTGGCGAGACCCGCCGTATCCGCCTGGCGAAAACCGGCCCGACCATCATCATGCTGGCCGGTCTCCAAGGTGCCGGTAAGACCACCCTGGCGGGCAAGCTGTCCAAGTGGCTCAAGGCCCAGGGCCACAGCCCCCTGTTGGTGGCGTGCGACCTTCAGCGCCCCAATGCAGTAACCCAGCTCCAGGTTGTTGGACAGCGTGCCGGTGTCCCTGTCTTCGCCCCGCACCCCGGCGCCACCTCCTCCGAACTTGAGCACCCCGCCGGTGACCCGGTCGCTGTTGCCAAGGCCGGTGTCGAGGAAGCGCGCCAGAAGCTTCACGACGTCGTGATCGTGGACACGGCCGGCCGCCTCGGTGTTGACGCCGAGATGATGGACCAGGCCCGCCGGATCCGCCAGGCGATCATTCCCAACGAAGTCCTTTTCGTTATCGACTCCATGATCGGCCAGGACGCCGTCAACACGGCGATGGCCTTCGATGAAGGCGTCAACTTCACCGGCATCGTCCTTTCCAAGCTCGACGGCGATGCCCGCGGTGGCGCCGCCCTGTCCGTAGCGTCGGTGACCGGCAAGCCAGTCATGTTCGCGTCGACGGGCGAAGGCCTGGACGATTTCGAACTCTTCCACCCGGACCGCATGGCCTCGCGCATCCTGGACATGGGTGACGTCCTCACCCTGATCGAACAGGCTGAGAAGGCGTGGGACAAGGAAGAAGCAGCCCGGATGGCGAAGAAGTTCGCCGACCAGGAAGACTTCACCCTGGACGACTTCCTCGCCCAGATGCAGCAGATCCGCAACATGGGCTCCATGAAGAAGATGCTCATGATGATGCCGGGTGCCCAAAACATCCGCCAGCAGCTGGAGAACTTCGACGAAAAAGAGATCGACCGCGTCGAGGCCATCGTCCGCTCCATGACACCGCATGAGCGTGTCGCCCCCAAGATCATCAACGGTTCACGCCGTGCGCGTATCGCCAAGGGCTCCGGTGTCCACGTGTCCGAGGTCAACGGGCTGTTGGAGCGTTTCGCCCAAGCCCAGAAGATGATGAAGAAGCTGGCCCAGGGTGGCGGCATGCCGGGGATGCCCGGAATGCCTGGCCTTGGTGGTCCTGGCGGCGGACGCAAGAACGGCAAGAACGCTCCCAAGAAGAAGGCACGGTCCGGCAATCCGGCCAAGGCGGCCCAGGAGTTGCGCGACGCCGAGGCCAAGCGGGCCAACGCAGCTTCGGCAGCTCCCAAGGGTGCAGCTTTCGGCCAGGGCGCAGCGGACTTCGATCCGTCATCGCTGAACCTTCCCAAAGGCTTCGACAAGTTCCTCGGCAAATAACCCGCGCCGACATCCCAACCGCACTGGTTGGGATGTCGGAGCTGTCGCATAGGCTGAACCAATGCAGAAGCAGCGCGTAGTCTTCCTTCACGGAGTGGGCAGTTTCGGTGCTGCGGCGTGGCCGAAGCAGCACGGAATGGCCCTTCACTACGACGCCCTGTTCCTCCGCAGGCACGGCTTCGATCCCGTGGCCGAGCCCGTTGAGTCCGATGTCGCTGCCGATGTTGCCATCGTGATCCAGGCTCTGGCTGATTCGGGCGGAGGTCACGTGGTGGCGCATGAGCAAGGTGCCATTCCTGCCATGCTGGCAGCGGTGGAGCGCCCGGACCTTATCCATTCTCTGGTCTTGGTGGAGCCGGCCTGCCTGTCCTTGACTGCGGAGCTTCCGGCCACTGCTTCTTACCGCGCATTGATGGAACCGCTGTATGAGGTGCGGGGCCAGCTCAACGACGCCGATTACCACCGAGAGTATTACCTGCGTGCCTTCTCTGCTGAAACAGGTGGCTTGGAAACCCTCGAGGCCCAGCGCTCGGCCCGTCGCTTGAGGCTGCAGGCGCCCCCGTGGGGAGCACCGCTGCACATCGTTCCCGGAGTACCCACCCTTGTCCTGACGGGCGGGTGGGAACCTCTGTACGAGGAAATTGCCGCGTACCTCCAGGAGACCGGCGCCCTCCGCCGCGTTGCAGCGGGCGGGCACCGGCCCCAGGATTCATCCGACGGCGATCACATCATCCGCAGCTTCGTTGCAGACGTGGGACGGACCCGGTCGGTTCAGGCATCCTGAGTTCGCGGTACTTGAAGTTCCGGCAAATACACCTTCCCGCCGGCGGCGAGGAATTCTGCACTCTTTTCCCGCATGCCCTCTTCCCTCACGTCGTCGTACATTCCTGCGATGGCCGCTTGTGACTCCGCCGAGCCATACTCGTCGCGGATGTCCTGGCTGATGCGCATGGAGCAGAACTTGGGACCGCACATCGAGCAGAAGTGTGCCGTCTTGGCGGGCTCTGCCGGCAGGGTTTCATCGTGGAAGGACTCCGCGGTGACCGGATCCAGGGACAGGGCAAACTGGTCCCGCCAACGGAATTCGAACCTGGCTTTGGACAGGGCATCATCGCGCTCGTGTGCTCCTGGGTGTCCCTTGGCCAGATCTGCTGCATGCGCCGCGATCTTGTAGGTGATCACTCCTGTTTTCACGTCGTCCTTGTTGGGCAGGCCCAGGTGCTCCTTGGGCGTGACGTAGCAGAGCATGGCTGTGCCGTACCGGGCGATCTCAGTGGCACCGATGGCCGAGGTGATGTGGTCATAGCCGGGAGCGACGTCGGTGACCAACGGTCCCAGCGTGTAGAAAGGGGCCCCCTTGCACAGTTCCTGCTGCCGTTCGACATTCTCACGGACCAGGTGGAACGGAATATGCCCGGGACCCTCCACCATGACCTGCACGTCGTATTCCCAGGCTCGCTGGGTCAGTTCGGCCAGCGTATCCAGCTCAGCAAATTGTGCGGCATCGTTGGCGTCGGCAGTAGCACCCGGGCGCAGGCCGTCTCCCAACGAGAACGCGACGTCGTACTGGGCAAAGATTTCGCACAGCTCGTCGAAGTGCGTGTAAAGGAAGTTTTCCTGGTGGTGGGCCAGGCACCATCCGGCCATGATGGATCCACCGCGGGAGACGATGCCCGTGACGCGGTTGGCGGTCAGCGGCACATACCTCAGCAGCACACCGGCGTGGATGGTCATGTAGTCCACGCCCTGTTCGCACTGCTCGATCACGGTGTCGCGGAAGATCTCCCACGTGAGCTTGTTGGCCTCGCCATTGACCTTCTCCAGCGCCTGGTAGATGGGCACTGTGCCGATCGGTACCGGGGAGTTCCGGATGAGCCACTCGCGGGTGGTGTGGATGTCGTCGCCCGTGGACAGATCCATGACAGTGTCAGCGCCCCACTGGGTGGCCCACTGCAGTTTGTCCACTTCCTCCGCGATGGAACTGGTGACGGCGGAGTTTCCGATGTTGGCGTTGATCTTCACCAGGAAGGCCTTGCCAATGATCATGGGCTCGGACTCGGGGTGGTTGATGTTGTTGGGAATGATCGCCCGGCCGGCGGCAACTTCGCTGCGGACCAGTTCCACATCGCAGTTTTCACGCAGCGCCACGAACCGCATTTCGGGCGTTACCATTCCCTGCCGCGCGTAGTGCATCTGGGTGACGGTTTTGCCTTCGACGGCGCGGCGGGGCACGGGTTGTGCACCCCTCCATTCGGCAGAGGCGGCGCCGCGCCGCAAAGCCGCCTTGCCGTCGTCGAGCAGGTTGCGTTCACGGCCCGTGTACGCGGCAGTGTCGCCGCGGGCCTCGATCCAAGCGGCCCGGAAGGCTTCAAGGCCCACTACGGGATCGCTCCCGGGGCCCGCCGTCCGGTACACCTGCAGTGGCGGGTTCGCCTGGCCATTGGGGGAGGGCTCAAGCGAAATTTCGGTCACCGGAACGCGGATGCCGGTGGCTGGGTCTTCGACATAGGCCAGCGAATGGGACTTCAGGGACTGCGTAACAACCTCGTTTTGGGCAGGGCTGTGCTGTGTTTCGATGGTGCTCAAGGATTACTCACTTCCTTCGCCGGCATTACCCGGACAGGTTCAACGGTCGCAGGCCGCCTCAGCCCGATCTCAGCCCCTGCAAGGGCCCCCGTGTGGTCATGACGAAGCTACCACAGCTCCCATGCGCTACCCAGTCACATGGCACCTGGTCACATGTTGGCTGCACTTGCCGGCCCTGTACCGGACTAGGATTCTGGCATGTCCAACATCATCGAATTCAGCGGACCCGTGCTCGTCGCCGCAGATCAGGAGCGACGCGGGATGTGGTCCGTTGGGGGCACACTGACGTTCGAGCGCCCCAAGGAGCAACCGGACAGAGTGCTTGACGGCTGGGTCCTGCCGGGATTCGTTGATGCCCATTGCCACATCGGACTGGGCGCCGGTGGTGCGGTGGATGGGCCCACGACCCTCGCGCAGGCCCAGGCGGACCGGGACGCGGGAACCCTGCTCATCCGCGACTGCGGCTCACCCAGCGACACGCGGTGGGTGCAGCAGCGCGAGGACTTGCCCCGCCTGATCAGATCCGGCCGCCATATAGCCCGAAGCCGCCGGTACCTGCGCGGATTGGGTCACGAGATTGAGCCGGAGCAGTTGGTCGAGACCGTCCGGAAGGAAGCCCGCGACGGCGACGGCTGGGTGAAACTGGTGGGCGATTGGATAGACCGGGGTATTGGTGACCTGGCTGCCTCCTTTCCGGCGAAGACGGTCAAGGATGCCATTTCCGCCGCCCATGACGAGGGCGCCCGGGTCACGGCGCATTGCTTTGCCGAAGACACCATCGACGACATGCTTGATGCCGGTATCGACTGCATCGAACACGCTACGGGTCTGTTGCCACGCCACATTCCACGGCTCGTGGAGCAGTCCGTTCCGATCGTTCCCACACTTGTCAACATCGCGACCTTCCCGGATATCGCCGCCCAGGCTGCGCCCAAGTTTCCTGAATACGCGGACCACATGACGCGCCTCTGGGATCGTCGGCGTGAACGCGTGGTGGAGGCGTACGAGGCCGGAGTCGCCATTCATGCCGGTACGGATGCTGGCAGCGTCATCCGGCATGGCCGGATCGCAGACGAGATGAACGAACTGTACGACGCCGGCCTGCCGCCGGCAGCGGTCCTTGATGCGGCCACTTGGGGCGCCCGCAAGTGGCTGGGAGCCGAGGCCATCAGCGAAGGGGCGAGTGCCGACGTCGTGATTTGCCATGAGGATCCGCGCCGGAATCTGGCTGCCGTTTCCGCGCTGAAGCACGTCGTCCTTCGAGGGCAGCTGATCCGCTAGGAATAAATTGAAGCTTCAAGTAATTTAGATGGGTAGAACGAGCCGAAAGGCGGCCGCATCGACACCGGGAGCTTCACATGTCCGCTTCATCCAACCAGGACCTACTGCCTGCCGACCTCGCCATGGGCACTGTCATGCTCAAAGTCGGCGACATGAAAGTCATGAGTGACTACTACCAGCGCGCCTTGGGGCTGGAAGTTGTGGCCGAGCAGGACGGCGGCCTCTACCTGGGGCGGGTCGGCAAGCCCGTCGTCCATCTGGCGCCGGCCGCCGGTCTTCACCTGCCGGGGCGTGGTGAGGCCGGGCTGTTCCACACCGCCATCCTCTTCCAGGACCAGCCCTCCTTGGCGGCCACCATCGCAACCGCCGCCGGATATGAACCCCGGGCCTTCGTGGGAAGCGCCGACCACCTCGTCAGTGAGGCGTTCTACTTCACCGACCCCGAAGGCAATGGCATTGAGCTCTACTACGACAAGCCGCGTGAAGGCTGGCAGTGGGACGGCAAGAATGTGGTCATGGACAACGTGGCCCTTCCGCCGCAGCGCTTCCTCCAGGAACACCTGAGCGAAGCCGCGGTCACAGGCCAGCACGAGGCTGCGGCCGGGGTAGGGCACGTCCACCTTCAGGTTGGCGATGTCGCGACGGCCCACAACTTCTACGTCGACACCCTGGGTTTCGAGAAGACGGCGGGTTGGCACGGCCAGGCCCTGTTCGTCTCGGCCGGTGGGTACCACCACCACATGGCCATGAACGTGTGGAACAGTCGCGGTGCGGGGCCCCGGAAGGACACCCTGGGGCTCGGCGAAGTGCTCATTGAGGTCCCCGCAGGGGATGACGTCGGCGCGCTGGCCGATCGTCTGCGGGTTGCCGGAGTGCAGAACCACCACACGGGCGCAGAATTGCAGTTTGAAGACCCATGGCGGAACAAGCTGCGGGTGGCCGTTCGCCGTCCTGATTCCGCTCCCGGAGTCCAGGCGGGCGCTTAGCTGCACTAGGCTGGGCAGTGAAGGTGCAGGACCACCAGTCCTGGGCCCCCATGCCCCGTCAGCACGAAGGATTGAGAGTACTTTCCATGGGCTTTGCCGAAATTTTTGTAGCCACCCACGACGAAGCGCTCAAGCGGGCAGCTGCCCTGGATAAGGGCGCGGATGTTGCCGGCCCCGCAGTCCGGATCAACGGCATCACGGACTACGAAGTGGAACAGCTTGGAGACCTGGCGGGACAGGCAGTCCATGCTGCTGGTGCCGACTACGAACTCGCGTTGGTGGATGTCACCAGTGACGCGCTGCTCGGTGTTCCGGAGGCGATGGTCAGGGCGCTTGCAGAACTGCTCACCTACGAAAGCGAGGGCGAAGCCAATGTCCTCGACGACGTCGCTGCCGCCTGGGCTGCGCAGGAAGACATGCCCTTCGAAGCCGTGCAGTCACGGCAGTACGTCCAGCAACTGGCTGCCCTCGCTGCGGACGTGGAAAAGGCTGAGCGGGCCGGGCTCTACGTCTGGTCTGAATAACCTGTCCGCCGGCCGCTCCTGCGATCGCGCCGCCACCGAGTGTGACCAAGAACTCACCGGCCCGCGCCGCGCAAGTCGTAAATGGCCCGGGCATCTGGCACAATAGACAGGTACTCGATCGGTGCGGCCCCTCTCTCCGTGCTCGCATCTTGTCCTTCGAACCGTCAAGTATGGCCCGCCCCACGGGTGCAGAACGCGCGGTTCAACCCCGTTTCAGAAACAGGAGTGACCACAAAAGTGGCCGTAAAGATTCGCCTTAAGCGCTTCGGTAAGATGCGCGCACCGTACTACCGCATTGTCGTCATGGATGCCCGCGCCAAGCGCGATGGCCGTGCCATTGAAGAAATCGGCAAGTACCACCCCACCGAAGAGCCGTCGTACATCGAGGTCGCCTCCGAGCGCGCCCAGTACTGGCTCTCTGTTGGTGCCCAGCCGACCGAGCAGGTCGCCGCGATCCTCAAGATCACCGGTGACTGGCAGAAGTTCAAGGGCCTCCCGGGCCAGGAAGGCACCCTGAAGACCAAAGCTCCGAAGGAAGCTTTCGTAGCTCCGGAGAAGGGTTCCGTCATCATCCCGGAAGCCATCACCAAGAAGGCCAAGAAGGACGACGCTGCTGAGGCTCCGGCCGAAGCTGAAGCAGAGACCACCGAGGCTGAGTAAGTTGCTGGCAGAAGCGCTCGAGCACTTGGTCCGTGGGATCGTTGACAGCCCTGAGGATGTCAAGGTCAGTGCCAGGAACAACCGTCGCGGGGAATCCCTCGAGGTGCGCGTTCACCAGGAGGACCTCGGACGGGTGATCGGCCGTCAAGGACGTACTGCACGTGCACTGCGCACTGTGGTTGCTGCCTTGGCTGGTGGCGAGCAGGTCCGGGTCGACGTCGTCGATACCGACCGCCGCCGGTAACGCGCTCAGCACTTTTTGTCTTAGGTCCGGCCCCTTCACCGAATATGGTGGAGGGGCCGGATTGCTTTGTCCAACACTTCACCACCGCGACTGCCCGGCGGCGCGGAACAACAGAATTCAGAGGAACCCATGCAGCTCCAGGTGGCACGGATCGGCAAACCCCATGGCATTCGTGGCGAGGTGACGGTGCAGGTACTCACCGACGCGCCCGCAGAGCGCTTCGTCGCGGGGACCGAGTTCGTCGTGGAGCCGGCCTCAGCCGGCCCGCTGACTGTCCGCAGCGCCAGGTGGAACAAGGACATCCTGCTGCTCGGCTTCGAGGAGATCGCGGACCGCAATGCCGCCGAAGCCATTCGTGGGGCAAAGCTGTTCATCGAAACGGAAGAACTCGACGACGACGGCGAGGAAGGCTGGTACGAGCACGAGCTCGTTGGCCTTGAGGCCCGCGTGGGTGCCCAAACGGTGGGCAAGGTCGCGGCGCTGAACACCATGCCCGCCCAGGATCTGCTGGTCATTGAATCCGTAGACGGCAAGGAGATTTTGGTTCCCTTCGTCGACGAAATCGTCCCGGAGGTCAACGTCGAGGAAGGCTACATCCTGATCACTCCGCCGGCTGGCCTGTTCGAGCTCAACGACGAAGGCGCTGCGGAATCCGCCGGGGAGCCTGCTGAATGAGGATCGATGTCGTTAGCATCTTCCCTGAGTACCTTGCCCCGCTGGAGCTCTCGCTCATAGGCAAGGCCCGGCAGGATGGATTGCTGGAGCTTAATGTCCACGATCTCCGTACCTTCACCACGGACAAGCACCGGACAGTCGATGACACCCCGTACGGCGGCGGTGCCGGCATGGTCATGAAGCCCGAACCGTGGGCGCAGGCGCTTGAGTCCTTGGTACCTGGGGAGGCGGGCACCAAGCCGGTGCTCATCGTTCCATCACCGGCGGGGGAGCGCTTCAACCAGGCGTTGGCCTATGAACTTGCCGAGGTAGAGCAACTCGTCTTCGCTTGTGGTCGCTACGAGGGCATTGACGAACGCGTCATCGACTGGGCCCACGAGCACTTCACCGTGCGCCCGGTCAGTCTTGGTGACTACGTGCTCAACGGGGGCGAAGTTGCCGTCCTGGCCATGGTGGAAGCGATCGGCCGCCTCCTTCCCGGAGTGGTCGGCAATCCCGAATCCTTGATCGAGGAGTCCCACTCCGATGGGCTCCTGGAGTACCCCGTTTACACCAAGCCGTCATCGTGGCGGGATCATGATGTGCCGGAGATCCTGCTCAGTGGCAATCACGGGAAGATTGCCCAGTGGCGCCGCCATGAGCAATTCCGCCGAACCGCCGAACGGCGCCCGGACCTTCTGGCGGATTTCGACGCCGGTGCGTTGAGCCGCGCGGACCGCAACGCACTGGCAGAGCTGGGTTACGACGTCGTGGACGGTCGCTTGCGGGGCAGGCCCGGCGGCGACGCCGCCAACTGAACCTTCCTGCCGCCGTCGAACGTTGGTCCCTCCTGCCAGTTGGCCGGATTGCTGTGCATATGGCAGAATTAACCCTTGTGTCTGCTGGGCTGACACCTGCCACAGGGGGAGTTCAGCCAACAGTCGGACAACCCGGTGACGCCAATCAGTGGCGGAGCCGGACACTAAGAAACTTCGGCGGAAATTTCCGGGCCCCTCGTGCGCTCCGGGCTTGTCCGCCGTAACCCAAAGTGAATGACCTGTGGCGTTCACCAGGAGTGGATTAATGCATATCCTCGATAGCGTAGATGCAGCCTCGCTGCGTAGCGATGTTCCTGAGTTCCGCGCGGGTGACACCCTCAAGGTTCACGTCAACATCATCGAAGGCAAGAACTCCCGTGTCCAGGTATTCCAGGGCTTCGTCCTGGGCCGCCAGGGTGACGGCGTTCGCGAAACCTTCACCGTCCGCAAGGTTTCCTTCGGTGTCGGCGTAGAGCGTACCTTCCCGGTACACTCCCCGATCATCGAAAAGATCGAGGTCGTCACCAAGGGTGACGTCCGCCGCGCCAAGCTTTACTACATGCGCGCACTGCGCGGTAAGGCTGCGAAGATCAAGGAAAAGCGCGACTTCGCCAAGTAAGTCCTGCGACTTACGCAACGGGTCCAGGATTCGTGCCCGGTAGTTCCGGAGCAATCCGCAACGCAACACAGGATACGAGTCATGGACACAACAGAACGCCAGCCCCGGAAACAGGGCTGGCGTTTTGTTTTGCTGGCGCTGGTCCTCGCGATCGCCATCAGTGGCCTGGTCCGTTCACTCTGGGTGGACGTCTACTACATTCCTTCCGAATCCATGGAGCCTCTCCTGATGACGGGCGACCGGATCCTGGTCTCCCGCACCGATTTCAGCGTCGAACCGATCCGGCGTGGCGACGTCGTGGTCTTCGATGGCCGCGGTTCCTTTGCGCCGCTGAGCAGCGGCAAGGGTCCCTTCGTGGATGCGGTCAACGCAGCCGGGCAGTGGTTTGGGCTGATGGGCAGTGATACCACGTACGTGAAGAGGGTTATAGGCGTCCCCGGGGACCATGTTCAGTGTTGCGATGCCACCGGCCACCTCACAGTGAACGGTCAGGTACTTGAGGAACCCTATCTATACCCGGGTGACGAACCCAGCACACAGAAGTTCGACGTCGTCGTGCCGCGCGACCGTCTCTGGCTGATGGGCGATCACCGTTCACGTTCTGCCGACTCCCGCGGGCTGCTGGGCGCGCCGGGCGGCGGCATGGTTCCCATCGAACGGGTTATCGGAAGGCCGGTCCAGATCATCTGGCCACTTGATAGATTTACAGGGATGCCTCGCTCTCCGCAGGCCGAAACATCATCGAAGAACGGACAGTAGATGCCGGACAAAGCTCCCGGGACACCCGAGCGGTACGACGACGACGCGCGGCTCTCGGACGAAACGGCAAGTACGGGCGGGGCTGCGGAGACCCGGGCCGAGGCACAAAAGTCGCCCAAGAACCCGGTCATGGTATGGGTCCGGGAGATCCTCACCGTTGTGGCGATTGCGCTGGTGCTGTCCTTCCTGCTAAAGACCTTCCTTTTCAAGGCATTCTTCATCCCCTCGGAGTCCATGGAAAGCACCCTGGATGTCCAGGACCGGATCTTCATCAACCTGCTGGTTCCCGGGCCATTCGACCTCTCGCGAGGGGACGTGGTGGTCTTCAAGGACACCCAAGCGTGGCTGCCGCCTGTCGCGCAGAAGCCCGCCGGCCCCATGGACTGGGTGGGAGACACCCTTGAATTCGTGGGCCTGGCTCCCGATGCCAGCGAGCAGCACCTGGTCAAGCGGATTATCGGGCTCCCCGGCGATCACGTCAGCTGCTGTGACGCCCAAGGGCGCGTCAGCGTCAACGGGGTTGCGCTCAACGAAACCTACATAAATCCTGCTGAAAGCCCCTCGCCCCAAACCTTCGACGTCGTTGTTCCCGCGGGTAAAGTGTGGGTTATGGGCGATAACCGCAACCACTCTGCGGACTCCCGGGCACACCAGGAAACCAACGGCGGATTCGTGAACATCGAAGACGTTGAGGGCAAGGCGACCGTTATCGCCTGGCCCATCAACCGGTGGACCGTCCTGGACAACTACCCGGACGTCTTCCGTAACGTCCCACAAGCAACCCCCGCACAGTAGATGGCAACGACAACAACAGGTCCTAAGGCCAAAGGCAAGACCCCGCCCAAAGGCAAGGCCCTGCCCAAAGGCAAAGCAAAGACCAAGAGCCCCCTTGGGTTTCCCACGTTGGATGTGGAGAGATCGTTTCTCTCCCAGGGTGTGCGCCTGCTTGCCGGCGTGGATGAGGTAGGACGCGGTGCTTTGGCCGGTCCAGTCAGCGTGGGAATCACGGTGGTTGACCTGGCCGAGCATGGCCTCTTGGCGGACGTGCGCGACAGCAAACTGCTCAAGCCCGAGGACCGGGACCGCTTGGAACCCCTGGTTCGTGAATGGGCCTTGGCCTCGGCCGTGGGGCATGCCTCCTCACAGGAAATTGATGAGATCGGCATCATTGCCGCCCTGCGCCTGGCCGGAACGCGGGCGTGGTGTGAAATTCTCGACGGCGGCATCACCCCTGACCTGGTGCTGCTGGACGGCAGCCATAACTGGCTGTCACCGGACGTCCAGGCGTCGCTCTTTGACCCGGCGCCGACCGGTGCTCTGTGCGACGCTCCTGTCCACACCAGGGTCAAAGCCGACATGAGTTGCCTCAGCGTCGCGGCGGCCAGTGTGCTGGCGAAGGTGGCCCGCGACCGCATCATGGTGGACCTCCACTCCGAGTTGCCCGCGTACGGCTGGAATGTCAACAAGGGGTATGCCACGGCAGCCCACCGTGACGTTATCCGCCTTCAGGGTCCCAGTGCTTACCACCGCACCAGCTGGCACTTGACCGGAGCCGTGGAGGAATAACTCCTGCCAGTCGCGCAGCTGTTGTGTACTTGGCGCGTACCCACCAGCAGATAGTGCAAGATGGAACTATGAGTGCCGAGGACCTTGAAAACTATGAAACCGACATGGAGCTGCAGCTCTACCGTGAATACCGGGACGTAGTTGGTCTGTTCAGCTACGTTGTCGAGACGGAGCGACGGTTCTATCTGGCCAACCATGTCGATCTCCAAGCCCGCAGCGCGGACGGTGAGGTTTACTTCGACCTGACGTTGCAGGACGCGTGGGTCTGGGATGTTTACCGCTCAGCGCGTTTCGTCAAGAACGTCCGTGTCATCACCTTCAAGGACGTCAACGTCGAAGAACTGCCCCGCAGCGAAGACCTTGCATTGCCCAAGGACGGCGGGCTGGGAGACCTTGGAGATCTCGGCAACTAGCACTCTACCGGCACGCACTTTTCCTCCACAGCCTACGAATTCGGCCGGTTTACGCACATAGCGGCATCCCGCCCTGTCACGGTCCGCCTCCAGCCTGAAGGCTGGTCAGTGGAGGTGATGGCCATGAGGGCAAAAGACCTGCTGGGCCAATATGGCGAGGCATTGGCGGCGGATTTCCTGGCGGACCAGGGGATGCGGATCATCGATCGCAACTGGCGTTGTGCCGATGGGGAAATCGACATCGTTGCGATTGACGGGGACACCCTGGTGGTGGCCGAAGTCAAGACCCGGAGGAGCCTGGCCTACGGGCATCCATTCGAGGCTGTAGGACCGGCCAAATTGGCCCGGCTCCATAGACTTGTCTCGTCCTGGTGCCGCGCCCACGAGTTCAAGGCACAGCGTCAACGTGTTGACGTGGTGTCGGTGGTAGACAGCGGCTTCGGTGATCCCGTGCTGGAACACCTTCGGGGTGTTGGGTAGATGGGGGTCGGGCGCAGCTACAGCGTCGCCCTTGTGGGCCTGAACGGCTACATCGTGGAAGTAGAGGCCGACATCGGCCAAACGCTACCCAACTTCGTGATCCTCGGGCTCCCCGATGCTGCCTTGAACGAGGCGAAGGAACGAATTCGCTCGGCCGCGCAAAACTCAGGGATACCTTTGAGCCGCAGGAAGATCACGGCGAATCTCATTCCTGCCTCACTTCCGAAACGTGGTTCGGGATTCGACCTGGCGATCACCATGGCAGTGCTGCGGGCTGCCAAGGACATCAGGTCCATCGACGGGACCGTGTTCATCGCTGAGCTTGGCCTGGACGGCAGGCTGAGACCGGTCCGTGGAATGTTGCCCGCGGTCATGGCCGCCGTCCAAGCGGGCTATCCGGACATCGTGGTGGCCGAGGCGAATGTTGCGGAGGCAGCGCTCGTCCCGGGCGCAAACGTCCGGGGCTACAAGACGCTGGCCAGGCTGGCGTACGACTTTGGCGCAGACCCGAAAGACCTCGCTCTGGACTATGAGCCCGCGGACGAGGATGCCCCTGATCCGGACGTGGACAGCTTGGCCTCGACGCCTGATCTTTGCGATGTCTCAGGGCAAGGCGAAGCGCGGCGCGCGCTGGAAGTGGCTGCTGCCGGGGGACACCACATGCTGCTGACCGGCCCGCCGGGAGCCGGCAAGACGATGCTGGCCGAGAGACTTCCTGGATTGTTGCCGGACCTGTCGGATACGGCGGCAATGGAGGTGACCGCCATCCATTCCTTGGCCGCGGTCCAAGCCTCTGCCGTTCGGTTGGTCCGGCGGCCGCCTTTTGAGAATCCGCACCACAGTGCAACGGCCGCTGCCATCATCGGTGGCGGCTCGGGGCTTCCGCGGCCAGGCGCCGCATCACGCGCCCATCGGGGCGTGCTGTTCCTCGACGAGGCTCCGGAGTATGAACGACGGGTGTTGGACGCCCTTCGGCAGCCACTGGAAAGTGGCGAGCTGGTGATCCACCGTTCGGCCGGAACTGCTGCCTATCCTGCCCGCTTCCAACTGGTTCTGGCCGCCAATCCATGTCCTTGCGGGAAAGCATCCGGCAAAGGGATGGAGTGTACCTGCACGGCGATGATGCGACGCCGCTACTTCGGGAGGATGTCAGGCCCGCTGCTGGACCGCGTCGATATCCAACTGCAAGTGGAAAGGGTGTCCTTGGCGGACTTCGGGAACGCCGGGAAAGAAGAGGACACGGGCACAGTGGCAACGCGGGTAGCAGCCGCCAGGGAGAGGCAGCTGGTCCGCCTGAACGGCTTCGGGCTTGAGACAAATGCGCAGGTCCCAGGACGAAGCCTCCGCGGCGAACTGCGGTTGTCCCCGGGAACCACACGGATCCTGGACGCCGCCTTGGAGCGGGGCATCCTGACGGCGCGGGGCTACGACCGTGTCCTGAGGCTCGCCTGGACGCTGGCGGATCTAGACCTCAGCGATAAGCCCGATGCTGACCACATAGGGCAGGCACTGGGCCTGAGACAGGCTGCGGGGGCGGCATGAGCACCTTGAATTCGAACGGGAAACTGGAGTGGCAGGGATGAACGAGCGCGACAAGAACAGAACAGCCCGGGCAGCACTGGCGCGCCTTATGGAACCCCAGGACTCCGTAGGTCTGGCACTGGTCCAGGTAGCGGGGCCGGTCGACGCCCTTGGCGTTGCAACGGGGGAGCTGCGAACTGGACCTGCCCTGGAACAGGAGATCTCCGCCGTGCTCCGAGACGGCGGAGGACCCGCAAGCTGGCCAGGGCTCAAGGACAGTCTCAAGCGGTGGGCACCTCGTGTTGCCGACTTGGCTCCCGAACGCGACTTGGAGACCATGCGGCGGCTTGGTGGCCGTTTGATCATTCCCGGAGATGACCTGTGGCCGGAGCAATTGTCCGATCTTGGCCTTCAGGAACCCCTCTGCCTGTGGTGGCGGGGGCACGAGCAGGAACTGCCGTCAGCACCGCACGCCATCGCGCTGGTGGGCTCCCGGGACAGTACCGGTTATGGCGCATCGGTCACGGGAGACTTCGCATATGGACTGGCCCAGCGCGGCTTTACCGTGGTCTCAGGCGGCGCCTACGGCATCGACGCCCACGCGCACCGTGGAGCGCTCAATGGAGGGGTAGCCGGGCTGCCCACCATAGCGGTCATGGCCGGGGGAGTCGACCGCTTCTACCCCTCCGGCAACGAGGACCTCCTGCGGGCGGTCTGCACCCAGGGAGCTGTTGTTTCGGAAGTTCCCCCGGGTTCGGCCCCCACACGGTACAGATTCCTGCAAAGAAACCGGCTCATTGCGGCCCTTGCCTCTGTCACCGTGGTGGTGGAGGCCCGGTGGCGTTCAGGGGCACTGAATACGGCGCACCACGCTGAGGCCATGGGTCGCGTGGTGGCTGCCGTTCCTGGATCAATCCACAGCGCCAACTCGGCCGGCTGCCACCGCCTTCTCAGGGAAGGGGGAGCCGTTTGCGTGACGGACGTGGGGGAGATCGCCGAGCTCGCCGGGGCCATAGGTGAGTCCGATGCCGGGGACAAAGACGAGGCCGCGGCTGCCCATGACGGGTTGTCGCTTGAGGACCTTATTCTTCTGGATGCCCTGCCCCTACGCTCCTCGAGTTCCGTGGAAAAGCTATCCGTCGTGGCGGGGTTGAGTCCCGTTGCAGTTCGTGCGGGCCTTGGCCGGCTGGGGCTGTTGGGCCTGGCCATTTCGGAACGGGGTGCATGGAAGCGTGGAAAGAGTGCTTAGCGACTTTGGGAGCAGGCATGTTGGTGCAGGCGCCGGACGACGACTGCTGGCAGAGTTGGAAGAGTGGACGGACGATCACTACCTGCAGCCCTGGCCGACGCAATAGAGGGATTTCGTCGATACCTCGAGGGTGAGCGGGCACGGTCGGCCCACACCGTCCGTGCCTACACGGCGGATGTTGAGAGCCTTCTCGCTTTTGCCGTGGAGGAGGGGGTCCAGGAACTGGCCCAACTCGAGCTCGGATCCCTTCGGCGTTGGCTGGGTGCCCAGAGTGAGGCGGGAATGTCCCGGGCTACGTTGGCCAGACGTGCGGCAACCGCCAGGTCCTTCACGAGCTGGGCGCTACGGGAAGAACTGATCCCCACCGACCCTGCGGTACGGCTGCAGGCCCCCAAGCGCAGTAAGTCCCTCCCAGGCGTTTTGCAGCAACAGCAGGTCACCCGCATCGTTGATGACCTGGGCGTCGCCGCCGAGGACGGTGGTCCGATGGCCCTGCGCAACCGGGCCATGGTTGAGCTGCTTTACGCCACAGGTGTCCGGGTGGGCGAACTTGCGGGACTGGACATTGATGATCTGGACCCGGACCGAAGAACCCTGCGTGTGCTCGGAAAGGGTAACAAAGAGCGCACCGTGCCATTCGGTGTGCCGGCTGCCCTGGCCGTGGATGATTGGCTCAGGCGCGGCCGCCCGGCCCTAGCGGCCGCACGTAGCGGGCCGGCCCTGTTTCTGGGAGTCCGGGGTAACCGCGTCGATCCCCGGCAGATCCGCTCCGTGGTCAGCGGGTTGCTCCAGGCGTTGGGTGATACCGCCGCCACCGGCCCGCACGCGCTGAGGCATAGCGCGGCTACGCATCTTCTGGACGGCGGCGCCGACCTGCGTGCCGTCCAGGAAATTCTCGGGCACAGCAGCCTCGCCACCACGCAGATCTATACCCATGTGTCCGTGGACAGGCTCAGGAACAGCTATCAGCAGGCGCACCCGCGGGCCTGAACATGAACGCTTCAGACACCGCACTGGCGGAAAGCAGCAGCGTACGGCAAAATGAAAGCACCACGGGGAAACCTTCAATTCACGCTTGAGGGTTAGATCTGTGCCAAGATCGTCAGCAGGACTACACAAATGAATAGCCTGTCAGGGCCCACATGAATTCCATGGCATCCGGCAGCATCAGCAAACATCCAGGCAGAGGTCGTTGGGGAAGACGTACCTACAGCTATGGAGGATGGAATGTCTGTTGCAACAACCCGCGGTGTCCTGTTCGTGCACTCTGCCCCGACTGCACTTTGCCCGCATGTCGAGTGGGCCATCGGATCGGTCGTGGATAAGCGGACCGATCTTGAGTGGACCCCTCAACCTGCCGCGCCCGGAATGTTCCGGGCCGAGCTTTCCTGGACCGGTGCTCCGGGAACCGGGGCACAACTGGCGTCGGCTCTTCGGGGCTGGGCGCATCTGCGGTACGAGGTCACCGAGGAACCCAGCCAGGGCGTCGACGGCGCCCGCTGGTCGCACACGCCCGAACTCGGCATTTTCCATGCCGTGACCGATGTGCACGGCAACATCATGGTGACCGAAGACCGCATCCGTTACGCGTATGAATCCGGTGCCGGAGATCCCTCGGCCGTTTACCACGAGTTGTCCCTGGCCTTGGGTGAGGCGTGGGACGAGGAACTCGAGCCATTCCGGCACGCTGCCGAAGGCGCCCCCGTACGCTGGCTGCACCAGGTGGGCTAAGAGAGCCCAGGCAGGCAATACCCCATAGCAATGAAGAGGGCCCCACCGAATGGTGGGGCCCTCTTCACGTCAAGGCAAAAACCCTCGGACTAACCGAGCCTGCTTCAGACGTTTCGCACCGCAATCACGGCATTGTGTCCACCGAAACCGAACGAGTTGCTCAGCGCTACGATGTCTCCGGCCGGAAGGTCGCGGACGGAGGTTACGACGTCGAGGGGGATCTCGGGGTCCTGGTTCTCGAGGTTGATGGTGACCGGTGCCTTGCGTTCGTAAACGGCCAGCACGGTCAGGACGGCTTCGACAGCGCCCGAGGCACCCAGGAGGTGGCCCATCTGCGACTTCGTTGCGGAGACCGCGACGTTGTCCACGTGGGAGCCCAGGGCGGCCCGGAGGGCCGTGTACTCGGGCTTGTCGCCTACCGGCGTGGAGGTGGCGTGCGCGTTGACGTGCACGACGTCTTCAGCCTGGATCCGGCCATCGAACATTGCAGCCTTCAGCGCCCGGGTGGCACCAAGGCCCTCGGGGTCCGGGGCTGTGATGTGGTAGGCGTCTGCCGTCACCGACGTTCCAGCGAGTTCGGCGTAAATGCGGGCGCCGCGTGCGATGGCGTGTTCCTCGGCCTCCAGGACCAGGGCGCCGGCCCCTTCGCCCATGACGAAGCCGTCACGGTCGAGGTCGTACGGGCGGGAGGCGCGCTCGGGCTCGTCATTGCGGCGGGAGAGAGCCTGCATGGAAGAGAAGGCGGCCAACGGCATAGGGTGGATAGCCGCTTCGGCGCCACCGCATACCACTACGTCAGCTTTGCCGGACCGGATCAGGTCCAAACCAAGGTGGAGAGCCTCTGTGCCGGATGCGCAAGCGGAAACCGGCGTGTGGGCACCGGCGCGTGCTCCCAGGTCGAGGCTGACGGCAGCCGCTACGCCGTTGGGCATGAGCATGGGCACAGTCATGGGGAGGACACGGCGCGGGCCCTTGTCCCGGAGGGTGTCCCAGGCGTCCAGAAGAGTCCAGACGCCGCCGATTCCGGTAGCAAAAGCCACGGCCAGGCGGTCGTGGTCGATCTCCCCGATGCCGGCGTCGGACCAGGCTTCGCGTGCGGCGATGACGCCAAACTGCGTGGACGGGTCCATCCGCTTGGCCTCAACCCGGCTCAGGACCTCCAGGGCAGGCGTGGAGCACCTGGCAGCAAAGTGGACGGGGAGGTCGTACTTGGCGACCCACTCGTCTTCGAGGGTACGGGCGCCGGAGACCCCTTTCAGCGCGTTCTGCCACATTGTGGGTACGTCGCCGCCGATGGGAGTGGTGGCCCCCAGACCGGTTATGACTACTTTGCGTGCCATGCGATCACTCTCTGTCGGATCAGCCGTCCCGTTCGCGGTCAGCGCGGGCGGCAGGAAAACTTTGGGCGTTATTGCGGCTGTGCCGGGCAGGGACTGGCGCCCCGGCCCGGCACAGCTGGTTTCAGGACTAGGCCTGTGCGTTCGCGATGAAGCTGACGGCGTCGCCGACGGTCTTGAGGTTCTTGACCTCTTCGTCGGGGATGCGGACGCCGAACTTCTCTTCAGCGTTGACGACGATGGTCATCATGGAGATGGAGTCGATGTCCAGGTCCTCGGTGAAGGACTTGTCGAGCTCGACGGCTTCGGTGGCAAGGCCGGTCTCTTCGTTGACGATTTCAGCCAGGCCGGCCAGGATCTCTTCGTTGCTAGCCATTGTTGGCTCCTTTTCTTGTTGTACCGGCTGCTGCCGGAAAGGGGGCAAACCGCGGTTACGGTTTGGGTTTGTCAGGAATATTCAGTTGGCTGGAGGCCGCCGTGGCCGGTCCAGGTCTATGGCAGGACGACAACCTGTGCGCCGAAGACCAAGCCGGCGCCGAAGCCGATCTGCAGGGCAAGGCCGCCACTCAGGCCAGGGTTCTCCTGGAGCAAGCGGTGCGTTGCCAACGGGATGGAGGCAGCTGACGTGTTTCCGGCTTGGGCGATATCACGGCCGATCACCACAGACTCGGGAAGCTTGAGCTTCTTCACCATCTCATCAATGATGCGCATGTTCGCCTGATGGGGAACGAACGCAGCAAGGTCACTGGCTTCGATGCCTGCAGCGTCCAATGCCTGCTGGGCTACCTTCGCCATCTCCCATACCGCCCAGCGGAAGACGGTCTGTCCGTCCTGACGCAGGGTTGGCCACACATCCTGGGTTGCCGAAAGGATGGCGGGGTCATCAATTTCGTCGGAGTGCCTGGCGGACTCGCCGAGCTTCTTGACGTCTTCAAGGGAGTGGGTCATGCCGATGGCGTCCCACTTGCTGCCGTCGGAGCCCCATACGGAGGGGCCGATACCGGGTGTGTCGGAGGGGCCAACGACGACGGCGCCGGCTCCGTCACCCAGGAGGAACGAGATGGTGCGCTCGTGGTTGTCGATGACATCCGAGAGCTTTTCGGCGCCAACCACCAGAACGTACTCGGCTGCGCCGGAGCGGACCAATGCATCAGCCTGGGCAACGCCGTAGCAGTACCCGGCACAGGCGGCAGAGATATCAAAGGCGGGTGCCGGCGTCGCGCCCAAACGGTCAGTCAAAGCGGCGGCAGCGGAGGGCGTCGCGTAGGGGTGGGTAACTGTGGAGACAATGACGGCCCCAAGCTGTGACGCTTCGATGCCTGCCTGGGCCAGTGCTTCCCGGGCTGCACCTTCGGCCATGTCGATGACGCTGACATCCTCCGCCGCGCGGTGGCGGGTGATGATGCCGGTACGCTGGCGAATCCATTCATCCGAGGAATCGATCCACTGGCACACGTCCTCGTTGGTGACGATGACGTCCGGGCGGTACGCGCCGATACCCAGGATGCGGGAATTCTCATTCACGGCGGCTTTGTTCAGTACCGGGGTGCTCATGCCTGTCCCTCCAGTTCAGCAAAGAGTGCGAGAGCCGCGGACAGGTCGTCCGGGGTTTTGACTGCGACGGTCTTGACGCCGGGCATCCCGCGCTTGGCCAGTCCGGCCAGGGTGCCGGCCGGTGCAAGTTCAATGACGCCGGTAACGCCGCGCTCCACCAGTGTTTCCATGCACAGGTCCCAGCGGACCGGTCGGGACACCTGGGCAATGAGGCTCTCGACGGCGGCAGGGCCCGCCGTGACTTCCTTGCCGTCGTAGTTGGACAGAAGGGGCACCGAAGGGCTCTGCGGCGACAGCGAAGGCTTGAGGGCTTCGAGGGCGCTGACCGCGGGGGCCATGTGGGAGGTGTGGAAAGCGCCGGCAACCTTGAGCGGAATCACACGGGCTTTTGCGGGCGGGTTGTCCGCGAGGGCCTTGAGCTGCTCGAAGGTTCCCGCGGCGACGGTCTGGCCGGCACCGTTGACGTTGGCGGGGGTGGCGCCGGAGGCTTCGATTGCCACCAGGACCTCGGCGGGGTCGCCGCCCACTACGGCACTCATCCCGGTGGGGGTCACTGCGGCTGCGGCAGCCATGCTGTTGGCGCGTTCGCGGACGAAGGTCATGGCCTCGGCTTCGGTGAGGACGCCGGCAAGGGCGGATGCCGTGATTTCACCAACGGAGTGGCCGGCCAGAATGACCGGCAGGGTGCTCAACTCGACGTCGAACAGGGACTGCGCGGCCACAAGGCCCGCCGCGACTATCAGCGGCTGTGCGACGGCGGTGTCCTTGATGGTTTCTTCATCGGAGGTGGTGCCATGGGCCTTGAGGTCAATGCCTGCGATCTCGCTCAGGGCGGCCACTTGGCCTTCGACGGAGGGGAGTTCCAGCCAGGGGGCCAAAAATCCGGGGGTCTGGGAGCCCTGTCCAGGGCAGACGATTGCAAGCACGTATCCAGCTTTCCAAATTGCCACGTGATCCACTGGTGTTTTGGTACACCAAGCTCACTGGGTCAGTTTGTAGGAAGTCTACAACGGTTCAGTTCTGCGAACGTGACGCATGACGTTCGGGAACGGCTTTTGGCGGGGCCGAAAGCCGTCCTACAACCAAGGCCGTTTGCAGCACAAACGCCTCCCTTGGGAGCAGTGGATCCCAGCCTGTCACGTCGCAGACACGCTTCAAACGGTAGCGCACTGTGTTGGCATGGACGAACAGTTCCCGGGCCGTTGCTTCCAGGGAATGACCCAACTCAAGGTACGTCCCGAGTGTCTCCACCAGGCCGTTCGAAGCCGCCAGAAGGGGCCTGTAGATGTTTTTGATCAGGGATCTCCGGGCAGCGTCATCGCCGGAAACAACGCGCTCCGGCAGGAGATCGTCGGCGGCAACGGGTCGCGGGGCGGAGGGCCACGCGCGGGCCGCAGTGAGGCCTGCGAACGCGGCCTGGGCGGAGCTGCTTGCTTCCAGCAGGGAACCGGCTTCAGGGCCGTACACCACGGCGCCTGGCGCGAAAAGTTCACTGAGCTTCAGGTAGGCCGTGTCCCGGTCCTGGACTCCACCGAGAATCAGGATGAGGCGGTCACCCTGGATACCCACCAGCGCGTCCTCGGCGAACCGGCCGGCAGTGCGTCGCAGTTCGCTGACGTAGCTCGCGCTGGGTTCCGACGGGGAGTTGCCGACCATGACAGTGAACCGCTCCTGCGCTTTCCATCCAAGCGCCGCGATCCGGGACCGCAGCGCATCGGTGTTCTCTCCACGGAGGATTGCATCAACAATCAGCGCTTCCAGGCGGGTGTCCCAGGAGCCGCGTGACTCTGCAGCGCGCGCATAGACATCCGCAGCAGCGAACGCCACCTCCCGGGAGTAGCGCAGGACGGCTTCACGCAGGGAAGGCTGGTCGGATTCCGGAGCTATGACTGGCACTTGGTCTTCGACCACTTCAACCACGATGCGGATCAGTTGCAGGGCCTTCTGCAGGCTGATGGAACGGGTGAGCTCGGTGGGGGCGTTGCCAAACACGTCGGTAAGGATCCAGGACGGCGAGCTGGGGCGCTCATACCAGGTGACGAAGGCGGCGATTCCGTTCTGCGCCACCAAGCCCAGTGCGGAGCGCTCATCGGAACTCAGGCGGCTGTACCAGGGGAGCGACTTCTCCAGTTGACGCATCGTGCTGGTGGACAGTTGCCCGACGTTGGCGCGGAGCTGCCGAAGGGTTTCCGCCTTTTCCGGCGACAACGCCTGGGGCGCTGCCTTGCGCTTTGAAGTTGTTTTGGTGGGCTCTGCCATGGAATGAGCATACGGCCCCGCGGTGGGAAGCTCCATTTGTGCGAAGGCTACAACTCGCCTTGTCGCCCGTCACGTTCCGCCGGGCCGCACCCAGTGCCCTTAAAGCCCGACGGCGGTCCCCACCTTTGGTGAGGACCGCCGTCGCGGTTTGTGCTGGTGATGCGTGACGTCCCGGAAGGGGACTTAGGCGTCGCCGCCTGCTCCGCCGGTGGTGCCGGCGTTCACATCCAGGAGCCGGTACTTGTCGATCGCCTTTTCCACGGCACCTTCTTCAACTTCGCCCTTGGCGGCGAGGAGTTGGAGGGTTTTGGTGACGATGGAGTGGGTGTCGTTTTTGAAGTAGCGGCGGGCGGCTTGGCGGGTGTCGGAGAAGCCGAAGCCGTCTGCTCCGAG